>NZ_JBANFK010000009.1:0-158252 GCF_037861105.1 Rhizorhabdus argentea
CAATGCCGCTGCAAAGCGTATTCTGAAATCGGCAAACGACTGACGCTCGTCACCGCGGCCCTCGCCGAATGCTTACGCAACAGCGTCATGAAGCTGTGGTCTACACGCGCACCGTTGCGACGCCCTTCGGATCGGCGCTCCCTCCGAGCGCGAAAGACGCTCAGATCGACGACGCATGGCGTGCTGCCGGTCGTCCGAGACGGAGCACGAGCATAGGCGCCCGACGTGTTGCAATATCCTATCCGATCTTCACCCACTGGCACCTAGCCGGGGAGAATGTTCCCCGCATCACCTTAGCCCGGCAAAGAAATCCCGATCGTGAAGCGACGTCACGGGAAGCCCTGAGGCGACCAGTCCGCTGCGCAACTGGGACATGGCCGAGTCCTTGAGCCGCATGGTCGGCTGGCGCAGCGGGCCGCCGCTGTAGCCGCTGAGCCACGCCTGGTATTTCCACTGTAGGCGCGAAACGAGGCCGGTTCCCGCCCAGGTTGCGCTGACCAGCGCGTTGGCGCGGCGTGCCGGATCCACCTTCCAATAGAGCTCGGTCGCCTCCGCTAAGCGACCCTGCCGTACCATGTCGAATAGCCTGGGGACCGCATTGCCAAAATATTCCGAGTTGCTCGTACCCATGAACTGAACAGGAGCGATCTGCGCCAGCGCGAGGATGTCCGTCTCGAGCGGGTTGGTGACGATCACGCGCTCAGAGAAGCGCCGATAGCATTCGACAAACCCCATGGGGCTGGGATAGCCGCCCTCCGCCTTGATCGCGCAGACGTTAGGGCAGTCGTCGATCAGCCGCTCGATCAGGTCGGCGGAAAGTCCCGCGGGATGGACGCGGGTGAAGTTCCAGAGCGGCACCGGGAACAGGATGACGCCGAGCGACGTGCGGTCGCAGAAAGCCTTAGTGTAAGCATAGATCTGCTGCTCGTCCTCCGCGTAGAGCCAGGCAGGGTAGGTAAGCAGCGACAGACGCATGCCGAGCGCAGCCCCTACGTCCGCGGTGCGTGCGTTCTCGTCCGGTGTGTCGAAGCAGGCGTGATGGATGAGATGCAACCGGCCTGCGGCCTCGTCGACCGCGATCTCTAGAAATCGATCGTACTCGAATTGTCTTAGCACGACTTCGCCAACCATCAGCGTGCCGGTGAATCCGTTCTCGACGTGTCGGCGGATGTCATGCCGGATCGCCGCCTCGTCGAGGCCGGCGAGATCGGAGGTGAACGACGGTAGTGTGACATTGGCCACGCCCGTCACGTGCTCGCGAGCCCATTCGCGGATGTCGGTTCTTTTAGTCATGTCGATCCCTGATCGCTCCGAAGTTGAAGGTCAGCCGCGGGCGGCGAAGTTTATTGGAAGGTCGGTGGCGAGGCTCGCGGCGACCGCCATCCGGTAGGCGGCTTCGGCGACGACGACGTCTTGCAGCCCGCTCCCCGTCGACTTGAACATCGGCGAGCGGGCGTCGCGCAGCCGCTCGTCGGCAGCGCCGGATACTAGATCTGAAAGGCTGATCATGCGCTCGACAATCGTAGCGTCTTGCGCCAAAGCAGCCTCCAGATCACCGGTGTGCAGCACGTTCTCGACCGTGTCGCAGACGATCAGGTCGCGGTCCACGATCGAGCGGGTATCAACCTCACGCTGGCCGGGCATGGTTGACCCGATCGAGATGACAAGAGCATACGGCGGGACCCAGGCCCCGTCGATCACCGGACCACCGTCGTTCGATTTGGCGGCGGCGATCACGATATCCGCGTCGGCAAGCGCTTCCGGCCCATTCGCGGCCGCACACACGTCGATGCCCTGGGCTACGAAATCCGCAGCGAAACGCGCGCGGCGATCGGAATTGGGACTGAAAACGCTCAGCCCCGCGATCTGCAACACCGATGCAAGCGCCTCGACGTGCGACCTAGCCTCGAGACCGCTGCCGATAACACCAAGTTTCAGCGCCTTCGCTGGTGCCAGCAGACGCGCGGCGACGGCGGAGGTCGCGGCGGTCCGAAGTTTGGTGACTGACATGCCGTCGACGATCGCGCGTACCAGCCCGGTTTCGCGGTCGAACAGCAAGATCGCGTAGTTCACCCCAGGTTTCGATCCCCAGCCGAACAGCTTCGCGCCGAGCATGCCCTTGCCCGCCGGCGCATAGGCGTTGACCCGCAGCACCGATCCGCCCGCCCGGAGCGCGAGATGGCCGGCGCAACCGGGGGTGCTCGCCTGTTCGCGATAGGCGTGCTCCATCTGCTCGATAACATCGGCGAAAGCAAATGAGCGCGAGACTGCCTCATCACTCACGAAAACGACCCCGTTACTCATCGCCGCTTTCCCTCTGCTAGTCGCGGCAAACGCGGCTGGCGCCATTCCTCAACGTTCACTCGCTCTCCTCCACAAATGTCTGACGCAGTAAAAGACGGAAGCGCCGGACACCTGAACTCCAACGGGGCTGGTTCGCCGCTTTGGCAGATAGCTGTCACAGATTAGGCCATGTGCGCCGGGATTGTGTCCCCCCTCGCTGAAGCCGACTATCAGGCGCCCCACCGCTAGTTGAAAGTAGACGGTCGCGAGGCCGCACAGCGCAGTCGCGGCGCTCCAGACGCACAGCGAAGCCGTAAGCAGGTTGCCCCGGTTCCCGCTGTCGACCCACCGCGCGAACGCGAAGCCGCTTAAGCGATGCAGATACCCCGTCATTTGGACGCGATACCGCGATGAGCCTCTAGATCCGACAGGACGCTTTGCCAGCCCTTAGGGGGCGGCGCACTGGGGGCGAAATTCGGGCGCGAGCCGATGCGGGCTTCTTGCCGGTTATTCGGACCTAGATGGATTGCCATCCTAGCACCTCCTCTCACGCTACGTTTTCCCATCAAGAAGCGTAGCGGCGTGCCTCTCCAGTCGATCAGCTTGCCAAGCTCGTCGAGCGGTGATGTGGATCGTGCGCACCCGGCAAGACCGAACCGCTCCTGACCGATCGATGTGCCACGTCCGGCTCTTTCCTTGGAAAAGCCCATAGAATCAGCGATTGAAGCGGCTGTCTCCAACCACCCGCGCACAGGTCTCCTAGGCATTTGAAATTAGCCTATCCGCCGATCAGAATGTCTGCGATCGGCCCTTCCATCGCCACGCTGTCATCCTGACGGACAAGTACTTCGAGATACATGTTATCGAGTTTCTCGCGTGCGTCGATGAAGGCGACATAGGTTGAGCCATCCGGTGTCCAGGCGTCCTGTGCTATGGGCATGCCTTCGGCGGCGAGCCATTTGGATGTTTTTTCCCATTGCTCAGCGTTGGTGATCGTCGTCATGATGTGGTGCATGCCTGCGCCGTTGCGGCGAAGCTTTTCCTCGAAGATTGAGCCTCCGCCTTGCGGTTCGACAATCTCCACGCCCAAAGCGCCCTTGCGGCCGGACCAAGTCCTGAAGCGGAAGTCTCCCGGACGACCATTGTACCGAGCGTCATGTACCGTTTCGTTGGGTTTGTTCTCGAAGTCATACCATTCGGCGATACCGAACAGGTCCTCATAACCACGCTTGTAATGTTCGGCGGGCTGCCTAGCCGCGACGGTATAATGGTAGAGCTTGTCGATCGGCAGCTTGTCTGGTGTCTGCGTAATTTCCGGGCCGAAGCTGATGATTTCGTCGGGCGGCGTACCTTCGGGATTTGGCCCCTTGATCACCAGCAGTTCGATTAAGGTGCCCGTCTGGGCTTCCGCATCGACATACCAATAATCGACCGTGTCGCTGATTTCAGCACTTTGGTTGAATTTCAAGCCTCGCTTTTCCATTTCGGGGAGCAGCGCTTTGAATTCCTCCTCAGACATCAAGGTCGGCGAGATATGGTGGAGACCCGGGCCCTTCTCCTCTAGGAACTCGGCGTACAGCGTGCGGTCACCGGCCCTAGGCTCGCATAGTTCGAACGAGAGTGGGCCGCCGATGGCGAGCGCGGACACAAAATTCTGCTTGACATGCTTGCCATGTACGCGCGGATTTTTGAACCGGTCGTCAGTAAGATAGCGAATTTCCCACTTGGGAATACCGAAGACGCGCGAGTAGTTCTCCATCGACCGCTTGAAGTCATTGGTGACCACGCCGAGATGATACATATCGGTGATTGGAATGATCCCGTTCATCTGCACTCTCCACGGCTCGTTGTGCTCTACGCAGCGAATTCTGTCCTAGGATCAGACATCACTTGCAACTTACTGTATTTCGACCGTTCTATCCTGTCGGTTCGAGCCATTTCTGCGGTTCTAGGCAGAAAGGGGACGCGCAACCTCGTCCATCCGGCCTATGTTGAGCGGGCGATGCCCATTTATCGGTTGCGACGGAAATCCTGGCTATCACTACACAATCTTGTCGACCTCCTGCCGGGCGGGGGGGAACCGGCTGGGGCAAGCTTATCGGCTGGATCCGGAAGGATGTCGCAAGCCAGCGTATCAGCCTCGCGGTGTGCTCGGTGAGCTTACCGCGCCGAATTCATGGGTGTCCGCTGACCGACGAGGAACTCGAGATCATCACGCTGAACTTGCTGATCGGCGGATTGGGTATGACGCAGGGATTTGTCGGCAGCATGGTCGTTCATCTGGCGCGCAATCCGGATCACCGCCAGCAGTTGATCGACAATCCCGCCATCCGCCCCGGCGTGATCGACGAAATGCTGCGATATTATGCTCCCGGTTAGTGCAAGCGCGCGCTGTCGCTTTGGGTCAAGCGCGAGGCCGTCAAGGCGGAATGGGCGGGCAAGGGCATTTTGCTCAATGCGGTCGCACCCGGCGTGGTGCAGACGCCTATGATTCGATATCTGCTCGATACAAAGGACCGCACCGAATTCCTGAACAAAAACAAACCTGTGCGTCTCGGTCGACCGGCTAAACCTGCCGAGCTGGCCGCGTTGATCGCTTTCCTGAGCAGCCGGGAAACAGCTTCATTGTGGGCCAGACGATCTGCTGCGACGGTGGCACGGAAGCGATGAAGCGCCCCGATCAGGTTTGATAGTCGTCATGACCGTCAGTATCGATGGGGTCGTTGCCGCTAAGCCGTGATCGGACGGTTCGCCATGCGCCGGGCGGCATGCTCCATCGCCAGATAGCCGAAGGTCATCGCCGGGCCGAGCGTGACGCCGGGGCCGGGATAGGAGCGCCCCATGACCGAAGCCGTGGAGTTGCCCGCGGCATAGAGCCCTTCGATCGGATGGCCTTCGAGGTTCAGCACCTGAGCATCGGCATCGGTCACATATCCGCCCTTGGTGCCAAGATCGCCGAGATAGACGCGGGTGGCCAGAAACGGCCCTTGCTCGATCTTGCCGAGATTGGGGTTGGGCTTGATCGTAGGATCGCCCCAGTAGCGGTCATAGGGTTCGCCACCTCGCCTGAAATCCTCATCGACGCCCTTGTCGACGAATGTGTTGAATCGCGCGACCGTCGCGCGAAGTCCGGCCGGATCGATGCCACACACCTCCGCAATGCCGTCGAGAGTGTCTGCTGTCCTGAAGAAATCATGTTCGAACATTGCCTTGGGCGTGTGCCCGGGGAAAAAGCCGCCAAAGGTATAGCGTTTGCGATGGCGCGCATCCATTATGAGCCAGGCTTGATCTATGCCGTGGGCTATCAGTGACTGGCCAAAGCTGTAATAATCTTCGGCCTCGTCGCAGAATCTCTTGCCTGCGCTATCGACGACGATGCTGAAGGGAAGCGAACGCTCCCATTGGCAGAAGACCGGCACATCGCCGGGATAGACGAACGCCGAACCCCACCATGCCTCGTCGAGCATGGACGTCATGGCGCCGATGCCCATCGCCATCTGCACTATATCGCCGGTATCGTCGGGGCTAGCCGAGGACCAGCGCCCGGTCATTCCCATGACCTTCTCGCGATAAGCGCCGTGGGCGAACCCGCCGGCGGAGAGCAGCACGCCCGCGCGCGCCCCGATCCGCCGCTGCCCTGCTTCCCCCCCCGTCACCACGCCCGTGATACCACCCTCATCAGAGACGAGCTCAACGAGCGGGGTGTTCAAGCGGAATTCGACGCCACGTCGTTGCGCGATCGCCATGAGCTGCGCGACCAAGCTTTCACCGCAACCAACCGGGTCCTGCCCGAGAGCGGTCATCAGTTTCTGTCGAAAGAAGATGAACGCCATTCGGGACAGGCTTCTCACGCTGCTGATGCCCTGGGCGATCCCCTGAATGTCCTTAAGCCGGATCGCGTAGGGGGCCGGGCCGCGACGCATGGTCTTGCGCCACGCACCGAGCCGCTTGGCGTCGAAGAACTGCGAATCGAGATCGCGTCCGATGCCGGCATGCTTGCGATCCGACAGATAGTCGGGGTGTTTGCGATCTGCGGTCCAGCCCATGCCTTCTTCGATCAGCACATCAACCATTTCCGGCGCGCCGCGCAGATAGGCCATCCGACGTTCGGGAGATGTCGCAAGCCCCTCGTCCGTCACCACTTCATCGAGGAACTTCGCGGCTTCCTCGACCGAATCCTTTATTCCGGCGGCTTTCTGGAGGCGATTTGCAGGCGCCCATACGCCGCCGCCTGACCAGGCCGAGGTTCCGCCCCAGACGGCCGCTTTCTCGATGACGAGCATCTTCATGCCGCGGCGGGCACCGATGATCGCAGCGGTCAGGCCGGCAGCCCCGCTTCCAACGACAACGGCATCATAACGTTCGTCCCAGTTATCTGTCACGTTGCTCTCCCCCGCGCCACGGCGGTCCACCCTAGGCGGGTAGGCCGCAGATGGTAGCGCTGTCATAGTCTGATCGTGGTATTTTCAAGCGTCGCAAACAGCCTTCGATTGGCTGTTTGATCGCGCAGTGTGGTGGTACGATTGACCAACACACATGGCGGGAGGAGCTATGGGGCAGTTTTTACACGGTAGCGCCCGGACGATGACGCGGTCCGTCGAGCGATAAGCGGTGTGAAGAGAGCATAAGGGCGCTGGCCCGACGTCACGGCGTCAGCCCGACGCCAGAAGTGGCGCAAGCCGGCGAGCGTCAGCGATGCCCCTAAACAACTAGTCACCTGTTCGCGAACTCAGGGCATAATTGGTATTTTGCCAGGAGTGTGCGTTGAACCTCCAAGCCCACCCCTTTACATCTCGATGGAAAGCAACCTTGCTTCGACTTCCCCATCTACAGCGAAACCGCGCAGTTGGAGAGCAGGTGAATGAGCTGGGATTGCCGACTGACGTCGACTTTCAGGAACATGGATCGCAGATGCGCCCGCGCGGTATTGTGGCGAATGTTCAGTTCAAGCTCGAGGTCCTTCAGTTTCATGCCCTTCGCCAAGCCAACCGCCAATCGCGCTTCGGCGGGGGTGAAGTTGAACATCTGACGGACGAGCCCGGCGTCGATTTCCGACGATCCACCGACCGACCTGACAAAGAGAAGCGCGCTCAATTCTGGCTTTCCCGATGCCACGGAGATCGTTGAGCGCCGACGGATGACGATTCCGACATCAAGCGACCCGGTCCCGGAAAGCGACATGGCGCGAGTCGATGATGTCGCATCATTCCCAGAGAGAATCTCGCCGATCATCTTCTGCAGCTTGCGATCGTCCCAGCTATTGGGAGCATGAATATGTCCGTCACGCAGATGGAGGACGCCGGAGTTGGAAATGAGCTTCGACGCTGACTTGTTAAGGAGAATGGCGTTGCCGCTCTGATCGAGTAGTGCGCCAGCGATCGCAAGGCGATCAAGCCCTTCGCTCTGAAAATTGCTTATCAGCTCAAGGCGAAGATACTTCCGGCGCAACTGAAGCGCCCGACGCAGATGTCTGCCAAGCGCTTTGATGACATCGCCGTCCTTTCTGGAGAATTGATTCTGCTTCCTATCTCTTGAACCGATCAAAAAACATTGCGTGCTCTCGCTATCGTCAAAGCAGTGGATAATAGTCCATGAAGAATCGTAGTTATTCATGTACCTAATAAGCTCTTGGTCCTTGAGCGTATCCTCCCACCGAAAATAAGACACCTCGTCAACGGCTGGTGTCACCGGGAAAATTTCGCGGTACAACTGATCTTCCCAGTCACGAATCTTGTCCTGATCGACCTTAGGACCATAAGCGAATATAGAATCGCGCGATCTCTTGCTCCGTGACGAAATGCGCAACATCAGGTTGCTGGCATCTAAAAGCACGCGTGCGCCCTCCAGCGCGTCCTTCCAGGGTTCATCGGATGTAAGATGCTCATAAAACGAACCAATTAGGGTGTCGTCCAGCAACGAAGCAGTTTCCATGATGGTCGACATGCTCTCCCAATCCAATGACACGTGGGGTAGACCGAGCGCGAGCCGCGCCCAACCGTCTTTTTCAAATCGTATAGCACCGATATGTTGGGGAGCCAATTAAGGTTTGGGAAGCGCACTCGTCCCCCGGCCTATGATCGACAGCCGACTTACGGCATGCTCGCCGGCAAGAAAGCCGAAGTTCATCGCCGCACTCAGCGTCACGCCTGGACCTGGATAGGTTCGTCCCATCACAGAAGCTGTGGAGATGCCGGCGGCGTAGAGTCCTTCGATTTCTGTCCTGTTTCGAGGGCCGGGGTTGGCGATTGCTGAAAATGTTGTCTGGTAACTACCGATCCTGGCCGATTTATCTGGTAAGCCGGAACCCGCGGGCTAACAGGTGATGACCGAGGCCTTAGCTGCGCCCGCCCATCGGTGGGATGCGGTCATTCCGCCATCGACGAGCAGGTCAGTGCCGGTGATGTAACGCGCCTCCGCGCTGACGACCCAGGCAACTGCTGCGGCGATTTCATGGGGGGTGCCGATGCGCCCCATTGGCGTCGTGGAAAGAGCCTCGTCGATCGCCGACCCGGCCTCGGCTTCGCTTTTGGACATTTCGGTGGCCATGATTCCCGGACTCACGCTGACGATACGGGCGCCCTTCCGTCCCCAGGCGGCCGCTGCTGCCTCGATACGAAGCTGCGTCCCGCGCTTGGATAGCCAGTAAGCGCCCAGACCGTTATCGGCGCCCGGAACATTCCTCAGCGTGTCGAGCAATGTCTCCGGCGGATCTAACGCCAGCGACCGTTCGAGATCGGCAGCGACGGGAGCCAGATATCCGGCATTGCTGGCGATGACGACGGCGACCGTGTCCTGCACCGCCAGCGGTAGAAAGGTATCGATCACCGCACTGGTCCCCAGCAAGTTGACTGCGATGATGCGCTCGGGCGAGGCCATGTGCGGCGAAAGGCCGGCGGTCAGCACCATATTGTGCAACCGGCCCATTTTTGACGTTTTCTCCGCAAATTCGGTCAGCGACGATGCGTCGGTGATATCGACCAGCCTCGCGGTAACGTCATGGCCCTCGTTCCGCAGGGTTGCGGCGACGACGGAAAGCGTTTCCGCATTATTGTCTCCCAACACCAGCCGTCGTCCTGAACCCAGGCGTCGCGCGCAGGCGATGCCAAAGCCGCGCAGGCCGATGATCGCGGACACTTCAGTCATCGCCGTTCCCCCGTCGCCGCGCCGATTGGCTTCATTCGTGTCGTGATCTGCTCGTGATTCATCTGATCTTCCGGATCGGCGAGCAGGAAGCAGGTGCGCAGGTATCGCCGCGTCAAAAGCCGCCACAGCGCCTTTTCATCGACGGGGCGTTCCATCGCGACCACGCGCTCGATTTCTGCGTCAGCCTCTTGCCAGTCCGACGGTCGGCGTCCGATGAGCGCCGCAACATCATCCAGATATTCGGCGTCGAACTGCCAGCGCCAGCCGTCCGCCCGCTCTATATACCGCAATGTCCGTTGCAGCTTTCGACGGCGATAGGCCGCAAACTCATCCTCTTCCACACCGGCATCGAGGCTCATCGAAAGCGCAGTGAGCGATGTCGCATGCCGAGCCAGCCTTGGGTGATCGGGCAGGGGAGTCTCCAGTTCTTCCCAGCCCATGATCTCGGCAATGCAATCAAGCGCGATCAGCGTGCAGAAGGCGTCCCAAACCAGATATTCGTGATAGTCGATTTCAGGCGTTGGTCGTGCCAGTTCGGCAGCGACCTGCAACGGGGTGAGGATCGCGATCATCGCCGTATGATACCGGACGCGGTGGAGATCGACGGCGACCCCGCTGTGTTTTTGATACAACGTAATCATCGCTTCGACATCGCCGATATATTCGGCACGGTTGCGGATCCTGAGGGCCGCGAGATCAGTGTGGAAATCGCCAAGACCCGCGAACTCGAAGTCCAGCATCGCGGTCAGCCGGTCGCCTTCGAACAGGAACTGCCCCGCATCGACGGTGATCGGCCGAGCACCATCGGGGTTTTTCGGCACGTTGCGGTTGAGCCACCGTCGGACGAAATCGGCCGCTGGGGCGGGGGCGATCCGATTGCTGGTGAAAAGCTTCTCGATCAGGCGATAATAGGTCAGTCCCGCTTCGTCGTCGCCGTCGGGGCGAAGCGCGCCGATGTCGGCCATCGCATCAGGATCGATCGCGTGCATCATGACCATCTGCTCGATCAGTTGATCTCGAATCATGTCGCGGTCGGCCTCGGAATGGGCGGTGCGCAGATCCGGCCGGCCCGGCGCGAGGTCCATGACGATCGCCGGTATTTCCTGGATGAAGCCATGAATTTTCGGGACGCGTAATCCCTTCTGACCGAACAGCTCGAACACACGGCACTCATATTTCAGGGGCATCGGCGGCCAGTCGCCCGCCCGATCCCCACGAACATACAGGTGGCGCATTTCACTGCCGTCGAGCGCATCGACATACCAGCTCGGCCGCCAGCGACCCTGTCGTTCGATCCTACTCACCGGACCGATACGATCCTCAATCCAGCTTCGGATGAGCGAATCGGGGTCCAGCGCGGAATCCATCGGTGTGATTGCCTCCATTTCGATGTCTCCTGTCCCCGGACGGATCTTACGAAGGGTCGAACAAAACGTGGACGTGGTCGGGTGAGCGCAGCTCGGACCCATGCATTTCCGGGGGCGGCATGTCGGGGTCGAGCCGAAGGTTGGGGAGCCGATCCATGATGCTCGTCAGCGCACGGCTTATCTCGAGCCTGGCCAGGTGCATGCCGATGCAGATATGAGGGCCTAACCCAAAACGCAGTGCGCCGGCGGTACCCGTGCGAAAGATGTCGAACTTGTCGGGATCTTCGTAAAGCGCGGGATCGCGATTGGCTGCGCCTTGCGCGATCTGAACGAGTGAACCGGCGGGAATCGTGATTCCGCCGATCTCCGTTTCCTTCGCCGCGACGCGGTACATCATGAGGACCGGGGTGTCCCACCGCAGCGCCTCGTCGATCGCACGCGGCAACAGGCTGCGGTCCCTCATCAGCGCCGCATATTGCTCAGGATGGAGCATGAGCTGGCCAAGCAGCGTCGATGTCGAACGGAAGGTCGTGTCACCGCCGGCGTTCATCAGCTGCCGCAGGAACGAGATGATGATTTCATCCGGCAGCTTCTCCCCTTCGACCTGGACATTCAGAAGCGTGGAAACCAGATCCTCGCCGGGCCGTGCGCGGCGTTCCGCCAGCATGCCGGCGAAATAGTGGCCCAGCTTTTTCCCTGCCTCGACCGCAAATCTTGGATCGACATGAAGGTTTGTCAGCGAGACGGCGAGCTTGTGGAAGGTCTTCGTATCCGCAGCTGGAAGGTTAAGCAGCTCGTAGATGACACTGAAGGGGTAGAGTTGCGCGAAATCGGGGACGAGGTCCGCTTTGCCCTTGTGGATGATGCCGGCCATCAGCACGTCCACCACGGGGGCGACCACCGTTTCGCTCCATTGCATGACCGCTTTGGGCGAGAAGGCACGCTGGAATATCTTGCGGTAGCGGGTGTGCTCGGGAGGGTCCATCGCGGTGATCGTGCGGCCGAAGCTGAGGCCGAGGATCTGTTCGAAAATGCTGTTCGAAAAGCTCTCGGTGTCCCTGATCGCCTGATTGGCTTCCGCGGAACCGACAATCATGAAGCATCGAACGCCATCGGGCGTCGTCGCGCCGCTAATCTGACCGAGCGCGACCCGATACTCGATTTCATGGACCGGCGCCCGCTCGCGCATTTCCTTCAGGACCTCGAACGGGTCGCGATCCGTGGCGAATACCGCATCGGCGTCCGCGAACGGATCGTAGCTGGGGTCGTCGAAATCCTCGATTTGCGGGATCAGGCTTTCAGGTGGATCTGCGACGAGACTGTCGTTCATGGAAGACTTCCTCGCTTGCGGCGCATCAATTCATGCCCAGCGCGGCACGCACGGCTTGCGCGATTGGCAGCATCGAATCCTGGTCGGCGCTCATCGGTTGGGACATGCGGTTGTGGCAGATCGAAACTGCCAGTCTTCTCTCGCGATCCGCCCATCCGATGCTGTTGCCGAATCCCGGGTGGCAGATGGCGGAATTGCTACCGACGGCACAGGTAGGCGGATAATCGGTACCGAGCCAAAAGCCGCCGATCGTCAGTGGAATGGGAACCCCGTACATCACGGCGTCCGGTTCATCGGGATCGTCGCGCATGGTGTAGAGCGTATCGACCAGCTCGCGGGACAGCAGGCGCACGCCGTCCAGTTCACCGCCCTGGGCCAGCATCGCCCAGACACGGACCTCGCTACGCGCGTTGAAGATGCCACCGACGCCGGGAATGCCGGATCGGCGGACCTTGGCATTTTCGGCATAGATATCCGGCCCCAGCATGATCGCATCGGGCATCGACGCCTGCATCAACGGCGGCTGGTGCTCCGTAGGAACGGCAGCAATGGCGCTCACATGTCGGGCGAACCGGTGCATCTCACTGTCGGGCAGACCAAGCCAGAGGTCGGCGATACCCAGTGGAACCGCAATTTCCTCACGGATGAACTGTGCGATCGGGCGCTGCTGCGGATCCGTGCGACGCACCAGTTCGCCGACCAGCCAGCCAAATGTCATCGACTGGTACAGCGCCTTGGTTCCCGGTTCACAAATCGGCGTCAACGACCCGATTCGTGAAACGGTCTCGTCCCAGTCGCAGATGCTGTCCGGCGTTACACCCTCGGGCATCTGGGGAACGCCTGCGCGATGGGTGATGATGTGGCGCACCGTGGTGGCCGCCTTGCCGTTGACCGCATATTCGGGCCAATATTCGGCCACCGGCGCGTCATAGGTCAGCCGACCGCGATCGGCCTGAATGTGAAGCGCGGTGGCGATAATGGCCTTGGTCACCGAATAGCGGTTGAACAAAGTGTTCCCATCAACCATCCGCCCGCTGTCCGTGTCGGCAAACCCCGACCAGGTATCGACTACCAGCTCGCCATCCAGATAAGCGGCCACCTGCACGCCGATTTCGTGACCGGCGGCAATCTGCTGATCGATCGCCGCGCGGACGATGTCATTGGCTTTCGTGATTTGCGTTTGATACGCCGTTGCCATTCTCACCCCTTTTTGGCGGCGCGCGCCAAGGCCCCGTCGATACTGATCGCGTTTCAGGCACCAAGTTAGTCTGGCATGATCCATTGGGCGTTGGAGACGAAGAACTTGTGCTGGATATTTGGTCCGAGGGGACGGAGTCGTTCTTCCCAGAAGGGCATGGGGTTGGTGCCGCCTTCGACATGGGGGAAGTCGGAGGCATAGCAATAGCAGTCCTCCAGGCCGTTATCGTTGATGTATTTGTCGATCGGTTCCCATGGGAAGCCGGCGCAGCGAACATTGCGGGCGATATATTCGGAGGGTTTGAGCGGCAGGCGCTCGCTCCATTTGGAGGTCTGGGTGTTGGCGGACCACATGTCGAGTGCGTGGGCGAGCGGTCCCAGCCAGTGGGCGCCGGTTTCCATCGCGGCGAGGCGCAGCATCGGGTGGCGTTCGAACACGCCGCCGGTGACCATCGTGCCGGTGAAGTTCTGCGATGCCATCGGCATGGTCGAGAGCGTCCAGGGATCGAGCGAGATCTCCTCGCCGATCAGCCAGCCCTTGAAGGCATCGGCTTCGCGCCAGTCGAGCGTCTTGAAGAAGCCGGCCTCGTTGCCGACGTGCAGCGTGGCGACCGTGTTGCTGTCCGCCAGCAGCGCCCAGGTCTTGTCCAGGTCGTTATGCGCCGGCGACTTGCCGCCCGGCAGGATCGATCCGGGGAACCACACGCAGCGCACCCCGGCATCGATCAGACGCTTGGCCTCGGCATACAGCGCGTCGGGGGTTTCGCCCAGCAGCACGCCCACCGGCCGCACCCGGTCCGAATAGGCCTGGCTGCGGATCACCCAGTCATTCTGGGCCTTGATCATCTTGAGCGCGAAGCCGACCCGGTCGCCGGTGATCTGCGGGAAAAACGCCGCCACATCCGCATTGGCCAGCAGAAACAGCGCGTTGATCGCGACATTGCCCGGAAAGATCAGCTGCTTGTCGATGCCGCAATAGTCCATCAGCTCCAGCCGCTGGGCCATGTCATAGGCGCCATAGGCATAAGGCCCCTTGCCATGCCAGGCACCGCGAAAGGTCAGCTTGTTCTGGACGTCGGAATCAACATCCTTGAAATAATTGTTCTTCATCCCCTTGAGATGATGCAGATCCAGTTCCGCAAACGGACGCGTCACCTCGCCGAACATCTCCACCCACAATTCAGGCGGAACCCATTCATGGGCATCGGCATCGTTGATCCGGCCCGCAAACTTCGCCAGCTCAGCCGGATATCCAACCTCAGGCTCTTGCGCCAACGTCGCCATACCAATTTCTCCGTCTCAATCACCCGACGCCGTCTCACGGCGCTATCCGGCAGCCACTCTAAACCTACACCTCCACCCAACATCGTCTGTTAAGGCTAGGATGGGGGGCAATGCGTCTCGACCGGCGGCTTTTTCCGGATGAGGGAAGACCGTTATTTTGATCAGATGCCGACGGGAACCTCGAGAAAGGCGAGCGTCGAACTGACATTGTCGGCGATTCTCAACCGCTCCTCGATCACGTCGAACCGGTCGAGCTCGACGATCGCTTTCAGCATTTGGCCGAGTTCCATGCGGGCGAACTGATTGCCAAGGCAATGATGGGGTCCGAAGGCAAAGGTTCCCATCCGGTTCGCACCGCGGGTGAAGTCGACATCGAATGGTTGCTTGACGAAGGCCGGGTCGAAACTGGCCGCCGTCCAGAACAACAGCACGGGATGTCCTGCACGGAAGGCATGGCCATCGACTTCGCAATCGCGCACGACGTCCCGGCCCGTCATTGGGGCCGATCCGAAGATTCGCAGAAATTCGGTCACCGCGCCGGAAATACGCTCGGGGTGCCGGGCCAGTTCGGCGCGCCGATCGGGATTGCGGGCCAGAAACACTGATGTGCAACCGATGACCGCTTGGGTTGTGTCGAGCCCTCCGATAATCAGGTTCATCACGATTGCCTGAATTTCGTCGATAGTGAGCTTCCTGCCATCGACCGACGAACTCAGGAGAATTGGGATCAGACCCGGCGCGTCGGCCAACTTCGCCAATCGCTCGATTTCCGATCGAACCCGAACGGCAAATGCCATTCCCCCGGCGATGCGTTGCTCGACCGGCCCGATGCAGAAAGCGGCGCGATGGATCGGCATCGAATATTCGGCCCAGTCCTCGACGGGGAGACCTAGAAGACGCATCGTGAACTTGCCGGTGACGGGTTGGCCGAGATCGGTCACGATGTCGAGTTCACCCTTGTGGAGGGCGGCTGCAAGAATCTCGCGGATATCGGCCCCGACGACTTCGGTGAATGCAGCGATCGATTTGGGCGTGAAGTACTGGTTCAGCAGCTTGCGGAACGCCCCATGGACAGGCGGATCGAGGTCGCTTGGCATCAGCAGCGGCATGGTCGATCGGGGGACGACGCGGCTTCCGGGCGCATTGCTGAAATTCTCGGTGTCGAAGCAGATCTTGGTCATGAGTTCATAGCTGGTGACGACCGAAAAGCCGCCATCATAAACGTTGGAACGCAGCAGCGACTCCTCTCCCGCCACTCGTTTCAGCACATTGTAGAAATGATCCCGGAAGAAGATGGTGTGGTGATCGAAACTTTGAACAAATTGTTCCATTTCGATAGCTTGGACACTATCGTTCTGTAACTCTTTGAGCATCCGAATCCCTCCGGCAGCGCAATGCTTGCACCGCTCTTGCTACCGCAAGCTATGCCGCTTGGGCTTGCGCGTGCATGGTCTGATAAGACGACAATTGGCCTTCCGCCTTCTTCGTTGGTATCCGATGCGTGCCACGCCGCTCTCGCACGCGATGTCGATGGTATCTGCGGGAATATTGGCAAACCGGCGTTTCATTCCGTCGATTGAGATTCCTGCGCTGTGGCCGGCGAGAAGAAAATGGCCTTCCCGGTTGCGGGGTCGATCCCATAGGAGATGTGCTGGTGCAGGATTCTCCATGTGTCGCCGTCGCGCTCGAAGACGTCCGTCACGCGACACACGACTTCGCTGCTGCCTCCGGCCTCGCGCTCGACCGTCAGACGCTGGATACTGTGCAGAACCGCAAGGTCGCCCGAGATGTGCAAATCATGTTCCTCGAGTTCCGTCGAGACAGACGTCGTGCCAACCAGTTGCGCGGCAAAGGCATCGCAGATCGCGTCGGCGCCACGGACGGAACCGGGCATGAGTGCGTCGTACAATATGGCGCGCTCACCGGCGTAGAAGGGCGGCACGTCGGCGGGGTCGGCAAGCGTCCCAATGCGGTGCTCGATCGCCATGACCGCCGCTCTATCTTCGGCCGTGCCGTTGCATGACATGGTGGCGTTGGACATTTTCATCCTCCTTCGTACCCGACGGTCTGAAATGTGCCGCCCGCATTGACATGGTGGCCGGGATTTCCATCTGCGTTTAGCGCGCGGAGCCCATGATCGCTCCGGCGCATATCTTGCCTGCGCCGGTCTTTGGCATCGTCTTACCGGACGGATTTCGACTGTAAGGCCTGTGTGGATCCGCCCCGGTTTCAGGTCCCGTCGTCCGAACAGAGGTATGTCACAGCGGCGATATCTTTCAGGAATCTCCTCGATATCGGTCAGGCAACATGCCTGGATGGCGATTGCCAGAGGGGATTCTCGAAATGCGGACAATCGTCGTTACCGGGTCGGCATCCGGCATTGGGGCGGCTTGCTCGGCTTTGCTGCGCGAACGTGGCGATCGGGTCATCGGGGTCGATCTGGCCAATGCCGACGTGAACGCCGATCTGTCCGGGACGGATGGCCGGGGGGCGATGGTACAACAGGTTTCAAGCCTGGCCGGCGGGCGGGTGGACGCAGTCCTGGCCTGCGCGGGCATATCCAGTGGTCCGGCGGGCCGCATCGTGTCGGTCAATTTCTTTGGTGCCGTAGCGAGTTTGCAAGGCTTGCGACCGCTATTGAGCGCCAGCCCGGAACCCCGAGCGGTGGCCATTTCGTCCTTCGCCGCGTTGATGGGACAGGACGACGCGACCGTTACCGCCTGTCTCGAGATGAATGAGGACGCGGCGGTAGCGGCGATCGGCGACGATGCCGAGTATGCCTATTATTCGTCCAAGATGGCCCTGTCGCTGTGGATCAAGCAGAACGCGGTGGGGCAGGAATGGGCGGGATCGGGAATCGTCTTGAACGCCGTGGCGCCCGGCATGGTCGCAACCCCCATGATTCAGCCGCTGCTCGATACGCAGGACGGCCGGGATTTCCTGAACGGCCAGGTGCCCTCGGCCCTGGGCCGACCGTCGGATCCCAGAGAACTGGCCGAACTGCTGGTTTTTTTCGGCAGTCCGCAGAACAGCTTCGTAATCGGGCAGACCATCTATTGCGACGGGGGCGCGGAAGCGTTGCGTCGGCCGGGCCGCATCTAAGTCGAGCGGCAGCTGCTGGTCGACCCTTGTCGTCTGGTCGGACGGTGCCGCGCTGCCATACGCGTGTTCCTATCGTGATGGACCGGGTGGAGGAATCTCAGGCGGCATGTTGAAGCTACATCCTTTGCGGTCGGATGCCTTTCCATCGAGATTCGCTGAAAGCGGCTCCCTGCGCAGTGGCCGGGCGTGGAACGCGCCCATCATATTGGCGATCATGACGTCGAGCCTGCTCATCTATGGCTGCAGCGATTCCAGGCGCGACGGCGTCAATTTTACCGATGCGGAAAATGGCGACGACTGGCCTGGTTATGGGCGCCTTTATGACGAGCAGCATTACAGCCCGCTGGATCAGGTGAACGTATCGAATGTATCGCGGCTGGGGCTGGCATGGTCGGCGGATTTGCCGGTCGTGAACAATCCTGCGACGGCGCCGATCGAGATCAACGGCGTCATCTACATCTCCTATGGCTATAGCGTGGTACACGCCTTTGACGCGGTCAGTGGCAAGCAGCTTTGGGCCTATGATCCCGATGTTCCGGCGGTGGCCGGCGATACGCTCAAACTGGGCTGGGGGATCAGGGGCGTCGCCTATTGGGACGGACTGGTCATCACCGGCACCCAGGACGGCAGGCTGATCGCGCTGGACGCCCAGACGGGCAAGGTGCGCTGGAGCGTTGCGACTTTCGAAAAAGGCGAGTTGCGTTCGATTACCGGGCCGCCGCGCGTCTTTGCAGGACGTGTCATAATTGGCCATGGCGGCGGCGATTACGGGCCGATCCGCGGCTATGTGACGGCCTATGACGCGCGGACCGGTCGCCAACTGTGGCGATTTCACACCGTCCCGGGAAATCCCGCCAACGGTTTCGAGAACAAGGCCATGGCGATGGCCGCGAAGACCTGGACCGGCGAATGGTGGAAACATGGCGGCGGGGGCACCGTCTGGAACGCGATCACCTATGATCCCGAATTTGACCGCATCTATATCGGGACCGGAAATGGACAGCCTTGGAACCAGAAAATCAGAAGCCCCAAAGGAGGCGACAATCTCTTCCTGTGTTCGGTGGTCGCGCTGGATGCGAAAACGGGGAACTATGTCTGGCACTACCAAACCAACCCTGGTGAAAGCTGGGACTATAATTCCGCGATGGACATGACGCTGGTCGATCTCACGATTGGCGGACAAAAGCGCTCCGTCATGCTCCACGCGCCGAAGAACGGCTTCCTCTACGTCATCGACCGGCAGAACGGAAAACTGATCTCGGCGGACAAGATCGTGCCACACGTCACCTGGGCGTCTGGCGTCGACGTCAAGTCTGGCCGCCCGATCGAAAATCCCGAAGCGCGTTACCCCGGCGGCCAATTCGACCTGTGGCCCTATCCTGGCGGCGCGCATAATTGGCCGGCGCAATCATACAGTCCAAAGACGAAGCTTCTATATATTCCAACGGTGGATCTTGGCGCCCGTTATGACGATCGCCGGATTAACGCGAGAAAATGGAAGCCGGGCGGGGTGATCATGAATACCGGCGTTGATCTCACCGCGATCCTTACCGAGGGTTCGCAGGGCGCGCGACTCATTGCGTGGGATCCGGTTGCCAGGCGGGAGGTGTGGCACCGCCCATTGCCCGGTTATGCCTCCTCAGGGACGATGGCGAGCGGCGGCGGCTTGGTTTTTCAGGGGCGGCTAGACGGCAAGTTCATCGCCTATGATGCGCAGACCGGAAAGGCTGTATGGTCCTTTTTCGCGGGCACCGGCGTTATCGCCCAGCCAATCAGCTTTGCCCGTAAGGGCGTGCAATATATATCGGTGATTGCAGGCTATGGTGGCGCGTATGGCGCGCGCGCGCCGGGCGTGGACCGGTTCGGCTGGACTATGTTCGGTCAGCAGCGGCGATTGTTGACCTTCCGGCTGGATGGAACCGCCAAACTGCCCCCTTCGAGGCGAGAAGCCGCTGTACCACTGAAAGGGCCGGTGCCGGCAACGACCCCTGCTCTCGCGATGCGGGGAGCGATTTCGTTTTCCGCCAATTGCGCCGCATGCCATGGCGAAATGGTCCGTGCCGGGGGTGCAGCGCCGGACCTCCGGGCCTCGGGCATTGTGGCCGACAAGGATAGTTTTTTCAGAATCGTCCGTGACGGTGCGCTGGTTTCATCCGGCATGCCCAAATTCCGCGACCTGGATCCGGCCGAACTGGAGGCGATCCGTCACTATATCCGTGCGGAAGCTCAGAAATAGGGCGAAGTCCGTTGGCTCGACCGTCGGGCTATGACCCTTTTTCCGGCGGTTATTCTGTCAGTGGGAGGCCTGCTTCAACTTCATGTCGGGAAAATGCGCGGCGATCGCCCGAGCGATGCCGTCTTTCCAATGGATCTGGCATTTGCCAGCGATCGCCTCGCGCTTGCTGTTATCGGTCAAATAATTATCGCGATAATATGTTCCGCGCAGGAACTCGACCGGAACACCGGTGATTTCGGAGATATACCTTATGTATTCAACGTCGGAGACCGCATCGTCGCCGGCCATGTTCACGATGGTTGCTGGAACCGATGCAGCGTTGAAGATGGATGGCGTGAACCGCGCGATATCGTCCACATCGATTGGCATCGCATAGGTGTAACCCTCGGGCGGAAGCTCGATCGGCTCGCCTGCCAGCATCTTGTTGAGGAACAGGATCGGCACACCACCCCAACTGCCCGGACCATAGCAGATGCCGGGGCGGATGATGACGGTCGGCAGATCGTAAAGCTGCGCGAGCGACCGGACGACCGCCTCGGCCGCGATCTTGCTGACCTGATAGGCGGGAATGAATACCAGCCCGCCACCTAGCGGATCGGTCTCCTTGTGCCGGTGTTCGGGTTCGAGGTGCTGATAGATCGCGGTCGATGAAATGAAGTAAAAGGCCTCGGCACCGCGGAACCGGTCCATCAATTTCGCAACGGCCACGCCGTTGACATCCATCGCTGCGTCGAAGCTCTCTGTTTCGCGTAGCATGGCGGTGTGGAGGATGTGGGTAATATCCGCCGGGACGGCTGGTGGGAACGCGTCTGTCGCCATGTTCCATGGGATGCATTTTACGCCGACGGCCTCCAGCAGCGCGCGTGTCGCTGCTTCCGCCTCGTTGAACAGCGACAGGCCCCACACTTCGTTGTTCTGCGCCAACATCAGGGCGATGGGACGTGCAATGAGCCCGGTAACGCCGGTTATCAGGATTTTCTTCCCAGTGAGTATGGGAGCAGAGAGCATGTTGGCGTCTTTCGTTGGACGTTGGCGACGAAGTAATGAGGCCAGCATCCGATCGATGCCGACCTCAATCCGATTAGATCCCGAGCGACTCCGTCAGCCCTTAGGGGAAAAGTGGCTCTGCAGGAGCGAACTCAATCTGGCATGATCCATTGGGCGTTGGAGACGAAGAACTTGTGCTGGATATTTGGTCCGAGGGGACGGAGTCGTTCCTCCCAGAAGGGCATGGGGTTGGTGCCGCCTTCGACATGGGGGAAGTCGGAGGCATAGCAATAGCAGTCGTCCAGGCCGTTATCGTTGATGTATTTGTCGATCGGTTCCCATGGGAAGCCGGCGCAGCGAACATTGCGGGCGATATATTCGGAGGGTTTGAGCGGCAGGCGCTCGCTCCATTTGGAGGTCTGGGTGTTGGCGGACCACATGTCGAGTGCGTGGGCGAGCGGTCCCAGCCAGTGGGCGCCGGTTTCCATCGCGGCGAGGCGCAGCATCGGGTGGCGTTCGAACACGCCGCCGGTGACCATCGTGCCGGTGAAGTTCTGCGATGCCATCGGCATGGTCGAGAGCGTCCAGGGATCGAGCGAGATCTCCTCGCCGATCAGCCAGCCCTTGAAGGCATCGGCTTCGCGCCAGTCGAGCGTCTTGAAGAAGCCGGCCTCGTTGCCGACGTGCAGCGTGGCGACCGTGTTGCTGTCCGCCAGCAGCGCCCAGGTCTTGTCCAGGTCGTTATGCGCCGGCGACTTGCCGCCCGGCAGGATCGATCCGGGGAACCACACGCAGCGCACCCCGGCATCGATCAGACGCTTGGCCTCGGCATACAGCGCGTCGGGGGTTTCGCCCAGCAGCACGCCCACCGGCCGCACCCGGTCCGAATAGGCCTGGCTGCGGATCACCCAGTCATTCTGGGCCTTGATCATCTTGAGCGCGAAGCCGACCCGGTCGCCGGTGATCTGCGGGAAAAACGCCGCCACATCCGCATTGGCCAGCAGAAACAGCGCGTTGATCGCGACATTGCCCGGAAAGATCAGCTGCTTGTCGATGCCGCAATAGTCCATCAGCTCCAGCCGCTGGGCCATGTCATAGGCGCCATAGGCATAAGGCCCCTTGCCATGCCAGGCACCGCGAAAGGTCAGCTTGTTCTGGACGTCGGAATCAACATCCTTGAAATAATTGTTCTTCATCCCCTTGAGATGATGCAGATCCAGTTCCGCAAACGGACGCGTCACCTCGCCGAACATCTCCACCCACAATTCAGGCGGAACCCATTCATGGGCATCGGCATCGTTGATCCGGCCCGCAAACTTCGCCAGCTCAGCCGGATATCCAACCTCAGGCTCTTGCGCCAACGTCGCCATACCAATTTCTCCGTCTCAATCACCCGACGCCGTCTCACGGCGCTATCCGGCAGCCACTCTAAACCTACACCTCCACCCAACATCGTCTGTTAAGGCTAGTGGCAGGCAGAATCCGCTCGGCGCCGGACATCGTTGCGCGACGCGTACGAACCGCTCAGCGCCCTGCGGAGGTCAGCCGTCGCCCGATGATCAATTTCATGATGTCGGTGGTGCCGCCCGCCAGCCGCGCGGCGCGCGCATCGGCATAGGCGCGGGCGATGGGATATTCCCATATGAACCCCCACCCGCCAAAACAGGTTACGCACTCGTCGATTACCCGCGCCTGCATCTCGGTGCTGGAAAGCTTCACCACCGCCGCGTCGAAATCGTCCAGTTCGCCCGCCACCAGCGCTTCCATGCAGCGGTCTACCAGCGCGCGTTGGCCGGCAATATCCGCAAAAAGCTCGGCAAAACGGAATTGGATGGCCTGAAATTCGGATACTGACTTTCCGAAAGCCTTGCGTTCCGTCGTATAGGCGATCGTCATTTCCAGTGCCGATTCAGCGGCGGTGACGGCACGCACCGCCTGCACCAACCGCTCCTGCGGCAGGCAGCGCATCATCTGCTGGAAGCCGGCACTCTCGATGCCCACCAGATTGGTGATCGGAACGCGGACATCGTCGAAGAAGATCTCTGCGGTGTCCTGCGCCTTGAGCCCCACCTTCTCCAGAAGGCGTCCCTTGCGGAAGCCCGCGCGATCCGCCTCAACCAAAATCATGCTGATGCCGCGACCGCGTGCATGCGGATCTGTCTTGCAGGCGACGACGAACAAGTCGGCGTTATGGCCGTTGGTTATAAACACCTTCGACCCGTTGATGACATAGTCGTCGCCATCGCGAACCGCACTGGTCTTGATCGAGGCGACATCGCTGCCGGCGTCCGGTTCGCTCATCGCAAGCGAGACGATGCATCGACCGGCAATCACACTAGGTAGCCATTTTGCCTTCAGCGCTTCGCTGCCGAAGTCCCAGATGTAGGGCGCGGCAATGTCGCTATGGGTATAGAATGCGATGTCGGGCACATTGGCCCGTGCGAGTTCCTCGATCACGACGGCGCTGAACAGAAAGTCGAGCCCGCACCCGCCATGAGACGCCGGCGCCATCGGGCATAGCAGGCCGGCTTCGCCCGCTTTCAGCCAAAGCGAGCGCGGAGTGATGCCGTCCTTCTGCCATGCCTCGTGATGGGGGAGAATTTCCTCGGCAATGAAGCGACGGACGGACTCACGAAAGATATCATGCTCAGATGTGAAAAGCCTTCTTCTAAGCATCAGCCGACTTCCACCGTCGTGGCCCGAGACTGGCGATCCCAGGTGGAAACCCTTACCCCCAGTTTGCGAAGTTCACCTTTTTGGATCTTCTCCGATGGCGTCTTGGGCAGATCCGCAATGATCTCGATGAAGCGGGGCAGGGCGAAAGCGGGCATTCTGCGTTCACAAAACGCGATCAAAGCCGCCGGATCGACCATTTCCCCCTCGGCCGGGACGATGAACGCCATCACTTCGTCCTCGCCGCCATCCTCGTCTGCAGGCACGCCGACGACAGCGCACTCCGCGACGCTGGGAAAGGCGCGCACGACATCCTCGACTTCGAAGGAGGAGATGTTCTCGCCACGACGGCGGAGCGTGTCCTTCAGCCGATCGACGAAATAATACCAGCCATCGGCATCACGACGCACGGCGTCGCCGGTATGGAACCACAGGTCGCGCCACGCTTCCACCGTCTTTTCCGGCATGCCCATAAACCCGTCGCAGATCACGCCGGGGATCCTAGGGCGAACCAGCAGTTCGCCGACAGCCTCGCCGTCGAGCGCCTCGCCGGTTTCCGGATCGGCGATCACCACGTCATACCATTGGTCCAGTAATACCCCACATCCGCCTGACGGGATCGCCTGCCCCCAGGGCGAAAGAAACGGCATGGCGATTTCGGTTTGACCGAAGCCGGTCGTGATTGCCTCGACGCCATATCGTTCCTTGATCGTGCCGCACAGTTTGTCCGGTACCGGCGCCGCGAAGATGCAGCGCAACTTGTGATCGGTATCGTCAGGACGCTGCGGCTGCGATGCGACGAATGCCATTGTCGCGCCCAATAGATTTGTCACTGTCGCGCCGGAACGGCGGATCCTGCCGATCCAGTCGCTCGCGCTGAATTTGCGGTAGAGGACGCAACGAATGCCCATCACCATTGCCGGGTAAATCGATTCCAGCTGCGCATTGGCGTGGAAGAATGGAAAGCCGGTCAGGTAAACATCGTCCAGTGTCAGCCGGCACACCTGGATCATTTCTTCACAAAAGAAGTAAATCTGGCGATGGGGCATCAGCACCGCCTTTGACGGCCCAGTCGTGCCCGACGTAAAAAGCACGGCCGCCAGGTCGCGCGGCGAGACGTTGATGTCGGGATTTTCCGTGTTCGCGCTGCGCAGGGTGGCAAGGGGCGTCACCGTAATCGTGCCGAGGCTGGCCGGGCGGCAATCTGCAGCCTCATCGTCCCCCACCAAAATCACGCGCTCAATCGCCGGAAGGTCGTTCGTCACTTCCGCAAGCACATGCGATAAGGCTGGCGTGGTAACCACCATGCGTGCCTCGCTCAGTTTTAGCGGATGGCGCAGGAATTGGCCCTTGAAGCTGTCGCCGATCGTCACCTCGACTGCGCCGAGCTTGTTCAGTGCGAACCAGATGAGCGGATATTCGAGGCAGTTTGGCAGGAAGATCGCGACCTTGTCGCCCTTGGCGATGCCGAGCGCCGTGAAGCCGTGCGCCAGCCGGTTGGCCTCCTCGTTCACCTCCGAAAAGCTTAGCGGTTCTTCGGAATCCGTCCATTGCAGAAAGGGGGCGTCGGGGATGGCCCGCGCCTGATGCTCAAGAACGTGCGGCAGCGTCCAGTTCTCGCGCGGAAAGCGCGGTTGAAAGTGCGGAAACGTCAGCATATCAGACGCCCTTTTTCGGGTCTCTGCGAAAGCGCCGATAGTCTGGCTTGCGCTTTTCCATGAAGGCGCGCGCGCCCTCCAGATTCTGCTCGGATCCCGCAGCATGCATCAGGAACTGCTCGCCATGCGAGATGGCGGGTTGCATCATATCCCACCACGTGTTTGCGGATACCTTGGAGAGCTCAATGTAAAGCGGGCTCCGGTCGAGTAGCTCTTCGCACCAGCGATCGACTTCGGCGCCGAGCTCTTCGTGCGGGACCACCTTGTTGATCCAGCCGAGCTCGCAGGCTTCCTGCGCCGTGAACTGCCGGCACATGAAAACCATCTCCTTGGCCTTTTTCTCCCCGATGTTCAGGGCGTGCAGGTTGGTCGCGCCCCAGATCGGCGTACTTCCGACCTTGGGGCCGACCTGGCCCAGCCTTGCATGATCCGAAGCGATCGCAAGGTCGCACGCGACCACGATTTCGTTGCCGCCGCCGATTGCATAGCCATTGACCGCCGCGATCACCGGCTGGCGTGCCTTGCGGATCGCGAAGAAGCATTTGCCGGAATTTCGATAGACCCGCCGTGAACGTTCTGCGTCGAATTCCGCGATATCGGCGAGGTAGCCCCCAGCGCAAAAGGACCGGTCGCCCGCACCGGTGATCACGATTACGCCGACTTGGCGGTCGGCATCGGCATCGTTGACAGCGTCGGCGAGATCCAGCCAGTCCTGGTCGTCCAACGCATTCAGGCGCTCGGGATTGTTGATTGTCACCCGAGCAATTCCGCCCTCCTTCTCGAACATGATCACGACGGCTTCTCCGGGTGGTGGTGCAATAGGCTTTCAGCACACGCGCTGCGCCAAACAATCGTCCGAACGAGGGATGGAATCGCGGCGCGCGTGCCTCAGGAAGCATTGGCTGGATGAATGGGCAGGGATCGCCGTGAGGCCGTATTCACGCCCGTGTCAGAATCTGGGGAGCGTGGATGCCATTCGAATTTATCCTTTATGATGTGCAGGGCGGCTATGCGACCGTAACGCTGAACCGGCCCGAAAAACGCAATGCGCTGTCGATGGAATTGCTGACGGAGCTGAGTGCCGCGCTGTGGGAGGCCGACGACGATACCGCAGTTCATGCTGTGCTTCTTAAAGGAGCGGGCAAAGATTTCAGCGCCGGCTATGATCTGACGCCCAACCTTGGCATCAGTATCCGGCCCAAGCTGCGCGACACGCAATATCGTCGCGGAAGCCTCTATGAGGAGGGGTTCGCAAGCGTCGCCGACGATAGCTGGCGGCTGGAATACTCACAGCGCCTTCGCATGACCATCTTTGACATGCACAAGCCAGTCGTCGCGCAGATCCATGGGAACTGCCTAGCCGGCGGCACTGATCTGGCGCTGCTCTGCGATATGATTATCGCGGCCGACGACGCAAATATCGGCGTTCCACCGGTGCGGGACGTCGGCACCACGCCCAACAGCATGTGGCTATATCATATGGGTCCGCAATGGGCGAAGCGGCTGATGCTGACCGGTGACACGTTGTCCGGCGAGGATGCGGCGAAGGCGGGACTGGTGCTGAAGTCGGTCCCCGCGGACATTTTGGATGCCGAGGCTGCAAGCCTGATGCGGCGATTGGGGAAGGTTGATATCGATCTTCTCCACACCAACAAGCGCATTATCAACCTGGGGCTCGAGCTGATGGGCGCGCGCACGCTTCAGCGGCTCGCAGCGGAGAATGATGCTGCCCTTCACACGGCGGAAGTCACTCGTCGCTTTCGCGATCTGGCCAGGGAAAAGGGGCTCAAGGCTGCGTTCGACAATCGGAATACGATGTTTCCGGACGGCCAGGCGCGCTTCGATCGACCGGAACTGCGCGACGCAGATGGTCGCTTCGTCAAGGACGACTGATGATGAAACCGACCGATATGGTTGATCCGCATAGCGCGATTTCCAGCACCGAGGAGATCATCGAGGAGGCCAGAAACGGGCGGATGTTTATCCTGGTCGACGACGAGGACCGGGAAAACGAAGGCGACCTCGTCATTCCAGCGCAGTTTGCCACCCCCGATGTCGTCAACTTCATGGCTACGCATGGCCGCGGATTGATCTGCCTCGCATTGCCTCTGGATCGCGTGAAGGCGCTCGGACTCGATCCGATGCGCCATGACAATAATTCGCGCCTCAGCACTGCCTTCACGGTTTCGATCGAGGCCCGCGAGGGGATTACCACGGGGATTTCCGCTGCCGATCGGGCACGCACGATTCAAATCGCGAACGACCCGACGCGCGGGCGAGACGATATCGTCAGTCCTGGCCATGTCTTTCCGCTCACCGCGCGCGAGGGCGGCGTGCTTGTGCGGGCCGGCCACACCGAAGCGGCAGTCGATGTCGCGAGGCTCGCCGGGGTCACGGCTGCGGGCGTCATCTGCGAGATAATGAATGCCGACGGGACGATGGCCCGGCTTCCGGATCTCGTGTCCTTTGCGCAGATCCACGGCCTGAAGGTTGGCACCATCGCCGACTTGATCGCATACCGGCGGCGGAAGGACACCATCCTGGAATGCACGGTCGATCAGCCGTTCCAAAGCGAATATGGCGGCGACTGGCGTCTGCGGGTCTATCTCAATGCGACCGAGCAGACCGAGCATCTGGCGTTGGTGAAGGGCGTGATCGATCCGTCGAAACCGGTGATGGTGCGTGTCCATGCGATCAATTTGCTGGAGGATCTTTTTGGACTCGCGAATGGCCGCGCTCATCAGCTCAATGCCACGATGATGGAGATCGCCCGATACGGCTCCGGCGCGGTGGTGATGCCGCGCGAAGGGGAGGGGTCGCATATCTCGCAATATCTCGCGAAAAGCCGTGCCGATCCCGTTCCGGGTGATGGCATGCTGCGCGCCTATGGTCTTGGCTGTCTTATGCTCAGCGACATTGGCGTGCGGGAAATGATCCTGCTCACCAACTCCAAGACGCACTCCTTTGTTGGTCTGGAGGGCTTTGGGTTGCGGGTGGTTGGCGAGCAACCGATTCCGCCGATTGCCGCCGCCGTGCCATCCGCCCGGCAGGGCGATCAGCATGATCTTCAAGGAAGCACCGATGAAAATTGACGTACACGGGCATGCGCTGTTCGCCGAAGCGATCGGAATGGCGGGGAAATGGGGCCCCAACTATGTTCAGGAGCCTGGGGGCCGATGGAAGCTTGTGGTGGGGCCATATGAGGTGTTCCTGCCCCCCCAGCCGGAGGGCGTCCCGTTCGATCCGATGGAGGATATGCGCAAGAACTGGGATCCGGCAGGTATAGTCACCAAGCTGGACGCCGCTGGCGTCGATATGGCGGCCATGACGATATCGCCGTTATTCTATTTCTACTGGGCAGAGCCGGAGATCGCCATTCCGTTTTGCCAGCTGCACAATGACCTGATGGCACGGGATGCGAAGCGGTTTTCAGATCGCCTGTTCTTTCTGGCGACATTGCCGCTTCAGGATCCGCAGGCAGCTGTCGACGAAGTGAACCGCGCCGCTGCGCTGGGCGCTCGCGGTGTCAACCTTGGAACCGACGATTTTGGCGGTCGTAACTTCGACGACGAAGCATATTGGCCGATGTTCGAGGCATTGCAGGCGCACGACCTCCCGATCTTCATTCATCCCTATCCCTCACCGATGGCGTCTGGGAAGGAGGATCGGTACAATCTGTCCTGGGTGCTTGGCTATTGCCATTCCGAATCGGTCGCTTTTGCGCATTTCACCTTGGGTGGCGTGTTGGACGCATTCCCCAAGCTGAAAATTTATATCACCCATGGCGGAGGCATGACGCCCTATCAGCTGGGCCGAATGGAGCAGGCGCGCACCACGGGCCAACCTGGGGTGAAGGCCCAGCGGTCCATTTACGACTATATCGGCAATTTCTATTTCGATGTGCTGGTTCACGATCTGAAGGCTCGCCAGTTTCTCTATGATCTTTGGGGCGCGGATAACCTGGTCGTCGGCTCCAATCGTGGTGGCTGGGACTGGGCGGACGGCTTCGCGCTGCTCGATGAGCTCAAGCTGCCCGCAGAGGCGCATGAGAAGATCGCATGGAAGAACGCGGCGCGGCTGTTCAACCTCGATATGCCGGCGAGCCGCCGCCTGGTCGGCATGCAATGAGGTTCAGCGCGACTCGTTCATAAGGGACCCTGGCGATGACTCTCTTGCCAGTCACTGGCTTGTATCATTCCGGCGTCGTGGTGGATGATTGCCTGCGAAGCATCGAAAATTTCTCGCGTATTTTTGGCATTCCCGTCTGGGAAGCGCAGACCCTGACCAATGCCGACTTTCGTGAACCGCGCGTGCATGGGCAGGATCTGCCGCAGCATTTCATGTCCGCGGTTGCGATGAACGGCCCGGTCGGCTTCGAACTCTGCGAATCGCTCGCTGGCGACCGCTCCGTCTATGGTCAGTTCAAGGCGGAGGCGGGGCTTGGGCTGCAGCATGTCTTTTACACCATCCTGGATCAGTCCGAGTTTGCCGCCACAGAAAGACGGTTGGCGGAGGCCCGAATAGCCCCCGCCCAGAGCGCGATCATCAGCGACACCGTAGATTATTACTATTTCGACACCATCGACTCGCTTGGGGCATATGCTGAACTGCTTGTGGTTAAAGGGCCAAATCCGGCGGGAGGGCCGCCGGATGTTCATGCGTTCGGCCCCGAAGTGACAGAGTTGCCTGGGCGTGCGCCGATCGATCGGTTGTATCGCTATGTGGTGGTTACCTCAGATATTGATCAGACGCGCGCCAGCTATTCCCAATTTTATGGGGTAACGGATTGGCGAACGCTGCTCTTGGTGAGTGCGGACGGGCACACGCGCAGGTCGTTCGCCGGGCGCGCCGGGCAGCTTGCGGTCGAACTGGTCGATGCGGCCTCAGCCCCGCAACTGGCTACCCGGCTAGGCCGTGCTAATGGCCCTCGGCTCAGCCATCTGACAGTGAGCATCTATTCGCCGGACGAAGCGGATGCGGCGCTGTCGTGGTTCCAGGACCAAGGGATGTCGGTCGCCGAGAAGCTCGCGACGCCGGACGGATTGCTAGAGTTCGTTCGGCTGGATGGACGCTCGCTTCTGGATGGGGTCGATCTGGAAATCATCGTCCGCAAGCCCGCAGCGGCGGACCCTGTCGATGCCCTCTACCTGGCGCCCTGATGACGACCGCCTTGTCAGCTCCGCGGTACGATAGACGGGGACGAGAGGTTTTTCTTTCATGATGTACCATTGTTCGCGGCGTTCGGCTGGAGCCGCCGCACATGTCGGCGGCGGTGCCGATCAATGGCTGCACCCTCGCGCTCGTGGCGTGCGGCCCGGCTCTCGCCCGCAACAGCTTGGACGGGAATAGCCCAAAGGGACGATGCGCCGTCTGGTCGCGGGGGACAGCTTTGCACGAACAGCGCCGCGATCGCATGTGTGCACACAGCCAGGAGAATTGAGATGGCCGAACCCGGCCTGTCGCGACCCGTAGATCCTTTGGTGTTTGGCGACCAGCCCCAGGAGATGATGTGGTTGAACCGGACGGCAAGCTTGGAGATCGCACCGGCCGAGGCTGAAGCGATCCAGCTCGCCGCCGTCCGCAAGCGGTTTGCCGATCTTCGCGACCGCTTGCCGGTGCTGGCCAATTTGGCGCGCGAGCAGGGTATCGAGGAGATTCGCGACCTCGACGATGCGGCAGCGCTGTTGTTCAAGCACTCGGTCTATAAATCCTATCCGGTTTCGCTGATCGAGAAGAACCGCTTTGACCGGTTGACGGCATGGCTGGCCAATCTGACCATCGCCGACCTCTCCGGCGTCAAGACCGATGGGGTGGAGACGATCGACGATTGGCTCGATGCGCTGCAGCGCGATGCGGGTGTCCGCATTACACATTCGACCGGGACTAGTGGCAAGCTATCATTTCTGCCCCGCGGGCCCCTCGACGCGGGGCTGCAGTTGCGCACGGGACGTCTTTGTCAGGAAAATCTGTTCCAGCCCGAGCCGACGGGCCTTGAAACGGTGCCGACCGTCGTGGTGGGCCATCGCGAGATGTACAACGGATACGGCGCGAACGTCGAAAGCATGGTCAACGATCTTTACAACGGCGACGAAGCCATGGTGGTGGTAATGGATCCCGGCAGGCTGAGCGCGGACGTCCTGTCGCTGGGCGGTCGGTTGGCCACGGCGGAGAGCCGGGGGGAAATTGGTCGCTCGCAAATCTCCCCTGCCATCCTCAATCGTCTGGAAGAATTTCGCGCGGCGCAGAAAGATGCGCCTGCGCGGAGGGCGCGCTTCTTTGACACGATATTCGAGACTCTGCTCGGCAAACGAGTGATGATGGCCGCCAACTGGGCAATGTATAATGAAATGCTGGAAGCCGGGCGCGAGCGCGGGGCAACGCGAATATTTGCGCCGGATAGCCTGATCCTTTCGGCCGGCGGGACAAAAGGGAAGATCCTGCCGGGCGGTTTCAAGGAGGATATTCGCGAATTCCTCGGCGTCGATGCCATCAGCGAAGGCTATGGCATGAGCGAGATTTCCGGGCTCATGGCCAAATGCTCGGCTGGAAAATATCACGCGCCGCCATGGATGCTGGTGTTCCTGCTCGATCCGGAAACCGGCGCCCCCTCCGAGCGAAGTGGCACCCATACTGGGCGTTTCGGCGTGATTGACCTGGCGATTCAGGAGCGTTGGGGCGGCATATTGAGCGGTGATGAAGTGACTATGACGTTCGGTGAATGCGCCTGCGGTCTCTCCGGTCCGCATATCGATGATTCCATCCGCCGGTACAGCGACGCGGAGGGCGGTGACGACAAGATCACCTGTGCCGGGGCGCCGGAAGCGCATGACAATGCACTGTCGTTCCTTGCGGAAATGGACTGATCTGGTGGCCGACGCTGCTTTCAGCGTGCCGCTGATCATCCGCGGCGAAATCGTCGCCGAGGAAGCGGTTACGCACGGCGGACGCGGTGGAGGCATCAGCTTCACCGCTCCCGATGTCGGTGCTCGAATCTCAAGGCTCGCCCTGTCCTCTCCGGGGTCAATGGCGGATCTCTATTCGCTGAGCTTCACCGACATTCTCGATTTTCTCACCGCGTTGAGCGAACGGTTGAATCTGCGCAATCCGTGGATCGAAGAGGCGTTCGAGTTGTCGTGCCGCACCTCCGGCCTGGGGCGCGAGATCTTGCATTCGATGTACGAAAGCATGGGGCAGGGGCTGAATCCCATCGCACTGCGTGAAGTCGCCGAGCAGGCCATCGGCGTCGATTATCTCGACGGCTGGGTGGAAACGCAGCTCGAAAATGGCCTGAAATCCCGCATCCGCGCCTTTGGTGCGCGCAGCGTGCATATCGTTGCCGGAAATGCACCGGGAACTTCGGTGCTGACGATCGCGAGGAACGCAATCACGCGGGGTGATGCAATCATCAAGACCCCCAGCAATGATCCGCTGACGGCGGCTGCGGTCGCGCGGACGATGATCGATATGGCACCGGACCATCCGCTGACGCGTCATCTCAGCGTAGCATATTGGAAAGGCGGCGATGCGGTGGTCGAGGAGCAGCTCTACAGTTCCCGCAATATCGAAAAGATCATCGCTTGGGGCGGCATGGCGTCGATCCGTCATATCGCGAAATATATTCAGCCGGGCATCGAACTGGTCGCGCTCGACCCGAAGCTCAGCTCGACCATCATCGGGCGAGAAGCCTTCGACGATGAGGAGACGATGCGGGCGGTTGCAGCGAAGCTGGCGATGGACGGTGGAGGGCTCAATCAGGAGGCCTGCGTGAACGCCCGGGTCGTCTGGGTGCAAAGTGGCACTGATCCAGAGGGTTTGGAGCGGATAAGCCGTTTTGGTCAGATGGTTTACGACGCTATCCAGGATCTGCCCCGATCGATCAGCGGGCCAGCGGTGCGCCCGGACCCCGCCCTCGCCGACGAGGTCGAGGCGCTGAGATTGGGCGGAGATGAATGGTATCGGGTGATCGGGGGTGGCAAGCAGGGCGCAGTCATCGTTTCGCAGATGGACGAACCCGTGGATTTTGCCAGGATGCTCGGCAACCGGGTGCTGAACATCGTGCCGTTCGACGAGGTGGAGACACCGGTGAATGCGGTCACGAGCTACACGCAGACCATTGGAATTTTCCCCGAGAGTTTGAAGCTTGCCCTGCGCGACCGGCTGGCGCTTCACGGTGCGCAACGCCTAGTCACGCTGGGCCACGCGATCGGAATGTCCAACCACGGTATTCAGGATGCGATTGAACCGTGGCGCCGAATGTGCCGCTGGATTGTCGACGAAAATTTTCAGGCGGCATAGCCGCATGGCCGCAACGCCTGTCGAGGCCGAACCTGGCGTTGTGCGTGATGCCCGCGCCGAATGGCGAAGCGGCTGGCCGATCGCGTTTGCTGCGGCGGGCGGCATTTTTACGGCCGTGCTCTATGTCTATTCCACCGGCCTGTTCCTGGAACCCTTGGCCAATTTCGGCTGGAGCAGAGTCGATATCACGTCGGGCATGCTGATTGTTGGGGTGGTGGCAGCGTTTGGCAATCCATTCATTGGGCTGCTGGTCGATCGCGTCGGGCCGGGCAGGATATCGGCGTTCGGCGTGATTGCTTATGCCATCGCGATGGCAGCGCTGGGTCTTACTGGGCCAAACGCTGATGGCTGGAGGTTGGGATGGGTTGCTGTCGCATTTGCGTCGTTGGCAATTTCGGTTCCCGTCTGGCTGGTTGCTGTTGCGCGCCACTTTGACAAGGCCCGGGGGATGGCGCTGGCAATCGGATATTGCGGGTCGTCCATTGCAGCGCTCAGCGTCCCGTGGATCACACAGCAGTTGATCGAGCATCTCGGCTGGCGGGCGGCCTATGCCGGGATTGGTCTCCTGGCTCTGACGATCGGCGGCGCTGCCTCGCTCACGCTGCTGCGAGCGGGCGGCTCAAGGTTCGAAGCGCGGCCTGCGGCTGGGCTGGTGTTCAGCGGGTCGAGCCTGCGGGTATCGCTCGGCTCCACGCGGTTCTGGCGGATCGCGCTGATGAGCCTGATCGTGACGATCGGTGTCATCGGTCTGACGGTGCATTTTGTGCCGATTTGCGTGGAACACGGAATCTGGCGCGAAACCGGCGCCAGCCTTGCGGGATTGATCGGCATTGCTGGGCTGGCAGGGCGGCTGGGCACCGGATGGCTCCTCGATCGCTTGCCCGGCACCCTGATCGGCGCAGTTCTGTTTTCAATCCCCGCGCTGGCCTGTTTGCTGCTTTGGCAGGGTGCACCGGGTATGTTCGGAATGGCCATGGTCGCCATTGCCGTCGGTGTCTCGCTGGGCGCCGAGCTGGATATCATGGCTTACTTGACCACCCGCTATTTCGGATTGGGCAACTATGGTTTTCTGTTTGGCATATTGACCGGAATCGTCGGTTGCGCGGCGGGGTTCGGCCCGCTCCTGGCATCGGCCCTGCGGGATCGCGGCGGGGATTATGCCGTTTTCGCCCAGACGCTGTTCTGGGGGTTTCTGTTATCGGTGCTGATTGTCGCGACGCTGGGTCGATATGATCGCGGCGATCCACTCAGTCGGGTGTGAGCAGCATTTCCGCCAGCTTCTCGGCGATTTCGTCTAGCGCTTCGCCTGCTACCGGCAATATCTGCGCGAACTGAAAGAAGCCATGGGTCAGCCCGTCATAACGCAGCTCACTCAGACTGACGTTTTCGGCCTTCAGCCGTTCTCCATATCGCTCGACCTCGCTCCGCAGCGGATCGTAACCGGGAATGGCCAGCACGGCCGGCGGGAGACCGGCGAGGCTTTCGGCTTGCAACGGGGATGCCAGCGGATTCAGGCGCTCCGCAACGGACGGAATGTAGTTGCTCCAGAACCACTGCATCGCGCTTGAAACCAGCGGCAGGCCTGACGTGTGCTCCTGATGCGAAGGAGTCGAGAAATCGGCGTCGGTCACTGGATAAAGGAGCATCTGCGCCGCCAGTGCAGGTCCGCCTTGGTCACGGGCCATGAGCGCCACGGCGGCGGCCAGATTCCCGCCCGCGCTATCGCCCCCTATGGCCAAGGGCGTGTCGTCGGCAAGGCCGATGCGAGCCTTGTTCGCCGCGGCCCAGCAGGTCGCGGCATAACAATCGTCGAGCGGCGCTGGAAAAGGATGGTCCGGCGCCAGCCGATAGTCGACCGAGAGCACGGCACACCCGGATTTCACTGCCAGACGGCGGACACACGCATCATAGCCGGAAATATCGCCGAGCACCCACCCTCCGCCATGAAGATAGATCAGCAAGCCGATGATGCTGCCTTCCGGAACATATAGTCTGGCCGCAATCTCCGATTCCGGGCCGGGGAAAGTGAGATCCTCTACCCTCGCTACCTCTGGGCCTTGCCCCATATGCTGACCCATTGCTGTCGCAACGGCCTTTGAGGCCTCGACGCCGATGACCGCGAAATCCGGCGGACTTCCCGCTTCGAGCATCTGATCGACGAAGATCTGCATTTGCGGGTGGAGCGGCATTTCGCTTGAATCTCCTGCATTTGAACTTGCGAATAATATTCGGGCGGCAGTGCGCGCGGACAATATCCGTTCGGACGATGTTCGAAAGCTGGACGCGCGTCATACAATTCAGCGTCCAAGCAGCATGGCCTGCCCGGCAACGAGGCCTCAGCTGCGTCTCTCGTGAAAGTGATGCGCCAATGAAAAGCCGCGATGCGTTTGATTTCGACCCCGAAGCTCTGTTGCAGAAGTATGCCGAGGAACGCACTCGCCGGATTCGTTCAGACGGCACGCAGCAATATATCAAGATCGAAGGCCGATACGCCCATTATCTTGAGGATCCGTATGTTGAACGGATCGAACGGGAGGCGATCGAAGAAGAGCTTGATGTCGTTGTGCTGGGGGGTGGGTTCGGTGGCCTGTTGGCCGGTGCCCGGTTGCGCGCGCGCGGCGTAACCGATGTTCGTCTCATCGAAAAGGGCGGCGACTTCGGCGGAACGTGGTATTGGAACCGCTATCCCGGCGCCGCCTGCGACGTCGAATCTTACAATTACATGCCGCTGCTTGAAGAGACCGGCTACATGCCGGTCGAAAAATATGGTCGCGCACCCGAAATTCTCGAGCATTCGCGCCGGATCGGCCGCGAATTCGGCCTGTATGAAAAGGCGTTGTTCCAAACAGAGGTGACCGAGGCGCGGTGGCATGGAGAAAAGGCGCGCTGGCTTGTTTCGACCGATCGCGGCGATCGGCTGTGGGCTCGGTTCCTGATCACGGCTTCGGGCCCGTTGCAGGAGCCTAAATTGCCCGGAATCGACGGTGTCGAAAGCTTCAAGGGGCACAGCTTCCATACCAGCCGTTGGGACTATAACTATACTGGCGGCACTTCGCTGGGCGGCCTGGACAAACTCGCCGACAAGACGATCGCCATCATCGGTACGGGCGCGACGGCGGTGCAATGCGTACCACACTTGGGCACGGCGGCGAAACAACTCTACGTATTCCAGCGCACGCCTTCATCGATCGGCTATCGCAATGACCGCCCGACCGATCCGGAATGGGCCAAGACGCTCACGCCGGGCTGGCAACAGCGGCGCATGAATAACTACACCGCCATCGTAAGCGGCATGCCGATGAAGGAAGATCTGGTCGACGACGGGTGGACCAAGATCATGCATGACGTAATGAGCAAGGCCACGGCCGACACACCGCCTGAGGAAATCGGACGGATGTTCCAGATGGCTGACTTTGCCTATATGGAAGATGTACGCAATCGCGTCGATAAGGTGGTCAAGGATCCGGAAACGGCGGCCGCACTAAAGCCTTGGTATGCCCGGATGTGCAAGCGCCCGTGCTTCCACGACGACTATCTGGAAACGTTCAATCGGTCGAATGTGAAGCTCGTCGATACCGCCGGGCGCGGCGTTGATCGCATAACGAAGGATGCGCTGATCGTCGGCGACCAAGAGTATAAGGTCGACTGTATCGTTTATGCGACTGGCTTTGCCTTGAGCGCTTACCTCGATGGCGAGGTCATGCCCATCTACGGGCGGGACGGGTTGCAGTTGACTGAAAAGTGGAAGGAAGGCGCCACCACCTTGCACGGCATCCATGTGCACGGCTTTCCGAACTATTTTATTCTCAGCACGACGCAGACCGCATGGGGACCGAATTTCCCGCACATGATGAATGAGCAGGCGATCCATATCGCCTATGTCATCGGTGAAGCAAAGAAGCGGGATCTCGTCAGCCTGGAGGTGCAGTCCGAAGCGGAGTCCAACTGGGTCCAGCACCATTTGGATGTTTGCGGCCCCGCCATTCAGATGTGGAAAACCTGCACACCCAGCTTCTGGAACGAGGAGGGTCAGGCCACGAGCAGGATGGCGCGGAACGGCATGTATGGGCCGGGCGTCTTCGTTCTCACCGATATTCTGGAGAAATGGCGCGTCGATGGTAGTCTTGCAGGCCTGGATACGGTAAAGCGGTTGTGCTGATCCCACCGCCATCAAACGCCCCGGGCGAAGCCTTCAAAGCTTCGCCCGGTCCGAGTGATTTTCTGCCTGCTGCTATTGTTCGTCTGGAACGTGTAGAACTAGCCCGTCGAGCGCCTCGCTCAGCTTGATCTGGCAGGACAGACGGGAATTCTCTTGTCGTCCTTCAGCCAGATCCAGCAGGCTGTCTTCATCGCCCTCGGCCATGCCAAGCCGGTCGATCCATTCTTCATCAACATAGACATGACAGGTGGCGCAGGAACAGGCGCCGCCACAATCGGCCGGGATACCCGGAACATCGTTGCGAACCGCCGCTTCCATCGCGGTTTGCCCGTGCTTGGCATCGATGATGTGCTTGGTGCCATCGAGTCCGATGAATATGACTTTGCTCATCTCCCCACCCCGTCAGGCGCGCTGTTCGTCATGGACAGTGTTTCGGAGCGAGCCGACCTTGTCGACCGTGCAGATGACAACATCGCCGTCCTTCATGTACAGCTTGGGCTCGCGTGCATGCCCGATGCCGCTGGGGGTGCCTGTCAGGATGATATCGCCGGGCTCCAGCGTCATCACCTGACTTAGCTTGTGAACGAGAGTTGCGACGTCGTAGATCATGTCCGACGTTGATTGGGATTGAACCGTTTCACCGTTCAGCACGGTCGTGATGGCGAGGCCCTTGCCGCCGGCGGGTAGCTCGTCTGCGGTGACATAGTCCGGCCCGACCGGGCACGTCCCGTCGAAATTCTTGCCGATAATGAATTGCGAGGTCAGGAACTGATAGTCACGGACCGAGACGTCGTTCGCGACAGTGTATCCCGCGACATGATCGAGCGCGTCGCTGAGCTCGACATAATGGGCGCGCTTGCCGATGACGGCGACCAGTTCAACTTCATAGTCATAGGCTTCGGAAACGTGCGAACGCGGAATGCCCGCGTTCGGGTCGAGCAGCGTGGATGTGAAGCGCGTGAATACCGTCGGAAAGGACGTCACCGCCAATTTCGTCTCGTCGGCATGTGCCTGATAATTCAACCCGATGCAGAGAATTTTTGCCGGGGCCGGGAAGGGGTTGAGCAACGTCGCCGATCCCCTGTCCACGCTATGGCCTCCGCCGGACTCCGCGAGCGCGGCGATGCGCGCCAGCATCTGCGCGCCGCCTTTGATGATCTCCGTCAGGTCGGATGGTAATCCGGCGTCGAGGCTCGCAAGGGAAACAGCACGGGTGCCCAGGTCAAGCGCCAGCGCTGCGCCATTCCCGGTTTGGTAACGAAAAAATCGCATAGTTGCTCCTGATAATCGCGATACATTCCGGTGTCAGTTGGGAACCCAGACCAGACCGCGGATCTCGCCGAATTCGCGTGATAGCTTGGTCCAGTTCTGCCCCGCATCGCGTGAAACGTAGATGTAACCATAGTTGCTGGCCGCCACGATCCTGTCGGGATCGGCTTTGTGCGTGGCGAACAGATAGGTTGTGGAATTGGGGATCACGTCCATTCTGGCCGGCGCCCAGGTCAGGCCGGCATCGGTACTGACCTGCACGCCTCCGACCTTCCCCGGAACATAGTCCCCCGTCGCGACGAACACCGTGTCGGGATCGTCCACTTTCATCGCAATGCCGCGGCAATAGGTTTCGACACCGACTGCGACCGCCGCAGGCTCAGGCGGCCATTCGATCGGAAATTTGTGCACGGTATAGGTCTGGCCTTCGTCGGTGCTGGTGAACACGCCCGAGGGCGTGGTGGCGAGCAGCTTGCCGGATGGGTGCACGACCAGCCCGTGAATATCGGTATCCTGCACGGTCGGACCGGGATCGGGTAGATGGACCCAGGTATCGCCGCCATCCGTGCTGCGTAAAATTCCCGATGCTTCCACCGATGCCCACACGATGTCCGGATCGCGCGGGTCGAACACGATGTCGGTGATGTGAGTGGAGCCCACCACGCAGCGTGGATCGACGGGAACGGACAATTCTTGCCATGTTGCGCCATTGTCGCGGGTGCGGTGGATGGCGGCAGGGGCGAGGCCGATCAGGATCGTGCCAGGCAGTGTGGGATGAAACCGGACCGCCCAGACATGAATGTAACCATCGTCGGCAGGCGAGGGCAAATGCTCCCAGCTCTCGCCTCTGTCGCTGCTGCGATAGATACCCACGTCGGAACCGGCGATCATGTGGCTATCATTTGCCGGGTCGACAGCGATAAAGCGGACGCGGATCCACGGTGCCCATGGCGGCACGGGCACCTTGATTCTGCTCATCGTCCAGTTTTCGCCGCCGTCACGGCTGTGAAACACACCGCCGCCGACTGTCCCGACACAGATCGTGAAATCGCTGCTCATCGCGCCAATCCGCACCTAGTTGTCGATGCGCTGCATGAAGACGTTCTTTGGCGCACCCCTGGTTCCGCCGAGCTTCCATTCGCGGATATCCGCGCCAAACTGCGCATCGACCCGAAAGGGCCAGCGGCGTTTCAGCGGATCGACGACGTTTACGGACATGCGCCCGATCTTTTCGATTTCGATCTCGCACGTCTCACCATCCTGCATCGGGCCGATGCCTTGATGATTAGTGCCGCAGCCAAGGACGTCTCCCGGCTCGAGCGTGACCTTGCTCGATGCCCACGCGATGATCGCGGCGACCGGATGCTCCATGTCGCTCGTATTGTAATTCTGGCGGTCCTGCCCATTCTCCCAGCAACGAACCGACAACGTCTGTGGATCGACGATATCATCGGCCGTGGTGATCCAGGGGCCAAGTGGCGCGAAGGTGTCGAATCCCTTGGCGACGAGGCTGACGCCTGCCGTTTGCGAACGTAGGGAAACGTCTAGCAGGCAGCTATAGCCAAACACATGATTCAGCGCATCGGCTTCGCTGACGTTGCGTGCGGTCTTGCCGATGATGATGGCCAGTTCCGCCTCATGGTGAAATATCTCACCGTTATCCGGGGGCAGCACGACGGTACCGCCGGGGTCGAGAACCGCGGTCGACGGCTTGAGGAACATGCCAAGCGGCGCCTTGGGGCCATCGACATTTTCGTGATAATTTCCCTGACCCATCAACAGCTTGCCCGGACGGGGGACGGGTGCCCGCAATCGGACCTGATCCAGAGGGATCACAGGACCATCGAAGGATTCGATCGCGGCACGAATGTCGTCAAACGCTTCGATGAACGACAGCATCCGGTCTTTCGGACGCTGGGCCATGATCGTTCCAGGCACCGCGCGCGAGATGTCCACAACGCCTTCACCGCGCAGAACCGCCGGCCGATAGTCGTCGATCAACGCAATTTTCATTCACCTGAACCCTTCAACTGAGCTCGTTGTGGCGAAAGCTCATTTGAGAGCTTTTTCACAAAGCCGACCGGGGACCATCGTCCTTTTGGACAAGGCGGACCAATTAGCCGCCGAGAGCCGGCGCCCAGCCAAACGTGATGACGGATCGCTCCTCACCCTGGAAAATCAGCGCCATCGTCTTTTGGGACGACTAACTGCGCGGGCGGGAAGCGTAGGCCTGCTCTCCGGACAACTGGCGGCCTCGTCGGTTCCGCCTTGATGGAGCGTTAAAGATGTCTGCTGAATTTGCAGGGAAGGTCGCGCTGGTCGTCGGCGGCGGATCTGGCATCGCCAGGGCATCGTCCGAACTCTTTGCGGCCCTTGGCGCCCGCGTCGTCGTTGTGGATTTGAACGCCGCCGCCGCCGAGGAAACTTGCCTGCATATTCGTAACGCAGGGGGCGAGGCGACCGCGTTTGTCGCAGATGCGACTACCGAGCCGGCAGCGGCGGGAATGGTCGATTTCGTCGTCGCGACCTATGGCCGGCTCGACATCGCGCACAACAATGTTGGTCATCCCGGGCCATATGGCAATATCCATGAGCTTTCGCTCGAGGCATTCGAGCACTGCCACCGGCTCAACACGGTGTCCTGCTTTCTCGCGATGAAATACGAAATTCGGCACATGCTCGCGGCTGGGGGCGGCGCTATCGTGAACACCGCATCGCTGGCGGGGATCATCGGTTCGGCCGGGATTGGCGCCTATGTCAGCGCAAAACATTCGGTCATCGGATTGACCAAGTCTGCAGCGCTTGAGCTGGCCGCGCACAATATCCGTGTCAATGCCATCTGTCCGGGCGCGACCGACACGCCGATGCTGCGCGGGAGCATGACGGGGTTCGACATCGACAATACCGGGCTGATGGAACACTGGCTGGAGCCGATGGGCCGGATCGGCGAAGCGCGCGAGCAGGCGGAGGCAGCCGTCTGGCTATGCTCGCAGGCGGCGTCATTCGTGACCGGGCACATTATGCCGGTCGATGGGGGGCATGTCGCGGGCAACCGCGCCACCAAGGAGCAGGACGAATCGACCAGGCAATGGCGCTGATCGACCCACTCATGATCAAGCCAGGAGGCGGTGAATGAACGGCCGGACGAGCGACGAACCCGCTTATGACCTGGTGATCCGCAACGGCGTCATCATCGACGGCACGGGCGAACCGCAGTTCTGTGCTGATCTTGCAGTCCATGCGGGGCACATTGCTGCGGTGGGTTCGGTGACCGGTCGCGGTAGAGAGGAGATCGATGCATCGGGACTTATCGTTACCCCAGGCTTCGTTGACATCCACACGCATTATGACGGTCAGGCGACCTGGGATCCGGTGCTTGCGCCTTCGTCGCAACATGGCGTGACCTCAATCGCGATGGGCAATTGCGGCGTTGGCTTCGCACCGGCAAGGCCCGATCGTCATGCTTGGTTGATCGAGTTGTTGGAGGGGGTCGAGGATATCCCAGGCACGGCCCTTGCCGAGGGGCTGACGTGGGATTGGGAGACTTTCCCTGAATATCTTGATGTCCTGGAGCGCCGCTCCTTTACGATGGATGTTGGCGTGCATATACCGCATGCGCCCTTACGCGCTTATGTGATGGGTGACCGCGGCGCCGACCCGGAGGCGCGTCCGACCGAGGCGGAGGCGGCGCAGATGGCTGCGCTAGTGGCCGAAGGGCTTCTCGCCGGAGCGGTTGGATTTTCGACCTCACGCACCATGGTTCACCAGACTCGCGCGGGCAAGGTCATTGGCACCTTTCGCGCAGCCGAGGATGAACTGGTCGCCATCGCACGTGCCATGAAGCGGGTGGGCAGGGGTGTGACCCAGTTGATCTCCGACGCCTATTTGTTGGCCGACCACGAATTCCTTGAGGCTGAACTCCAACTGATCAAATCGCTCGCCCGGATATCCGGCCGACCGGTGTCGATCACGGTACAGCAGGTATCCACGATGCCCGATCGTTGGCGGGAGATGTATTCCGCGATTGCTGCAATGCGCGAGGATGGGCTGGACGTGCGCGCGCAGGTTGCAGCGCGCGCGGTCGGAGCTATTCTGGGGCTGCGGACATCGGCAAACCCCTTTGCGTTCACCCGCAGTTGGCCCGCGTTGTCGGCGCTGCCCTTTCCCGAGCTTCTCGCTGCATTTCGCGACGCCGGGACGCGCACGCGCCTGCTGGGCGAAATTGACGAACCCGTTGATCATCCTCTTGCAAAATCGATAGTCGGGGCCTTCGATCGGATGTTTCGCATGCGAGATCCGGTGGATTATGAGCCGCGTCCGCAGGATTCGATCCTGGCGGAGGCTGAAGCAGCTGGAATCAGGCCTGCGGAATATGTTTACGACACGCTGCTGGAAGAGAATGGCGAGCGGTTGCTCTACATGCCGTCGCTCAACTACGCTGCTGGGAATCTCGATGACGTTCACGAAATGATGAGCGCCGATTTCGCGTTGTTCGGTCTGTCCGACGGGGGCGCACACTGCGGGGCGATCTGCGACGCGAGTTTCCCGACGACGGCGTTGTCGCTCTGGCCGCGTGGCAATCGTTCGGGCCGTTCGATCCCTCTGGAACAGCTGGTGCACGGCTATACGGCACGCAATGCCCGGCAGGTGGGTTGGCTGGATCGCGGCGTGATAGCGCCCGGGATGCTGGCCGACATCAATGTGATCGACCTAGCAAGCCTGGAGCTCGCCGTGCCACGTCCCGTCCATGACTTGCCTGCAGGTGGAATGCGCCTGCTGCAAGAGGCTCGCGGCTATCGCTATACGATCAAGCGCGGCGTCACTACCTTCCGCGATGGACAGGCTACCGGCGTCCAGCCCGGCCGTCTGATACGATGCAACTGACCTGATGAACAGCAATGCATGGTCGATCGGAAGGTCTTCGGATAGTCCTATCGAACCATGCTAAATCCATATGGCAGCGTTAGTTCTCTCTCAAAGGAGAAGTAGCGTGCGTGTTCGCCGACCAAGCTTCGATTTCAGCAACTCGTCCCCCCGCTGGGCCCCGACATGGGAATATGCCCATCAGATGAATGCGTCATCGGCATGGATTCCCTATCTTGAGCGATTCTTGAATCGCGTGATGGCCCAGGCGGTTTCCCGGCTGGACGCCGACAATCCTGCAGCAGCCGATCTGCGCAAAGATGTCCGGACCTTCATCAGGCAGGAAGCCAACCACTATTCGATCCATGCAGAGTTCAACGATATTCTTCCGCGCCATGGCTTTGATACCAGCCCGATGCAGGCCTGTTTCGAAGCGGAGTTCGAGCGCCTGTTCACGACGAAATCCTTCCCCTTCCTGCTGGCCTATTGCGAGGGGTTCGAAACGATAGGGCCCCCAGCTGCTCTGGTCTGGTTGGGGGAGACCGAGGATCTCCTCGAACGTGCCGACCCTCAAGTCGTGGGCTTGTGGAAATGGCATCTGATGGAGGAATATGAGCATCGCACCGTATGCTATGATGTCTTCAACGCCTTACATGGCGGATACTTCATGCGCCTCTATGGGTTTTTCTATCAGCTCCGACACCTCGGCAAGATGTCCAAAATGGTGAATGAATATCTGATGAAGAAGGAGTGGGAAACCATGACCGCCGATCAGATCAAAGCTTCGAAACTGCGCCAGAAGCAGGTGAAGAAGCGCGTGACGAAGTTGATCCTTCCGCGCCTGTTGAAGGTACTCTCACCCTTTTACTCGCCCCGGAAATCGCCTGAGCCGCGGCTCTTCAGGACGCATATGCAGAAGGTCGAGGCCGGCTTGGCATGACGCATTCAGGCTGGCCGGGAACGCCCTTTCCGATTGAAACTCCGGAAGCGATCTTGGACGATTTGCATGATCGGTTGCAGCGTGCCCGCTTTCCGGCACAGGATTCTGCGTCTGGCTGGGTTGCAGGCACGCCCGTCGAATATATGCGGCGCCTTCGTGATTTCTGGCTGAACGAGTTTGACTGGCGGAGCTGGGAGCAGCGGTTCAACGAGTTCGACAACCGCATGGTCGAGGTCGACGGGCACAGGGTCCATGTGATCGTGGAGCAGGGGTCCGGACCGTCGCCTATGCCGTTGTTGCTGACCAATGGCTGGCCGGGATCGTTCACCGAGTTTCTGGATCTGATCGACCGGCTCGCCCATCCTGAAAACCATGGCGGACGAGCAGAAGATGCCTTCACGGTAGTCGTGCCGAGTCTACCGGGTTATGGTTATTCACCGCCGGCAGTCCGATCATTGTCTCCCAGCGACATTGCAGGGCTGTGGTCGTGCTTGATGATCCGGGTCTTCGGATTTGAACGCTACGTTGCCTATGGCAGCGACTGGGGCAGCCTGATCACGGCACGGATGGCGTTTGATTTTCCCGATAAGCTGGCTGCGATCCTGATCACTACCGGCGGCGGTTCTGCGGTGATGGACGAGAATAGTCCGCCGTTGAGCGCGGACGAGGTGGGGTGGCAACACAGCACCTACGCCCGACTGATGCCGGAAAGCGCCTATCAAATGGTGCAGGCCACGAAGCCGCAATCGCTGTCCTTCGGGCAAACCGATTCTCCGATTGGTCTGGCGGCTTGGATCGTCGAAAAATTTCAGGGTTGGACGGCGCAAGGCACCCACGACGATCCGCCATTTCCGATGAACGATCTGCTCGCCAATATCATGCTGTACTGGATCAACGGCTGTGTGGCGCCGATGTGGCTATATTCCCATCTCTCGACCGCGACTAAGCTGGTGAGGGGGCCCGCGGCGGTCCCGGCAGGTTTTCTGTTTGGCCCCGATGATATGATGCCGCCTGCGCCCCGTTCCTATCTCGAGCGATCGTACAAGGTAGCGCACTATCAGGTTCTGGATCACGGGGGGCACTTTCCCGGCCTGGAGGTTCCGGATGAGCTGGTGGACGCGATCTCCGGTTTTCTTGGGACGTTCCGCTAGGACGCCAGCGGACTGGAGCAGATCAGATGTCACTCGTCATGCCGGCGCCGGATAAAACCGTTCTTGCACAGCGCGACCGCATTGTCGCGGCGATGCGTGCCATCGTTCCGGGTGAAGGCGTTATCGATGACGAAGCGTCGCTCGTTCCCTATGAATCCGATGGGCTGACCGCCTACCGCCAGACGCCGATGCTCGTCGTCTTGCCGCAGACGGTAGAGCAGGTTTCACGAATACTCGCCTATTGTCAGGGGCACGGCGTGAAGGTGGTGCCGCGCGGCGCGGGCACTTCGCTGTCAGGGGGCGCGCTGCCGCTCGCCGATGCGGTGTTGCTGGGCATGGCACGCTTCAACCGCGTGCTGGAAATCGACTATGACGAACGCATCGTCGTGGCCCAACCCGGCGTGACCAATCTTGCCGTCACCCATGCGGTGCAAGAGCGCGGGTTCTATTATGCGCCCGACCCTTCCAGTCAGATCGCCTGTTCGATCGGGGGCAATGTCGCTGAAAACAGCGGGGGCGTTCACTGTCTGAAATATGGGCTGACCACGAACAACGTGCTGGGCGTCGAGATGGTGCTCATGGACGGAGAGGTCATCCGGTTGGGCGGTCGTGCGCAGGAATCGGCGGGGCTCGACATGCTGGGTGTCGTCGTCGGTTCCGAGGGGCTGCTCGGCATCGTCACCGAGGTGACATTGCGCATCCTGCCGCGACCGGAAACGGCGCAGGCACTGCTGCTCGGCTTCCCCACCGTCGAAGGCGCCGGCCAGTGCGTGGCCGATGTCATTGCCGCCGGAATCATTCCCGCAGGCATGGAGATGATGGACCGTCCAGCGATTCACGCGGCGGAGGCGTTCGTCAATGTCGGCTATCCGCTCGATGTCGACGCCCTGCTGATCGTCGAACTCGATGGGCCGAGAGCGGAGTGCACGCATCTGGTCGAGGAGGTCGAGCGGATTGCACGAACGAACGGCGCCGTGAGTTCCCGCATATCCCGCGATGACGCGGAGCGGCAGTCATTCTGGGCAGGGCGCAAGGCGGCCTTTCCCGCGGTCGGCCGGTTGGCACCCGACTATTATTGCATGGATGGCACGATCCCGCGCCGTCGCCTGCCCGAAGTGCTGGAACGCATGGCGCACCTGTCGGCGGATTATGGACTCGGCGTCGCGAACGTATTTCACGCGGGCGACGGCAATCTGCACCCGTTGATTCTCTATGATGCCAATTTGCCTGGAGAACTGGCCAAGGCGGAGGCCTTTGGCAACGACATATTGCGGCTGTGCGTGGAAGTGGGTGGCGTGCTGACAGGCGAGCATGGCGTGGGCGTCGAAAAGCGCGACCTGATGCCCGTTATGTTCAGCGAAGTTGATCTTGCGCACCAGCAGCGGGTGAAATGCGCGTTTGATCCGGCACTCTTGCTCAATCCCGGCAAGGTGTTTCCAACCCTGCATCGCTGCGCGGAGCTTGGGCGGATGCATGTCCATAAGGGGCAGGTGCCGTTTCCAGAATTGCCGCGATTCTAATGGACGTCTTCTCTCCGACAAACGCAGCGGAAGTGGCCGAAGTGGTAGCGGATGCGGCTGCTTCGGGCCGTAAGCTCGATATTCGCGGCAATGGCAGCAAAGCGTCGATCGGCTCTGGTCGGCTGGACCATGCGACGCTGGATGTCAGCGCGATTGCGGGCATTGTTGATTATGATCCGGCTGAGCTGGTCCTGACGTTGCGGCCCGGAACCCAACTTGCCGAGGTCAATGCCCTGCTGGCGGAGAACGACCAGATGCTGGCCTTCGAGCCTTTGGACCTCTCGCCAATCCTCGGCAGCGACAAAGGCGCGACAATTGGCGGCACGGTGGCTGCAGGGCTTGCGGGTTCGCGTCGCCTCACACGCGGCGGTGTGCGCGATCATTTGCTGGGATTTGCGGCGGTATCGGGGCGGGGCGAGCAATTCGTCGCAGGGGGCAAGGTGGTCAAGAACGTGACCGGCTATGACCTTTCGAAGCTGATGGCGGGAAGTTGGGGCCGGCTTGCGGTGCTCACGGAACTGACGCTCAAGGTGCTGCCTGCTCCGCGGGCGCAGGAAACGCTGGTCGTCGCGGGCCTTTCGGCGGCCGAAGCCTATCGGTTGATGGCGAAGGCCATGGGTTCGCAAGCGGAGGTGTCTGCTGCGGCTTTCCTTCCTGCGGCTACCGAGGCGCGTTCCCAAACGGCTTTTCGGCTGGAAGGAATCGCGCCTTCGATCGTGGCGCGCAAGCATCTGCTGGCGGACGCCACGGGTGGAAACAGGTTGGAAACGCTTGCGGTTCCGGATGGATTCTGGACCAATGTACGGGATGCGGGGGGCCTGGCCGGTGCGGTCTGGCTCTGGCGTATCATCCTGCCTGCGCGTGCCATGCCTGATCTTGCGCTCTTGCTCGATGCCGCCGACGCGACATGGATGTCGGACTGGGCCGGGGGGCTCGTCTGGGCCGCTTGGGATGGCTCGGCTGGGATGCTGCGCGATCGTGTCGCTTCGCTTGGCGGGCAGGCGCTGCTCGTCCGGGCAGATGCCGCCGATCGCTTGAAGGTCCCAGCATTTCATCCGCTCCCAGCGGCACTTGCCCGACTCGAAGCTCGGGTTTGCCGTGCCTTCGATCCTGCAGGCGTGTTTGATACCGGTCGTTTTGGAATGTTGATCGATGCAGACTAATTTTTCTCCGGAGCAGTTGCGTGATCCGGCCATGTCTTCATCGGAAGGGGTGATCCGCAAATGCGTGCATTGCGGCTTTTGCACCGCCACTTGCCCGACCTATATATTGCTGGGCGATGAGCTGGATAGTCCCCGTGGTCGCATCTATCTGATGAAGGAGATGTTGGAGAAGCAAGCGAAGCCGACCGTGGAGGTGGTCAAGCATATCGATCGCTGCCTATCTTGCCTGTCGTGCATGACGACCTGCCCGTCTGGCGTCAATTATATGCATCTGGTCGACCATGCGCGGGCGTATATCGAGCAGAATTATCGGCGATCATGGCATGACCGGTTGATGCGGGGACTTTTGGCAGCGGTGCTGCCGTACCCTGCGCGGTTTCGTGCCGCGTTGTATCTGGCGAAGCTGGGCCGGCCGTTCGCCCAGATTTTTTCGCGCATCGCCCCGCTGCGCCCGTTGGCCAGCATGCTTGCACTGGCCCCTGCGCGTATTCCGCGGAAGGAGCGGGATGCCCGCCTTCGCCTCGTTGCGCCTGCCCACCGGGTCGTCCTGCTTCAGGGCTGTGCGGAGCCCGTTCTGCGTCCGGAAATCCGTGCTGCAACGCTCCGGCTTCTGGCGCGCGTGAACAGCGAGGTCGTGCGTCCTCATGGCGAGGCTTGTTGCGGCGCGCTGGTCCATCATCTCGGACGCGAGGACGCGGGGCTCGTTGCCGCGCGTCGCAATATAGATGCATGGACGCACGAGATCGAAACGCGGGGGCTGGATGCTATCATCATCACCGCTTCGGGCTGCGGCACGACCGTCAAAGACTATGGACATATGCTGCGCTCTGATCCGGAGTATGCGGGCAAGGCGGAGCGCGTGTCGGCGCTGGCCTGTGATATTAGCGAGTATCTGTCACGCATTGGCCTGCCGCCTGGACAGGCGAGCGGGCTGATCGTAGCCTATCACGCGGCCTGTTCTCTCCAGCACGGGCAGAAGGTGACTGTACAGCCGTCACGCCTTTTGGCTGAGGCCGGCTTTATCGTGAAAACGCCCGCCGAAGGGCATTTATGCTGTGGATCGGCCGGAACGTACAACATCCTTCAGCCCGAAATCTCCTCGCAGCTTGGCGCGCGCAAGATCGCCAATATCGAACGCCTTTCGCCCGACGTGATCGCCACAGGAAATGTCGGTTGCGCGATCCAGATCGGACAAGGCACGTCGATCCCGGTGGTCCATGTCGTCGAGTTGTTGGACTGGGCGACGGGAGGGCCCCGGCCCGCGGCCCTGCAACGATCCTAATCACCGAATGGCATTTCGATGATCACCGCATTCGGACCCTGGGCGGATTGCGCCCAAGCACGTTCGATCGCTGGTCGCGCGTCGCTTCCGAGCGGGATGCGGGTCGCCGGGATGCCGAAACCCCCGATGATGCCCTCAACGCTCGATCCCGTGTCGCGCAGATCGCTTCCGAGATAGCTGGCGTGCTGTGGATTGGCCTCGGCCCCCAGCTTTGCCACATATTGCCGTTCGAAATAGCGGGTCGATCCATATCCGCCGTTGTCGAGGATCACGAGGGTAATCGGGAGATTCTGTTCGCGGATGGTCCATAGCCCGAGCGCTCCGAAGCGCAGCGCGCCATCGCCAAGCACGCAGGTGACCGGTTCACCCGAAGCAAGTGCCACGCCGACGGCCGCCCCGGTGGCCCAGCCCAGCGACGCGCCCGTCGTCCCGACATATCGCCGCCCGTCCCGCGCCTGTAAGGTAGCGGCCAGTGCCGGGATCGCCATGACGGATTCATCGACGACCCACCCGCGGTCCATGGCATCGTGGAGCGGGGAAACCGCCGCCATATAGCTGTCGGTTGCCCGCGCGGTCGGATTGGCGGCAACAGGCTGGCGGAGAGATTCGAGCCATTGTCTCCGCCGGGCAAGTCGTTCGGGCGCGGCTGGCAGGCGACCAAGGGCTTCTCCCAGTGCCGCCGCAAAGGCACCGGGATCGGCGGCTACGCGCCAATGAGCGGCCTTTGTCTCGGTGAGCTTGATCGGGTCGGCATTGATATGAGCTAGAAAGGTCGCTGCCGGGAACCATTGCGGTTTGGGATGCGCCTCCATCAAGAAACGCGATCCAATCGCCATCACCACGTCGCTTTCGGCGTCAAGCCTGGGCGCGAACAGGATGTTGCCGAAGCAATTCGGATGGCCGGGTGCGACACCCAGCCGGTCCGCGAAACCGGGTTCATAGGCCAATGCGATCCCGTGCTTTTCAGCCAGCGACTCGATTGCTTCCGAACCTCTGAAGCGGCGCAGCTGGCCGCCGACAAGGATCATTGGTCTTTCCGCCGCATGGAGCGCTTCGGCGACGTCCGTCGCGTCCGGCGAGACAGGGGCGGGCGAGATGGTTGCCGGAAGCACAGCGACCGGTCCTGGCTCCTCAAAGACATTTTCCGGAATGGATAGAAATGTCGGCCCCGGTAGCGGACCGCAGGCGATCTGCTGCGCACGTTCCAGCCAAAAACGGACGTCCATTCCCGGTGCAAGTTCATGGGCTAGGCGGGTGAATGGCTGGACCATATTGACGAGATCACCCTCGCCGATGGTCGCATCCATCGTTCGATATCGCGTCGATTGTTGAGAGGCGATCATAACGATCGGGGACTCATCGCGCCAGGCATTGTAGAGATTGGCCATGCCATTCGCGACGCCGGGCAACATGTAAAGCATGACCATCGCCTTGCCCGCTACGCGCGCATAGCCATCGGCCGCCGCGACGGCGACCGATTCGTGGATCGCGGGGACGAACGCTATGTTCGTGCGCTGCAACTCGTACAACGGCGCTACCATCGAACTTCCCGGCAATCCGAAAAGATGGCGCTGCCCGGTCTCCTCAAGGAAGCGTACGAGCTCACGGCCTCCACGGGCCAAGCTGTCGATCTTGGGCATGCATCTCTCCTTTGCGTGCCTCCTTCGATCGATACGCTACGAAGAGTGCATCGTCTCGAAAGACGACATTGTCTCGGACCGGCCCGGCCCAGCGTCCGTATCGACGCTATACACAAATTAGCAACTTTGCGAAGTTTCGGCCGGATTCGCATCGGCAGGGGAATTGTGCCCTGGCGCCCGCCCGACGGTCTACGCAGTGCGGCAGAATGCACGGCTCCTTTCCATATAAGGTGGAAAGCCCGGTTTTTCTCCCGTTATACCGCGACCCGGCGCAGGCCCGATCGATGATGATTGTAAGGCTGTGATCGATTCAAGGCCATGGTTTGGTTCGATCAATCATCTTGCTACCCGACGCATTTTATGTATTGTCGCTATATAACGGGGAAACCCCGGCGTGACGTACTGGAGAGATTTGATGGGCGCAGCTTTGGAAATCGACGACATTGTCAGCCGAATTTATCGCGATGCAAATTGCGATGATTCCTGGGAATCTTCCCTTTCAGCAATCCGGGAATTTTTCGACGCTGGCATCGCTTGCCTGCGAATCGCAAATCAGGGTGGCAAGTGTCAGCAATTCCTGTTCGCCACGGGGCCAACTTTGCGACGGGATATTCTGGCGGAATGGGAAGTGAACAACCGAGGGGGAGAATCAAGTTCCGTATTGTCGGTCGGGGAGGTCAGGGTTCTGAACTGGGAAAGGGATTTGCCCGGTCAGCCGATCGTGAACGAGCTTCGCGAGTTCGATGTCGTTACTTCGATTGCGCACTGCTTCCAGAACTATGAGGGGCAAACCTACACGATCAATATCACGCGTGGAGAGAATTCCCCAGCTTTCACCGACGACGACATTGCCAATGTCCGTCGCATCGGTCGCAATTTCGCGGAGGCGAGTATTCTGCGCCACGAGATGCTGCGATCTAACTTAACCAGCAGGTTCCAGGCGCAGGTGCTGGATCGGCTGAGCGTCGCAGGGATATTGGTGGATCCCTACGGTAACGTCCTTCCGCTCAACGATGGTGCGGAGAAGCTGCTATCCAAGCAGGAGGTGCTGAAGCGTCGTCGTTGCGGTCAGTTAATCGCGATCGACCGCGCAAACGATCGTGAGTTGCAGGGCCATCTTTCACGTATCTTCTCTGGTGCGGTTGAGTATGGCGCCGCGATCGCGGTTTCGTTGGATCGTGGCAGCGGTGAGCGTCCATTGGGATTGATCATAACGAGTACCAGGTCCATGTGTATTGCGTCCAACCGAGAAGAAATCTGTGCCCTTCTTTTCATTCGTGATGCTGACGTCACATCAGCCATTGAGCCTTCACTGCTGCAGAAGTTGTTTAACTTTACGCCGGCGGAAGCTAATCTGGCGATCGGGCTGGCTTCGGGCAAAAGATTGGTGGACATAGAACGAAGTCTTAAAATTCGACACAACACGGCCAGGGCTCATTTGCGTTCCATGTTCTTGAAAGCGGACGTCAGCCGGCAGGCCGAACTGGTCCGTCTTCTGACAACGAGCGTCGCCCAGCTTGGGCGGAAGGAAAAGATACTGAATTAGTATCTCAGTCAAGCGGCATAAAGAACGATACTTTCTTTGATCGACTAGTAGAAAAATTTAGGATAGTCGAGTATATGGGTTAGTGGGCAAGTTGACATGGCGTCGGAGCGCGAACAAAAATTGAAAGATGACACTACGGATAACGTGCAGGCGCGGCAACAAAATCGCGGCGATGGCCAGATGAGGCAACGTTTTATCGATGTTACGACAAGACTTCTGCGCGAGCATGGCATGTCCGAAGTATCCACACGCCTGATTTGTGATGCCGTGGGAGTCAAGGCGCCAACGCTTTATTATCATTTTGCCGATTATTCTGGCTTGCTGACTGCTGTAGTAGAGCACGCATTTGAGCGCTATTTTGAGCGTTGGAACGGTCGAGCGATCGTCCACGATCCGTATCAGCAGATTCGGGACGGGTGGGATACCTATATCGCCTTCTCGCAGGACGAGCCGGCGCTATACACCGTAGTTGCACACCAGAATCTGAATGGTGAACTTCCGCAGGCGTTCATGTTCGAACACGATAAGCTTATTGAGATGCTGCGTGCTATCGGCGCGACGCAGCCGTTACGTTATCAGCCAGAGATTGGCGCGCAGATATTGACTGCAGCCTGTATTGGCGTCGCATCAATGCTTGCAGCTCAGCAGCACGGCCTCCCGTTGGCGCCGGAACTGAGCGCGGCGGCTCGTGAAGCCGTGCTTTCGAGCCTGATCCTGTGATCTGTTGCCGCTTGATGAGATCTGCGCGATGGTGACTGTATATTCCGGCTTTAGTTGCTGATTATATGAGCTTTCCGGAGAGTCGAGCCGACCTGTCGCGCCATTTGATGGGTGGGGGCGCGCTTGCCTGACGCCTACTGTGCTCGTTCAAACGGACGTGGCCCGACGCAGCTCCATCCGCGCATGTGGCTGTGTTGTAGCAGGAATGATGGCCATGACGTTGAGCCTCGTATATGAACCGATCACGATCAACGGGTTGGAAATTCGCAACCGGATCGCAAGATCCGCGCATGGCACTTCGCTCGCATTCCAGGGCGCTATTACCGATCGGATGATTAACTATCATCTGGCGCGGGCAAAGGGCGGCGTTGGCCTGACTATCCTGGAAGCGGCTGCGGTGCACCCCAGCACGATCACCAGTTTCGCGAATATCGATGATTCCATCATTGATGGATATCGTCGCTTGATGGCGGCAGTCCGGCCCCATGGCATGCGCGTTTTTCAGCAGCTCTGGCACGGTGGCCATATCTACCCGGTATTCGATAGATCGGCGCCGTGGGGCGTATCGTCGATCCCCAATCCCGCCACCGGCATTGTGCCAAACCCCGTGGGATCACAGGAAATCGGTGAGCTTATCGCGGCCTACGCCGCGGCGGCCCGGCGTTGCAAGGCGGGCGGGATCGAAGGCATTGAGGTGCACGCGGCCCATGGCTATCTGATCATGCAGTTTCTCAATTCTCTGACGAACACACGCACGGATCGCTATGGCGGTTCGTTGGAGAACCGGATGCGCTTCCTGCATGAAGTCATGGTTGCGATCCGCAAGGAGGTCGGCGACAATTATCCGGTTGGAATCCGGGTAGGTAACAGCGCGGGAATCGGCGGACTCGACGAAGCGGAAATCGCCAAGGTGCTTGAGCATCTCCATGCCGATGGGCTGATCGATTTCGTCGATGCGAGTTACGCGGACTATTGGAGCCACGGCTTTGCTTTCGCGATGGACCAGCCGCTGGGATATCAGCTCACATCATCGTCTTTGATCACTTCTGCGATCAAAGACCTTCCACGGATGGTCATCGGTCGGATACGTACTCTGGAGGAAGCAGAGCAGATATTGCGCGATGGTATTGCGGACATGGTCCATATGACCCGTGCCCATATCGCCGATCCCGATATCGTTCGCAAAACCCAAGCAGGGCATCCGGAGCGGGTCCGGCCCTGTATCGGTTGCAACCAAGGTTGCTGGTACGCGGTGACCACGGGCGGCCCAATCGGGTGCGCGGTCAATCCCGCAGCCGGCAATGAAGGCGCGCTGTCCGAAAATTTGATCGAACCTTCGGAAAGCCCCGGCCGGGTTCTCGTCGTGGGTGGAGGTCCGGCCGGAATGGAGGCTGCACGCATTGCGGCACTGCGAGGTCATGAAGTGGTGCTTGTCGAGGCCGCTTCATGTCTTGGCGGTCAAGTCACGCTGGCCAAACGCGCGCCAAGGCTCCACGCGATCGGCGACATCACGTATTGGCTGGAGCAGGAGATCATTCGCCTGGGTGTCGAGATCCGCACAAATTCCTATTTCGAAGCCGAGGATACTCTGGCGGAGAATGCGGATTTCGTGATTGTCGCAACTGGATCGAACCCGCGTAGCGACCGCATTCAATTTAGCGATTCATCGCAAGCGGTGCCGGGGGCCGACCAATCGCATATATTGTCGTCCCCCGACTTGTTCTCAAACCCGCATCTCGCACTAGGCTCGACGGCGGTCGTTTTCGACGAGGTCGGCCATTATGAGGGCATCGCGGCCACGGAGTACCTGCTCAACAAGGGATTAAAGGTGACTTTCGTCTGTCCCGGCAGCAGGATCGCCCCGCTAGTCTGCCATGACACACGCGTTGTCCCGGCGCTTCGGCGTTTTGCCGATCTCGGAAACTTCCGCCCGTTGACCAACACGAAGCTCGTGGCGATCGACAAGACACATTGCAACGTCCGGTCGTTATATTCGGCTTTCGTTGAACGGATTCCTGCCGATACGGTCGTCTTCATAAATGCGCGCGATCCGTTGCGCTCGCTCTATGACGAGCTTTGCGCGCGCGGGTTCAGGAAGGGGCAGAACATTGCCCTCGCCGGTGACGCCCTGGCGCCTCGCGATATTCAATACGCCATTTCCGAAGGGCACGCCGTCACACGATCAATGGTTTGAACGTCCAAACGCCCAAACCTGACCAAGCGGTGGTTCTGTATGTCAGGCGTTTTCCATGCCTTCTCGATGGCCCCAGACGCTGCCGGTGAAGGTCTCATATTCGGTCGGTTCGTCATCGGCGAGCAGCCGGGCACCCCAGGCCAGTTCGACCGTGATGTTGGACGGCGCACGGACATAGAAGGAGGTGACCCAGTCGCTGACGTGCTTGCCCAGCGTTGCGACGAACTCCAACGGTAAGTCCTGCGCCCGGTCAAGCGCGCGACCAAGATCATCCATCGAGTTATACTCGATTTGCAGATGCTGCAGTTTCTTGGGACGGTGCGACACCGAGAGCGCCACCGAGTGATGGCGCGGGTTGCAGCGCAGAAATACGGCTTCATGCGGGCCGATGAACAGGTGCGAGGTCACTTTGTGGCCAAGTACGTCGATGAGGAAACGTTGACTGGCCGCCAGATCCTTCACCGACAGCACAACATGCCCCAAGCCTAGTTCGTTGCTGCGAAAGCCGTCAACGGCAACCGTTGACACAAACGGCGTCTTGTCATCAACCGCGAGACCCCAGGCGATCTCGTGCACGATATCGTCGTCATCACGAACCCGGATAAGGCGTATGGCCTTGCGAGCCCGGGCATCGTCGCCGCGCACGTCGTCGAACGGTCGGCCGGCCGCCTTGAGCTGCTCCGCCAGAACATCGAGCTCAGATTCCCGCGTCAATCCGCCCCAACCGATTGCGAGCAGATCCTCATCGTCGCTACGTTCGATCTGCAGTCGCGAAAGCCAACGGTCGCATCGCAGATGAAGCACCTTGTCCGTACGTTCGCTTACGCCAAGGCCGATGCCCTGGGTCGCAAATTTCTCCCATGCGTCCAGATCCTTCGCGCCCAGAACGATATAATGAATCTGGCTTACATTGACCACAAAGCATCTCCTCCGCGCGGCGGTTTGTCATAGTTTGGCTGGGTGCATAGTATCGTCGTCATGAACTGACATCACATCTTCGGACTATGGAGCGTTATGCAAGTTCAGGGCGACGAGGATGCCGGCATATCGCGGCCGGATCAGTCATCCCAGATGGGTGCCAAGCCCTCGAAATTGGCCAAGCGGGTACCCGGCTCTGCAAGCGCGGAAATCCGCGTCATGTCTTCCAGGTCCAGCGTGAAGTCGAAGACGGCGGCGTTCTCCGGCATGCGCCGGGCGTTGGTGGTGCGGGTCAAGACGATATGCCCCAATTGCAATAACCAGCGCAGGGCCACCTGCGCAGCCGACTTGCCGTATCTAGCGCCTATTTCGGCCAGCACCGGATCCCGCGGCGCGCGACCTTCCGCGAGCGCGAAATAGGCGGTCGTCGCCAGCCCGCGCGCCCGCGAGGCATCGACGAGACGAGGCTGCTGGCAATAAGGATGAATTTCGATCTGGTTGGTGACCAGCGGCGACTGCGCGAGCGCCAACGCGCGATCGAGCCAATCGATCGAGAAGTTGCTAACCCCGATGTGACGGGCCTTTCCGCTCGCGCGGGCGGTTTCCAAGCTCTCGATCTGCACCTCAAGAGGTACGGCCTCGTTTGGCCAATGTAGCAGCAACAGATCGACATGGTCGGTCCGCAGCTTTTCCAGGCTTTCGTCCAGCGATGCCGCGAACCGGTCTGGCGCTAGATTCGTGCCCCAGATTTTCGTGGTGATGAACAACTCATCCCGCCGGGAGCCGGAATTTTCGAGCGCGGCGCCAAGAAAGGCTTCCGTTCCATAGATCTGCGCGGCATCGAAATGTCGCACCCCTGCCTCAATCGCGGTGGCGACCACCGCCTGTATCTGCTTGTCCGTCATGAACATCGTGCCAAGGCCCAGGGCGGGTATGTTGGCACCGCCTGCGGTGATGAATTCCATGAACATTTCCTTGCGTCCAAGGCGTGACGAACTACCGGTTACCATCTCCTTGAAACCATAGAAAACGTCCGCGCGGACGAAGTCCCTCGACAATGCGGCGTTTAGTCGATGGAACCAAGGAGCAAAGGGCAGAACATTGGTTTGGAAAGCGCGACAGATTTTGCAGCTTGGCTATGTCGTCCGCAGCCTTGAGGCCGCGGTGGATTATTTCGTCGACCACCAGGGCGTGGGTCCATTCTACGCCATGGATGTTCCCCCCGGCGTCGCACGATATACCTATCGCGGGGAAGCGGTCGAAGGGGTGACGAAGAACCGCGTCGCATTTGGCTATCGCGGTCCCCTGCAATTCGAACTGATCGAAAGCGACAATCCCGTTTTCGATCATCTGCGCGGTGATAAGGATATCGCCTATCATCATTGCATGCAGATGTCGGACAGGTTCGAGGCAGATCGCGCGGCCTATGCAGCAGCCGGTTACGCCACGATGGGCACCGGCGTGATGCCGGGGGTTCTGATCCACTATATCGATACGATGGAGCAGCTCGGCCACTATACCGAATTGTTCAACTACGATTCCGCCATCGACGAAACCGCAGGCGCCATGTTCAAGCTGTTCGAAATCATGTCCGTTGAATCGCAAGGTTGGGGTGGCCAGGATCGGATCAGGGACTTACACGATCTTCCAGCAATGATATAAAGCAAGCTGGTGATTATCATGGGCGGAGACGGGATGCCGCCCGCGCTTTGGCGCGGCTTTTCGGCGGGGCGGGCGCGTCGGTGGCCGGTTTTGACGTCAGCGATGCGGCGCCGGATGCCTTTAGGCTGATGTCGCGGCCCAAGCTGGCCGCTCGCGCCATTGCCTGCGACTTCCTCCCACTATTTCGCCGCATAGGGATGGCGCCGTCGAGGCGGATAACCTCACCGTCCAACATCAGGTTGCGGCTGATGCTGTCGACGATGTCCGTGGATGCGGTGCGTACTCACGGCGCACTGTCTTGATAGAGGGCGCGATGCCCGCGCAACTGACGAAAGAAGATGCCGGCACACTATGAGCCTTTCAGCTGCGTTCAGTCCGGCAGAGGCGCTAGTGTCGTCGTCGACGTTCACAGCCAGGAAGAATCCGCTATCGCGTTCGCCGCGAGAGGTCATGCCCTAATCCGTTTGGACGTCGCTCGCATCTACTGCCCTCAGCAATATGACTATTGGAAGTCTCACTAAGCGTGAGCATGAGACTCGACGCAACGCAGGGGAGGAATACAAGACATGTTTTCTTTGAAAACCATATTTCTTGCGGGCACAGCGGGTGCCGCGATGGCGTTTTCAGGCAGTGCCTATGCGCAAGATGCTGCAGCGCCGGAGACCGGGAGGGCTGGCGGGCTAGGAGACGAAATCATCGTCACCGCGCGCCGTACGGGGGAAAGCATCCAGCGCACGCCCGTCTCGGTTCAGGCATTCTCGGGCGAGACCCTGGCAAGACAAGGCGTCTCAAATCTGCAGGACGTGCAACGCAGCACGACCAGCCTTCAGGTCCAGACGCCGAACGTCTCGCCAGCCGGACTTTTCCTGTCCATGCGTGGACAGGTCGCCGCAGGCACCGGTTCGTTCGACACGAGCTCCGTCGGCGTCTATCTCGACGACGTCTTCAACGGTTCGTCGCAGCTTTCAGGCGGCCTGCTGAATTTCGACGACCTCGAGCGCGTTGAGGTGCTGAAGGGGCCGCAGGGAACCTTGTATGGGCGCAATGTAACCGGGGGCGTCGTCAAATTCGTAACCCGGAAGCCATCCAACGACTTTGAGGGTCAGATGAAGGCCGGCATCGGCAATTACGACCGTCGACACATCAGTGGCATGATCAACGTGCCGATTGTTGACGGAAGGCTTGCGGTGCGCGTGGTTGGCGGGCTCGAAGATCATTCTGGATACTCCTACGACGTGCGATCGAGGCGCGATCTTGACGATTTGCACAAATGGAATGTCCGTGCGTCGGTAAAGGCTAATCCGACCGATAACCTCGAGATCATCGTCACGGGCTGGTATGGCAAATATAGAGGCAACGGCCCGGATACGCGCGTCACCTACGTTCAGCCCGGGATCAACACTTTTTCCATGAATTACATCGTAGCGGAGGGGATCAATGGCATCACTGCCGCTAACCTGGCGCCCTTGATCTTCGGCAGCGCGGGCGGCTTTACCCCGGCGCAACAGGGTGCCGCTGCGGGTCTGGTGCTTGGCGCATTGCCCACCGTCAATCAGCGGATTCAAGATCAGTTGAATGCGCCGCGTAATCGCGCCGAACAGAACCCCCTCTATCCGCAATCCGGCCGGGCCGAAGCGCGAGGTGCGGTGCTCACTGTGGCGCAGCACTTTGGTACGGTCGAACTGAAGTCGATTACCGCTTACGACTATGGAAGCCGCAGCAGCTTCTTCAACGTTGGCGGAGGCTCCTCGATCCCGATCTACACGAACCAACAGGGATCCAACGATCAGTTCACCCAGGAATTGCAGCTTAATGGCACGGCGATGGACAATCGGTTGAAGTTCGCGCTTGGCGCATATTATCTGAATTCAACTCTTAGGGACGCGCGGCGGGACTCGTCGATCGACGGTGCGTTTCCCCTGTTTCTTGGCCAGAAGGGGCTGGGGCTCACCAATGGCTCGACCCAGACAAACCGGCTGAAGGTGGAAAGCAAGGCCGTATACGGCCAGGCGACCTTCGGAATAACGGATTCGATCAATTTCACCGGCGGTCTGCGCTATACGGATGAATCGTCGCAGTTACGCTACTATGCGATCCAGCTTCCAAGTCTGAGCAATGGACTGCGCACCGTTTGCATCGGAGCCGCGCCAACAAACGCGGCCACGCCGCTCGCCCAGTGCGAACAGGAATCGGCAAAATTCTCCAACCACAATCTATCCTATACGGCGGGTCTGGATTGGTCGATCACACCCGATATTCTGGTCTATGGAAAGGTGAGCCGCGGCTTCAAGTCGGGCGGTGTGAGCGCCTACACGGCGGCAGGTGCACCGTTTACCACCTATCGGCCGGAAGTGAACGTCGACTATGAAGCCGGTTTCAAATCTGAGTTTCTCGATCGGCGGGTGCGCCTTAATGCGTCCTATTACCACACCGATTATTCGAACATTCAGCGGACAACCGCGTTCGAAGTGAAGCCGGGGCTGATTGCAACGGCAACGCGCAATGCTGCCGATGCCACCATCGACGGCGTCGAGGCCGAATTGGCTGTCGTCCCGGTCGAGGGACTGACTCTCGGTGGTACATTCGCCTATACCAAACCCAAATATGGCACCTACCTCATCGCAAGTCCCACCTTCCCGGGCGGTTTCAGAGATGCTTCGGGCCAGGCGTTCCAGGGTCTCGCCAAATACACCTACAGCGTGAACGCCGCGTATACGATATCGCTGAAAGATGCGGATGTTACGGCGTCAGTTAACTGGGCCCATCGTAGCAGTGCGGTATTATATGTAGATGATAGCCAGCCTTCCGTATTGGGTGGCCCATCCGCAAGCGATGCCGTCAACACTCAACGGGGCTATGGCCTGTTGAGCGCGTCGCTCAGCGTGGAGCTGCCGAAACACAATGTCACGCTGTCGATCTGGGGCAAGAACGTCCTGAACAAGCGCTATTATGAGGCGATCATCAGCCTAGTGAACAGCGGCGTCGGCTCAGGCTGGGCAACCTTTGGCGCTCCGGCAACGGTTGGCGCGGACGTTACCTTCCGCTTCTGATCGATCGGGAACGACAAGCGCACCGGGGGGACCTTAGGTTTCCTTCCGGTGCGTCTTGTTTTCATCAGCATGCGCGAACCCTCGCACAAATGGACGAGGACAGTCCCCGCCGCACCGTTCATCGTGCGAAAATTGCGGGATCGAACGGCCGATCGCCGCCGGTCACGTCACGTGAGCGCCGTTGGTTCATCAGAGTCACGGAGAAAAGTGATGAGTGGGATCGTACCTGGAACCGATATGTACCACATGGGCGTCGTGACTGGTCCGGACGTAACCGCGATGCCGGGCAAGCTCCCGATCGATAAACTCTATCACTACACGGTCGTCGCCGACCAGCCTCGCGACCAATTCAAGGCAGGTTATGAAGACATCCTTGGTGTGAAGAACTGGTACAAGTTTGAGAACATTCCGCACGAATCGGTGCAGGACTCGCTCTATGAAGGCGAGCCGGAGGACTATCGCTTTCAGACATGGTCCGGACGCAAGGGTGCACTCGGCGTCGAAACCGTGGAGCCCCAAGGCGGAAAATCCATCTTCACCGAAAAGCTGACGGGCGGTGGGCCCGGCATCCACCATATCACGATCACGAACTCGCGGGAGTGGGAGAAGACTGAACGCTGGCTCAAGCAGAACGGTATGTCGATTGCGCAAGAAGCGTGGACGCCCGATCGCTCTACCCAGATCATCTTTGTCGATGCTCGTGAGCGGCTCGACAACATGTATATCGAGGTGCTGGTCCAGCAGGAACGCAGCTCGCCGATGATCGGTCCAGAGGTGGACATTTTGACCGGTGGCTGAGTCGTCTTCGAGCGAGTGGCAAGGCGGCTGGAAGCTCGTGCTCGCCGCCGGTTTAGGGGTAGGCCTGTCCTCGGCCCCACTCTACGCCATCGGCGTCTTCATTGGCCCATTGAATGAAAGCTTCGGCTGGAGCCGTACCGAAATCACCATGTCGCAGGTGTTGGTATCGCTTGTGGTCGCGCTTCTGTCGCCGCTTGCCGGCATCTTGGTCGATCGCGTCGGGGCTCGCCGTCTGGTGCTGCCGGGCACAATCGTTGCCAGCGTAGCGGCCGCCGCACTATCGCTGCAGAACGGATCCCTCCTGGTCTATCTTGCCCTTTATATGGCGTTGGCCATGGGGATCGGAATGGCATCCGCGGTCATCTGGACCCGGGCGATTGTCGATCGGTTCATCGAGAAGCGCGGCCTTGCCCTGTCCATCGCGCTCTGCGGTTCCAATCTGGCCGGCGCTGCCGCACCGTTGTTGTGCCGGTATCTCATTGAAACGGAGGGCTGGAGAACCGCCTATCTGGGGTTGGGGCTATTCATGTTCCTTTCGGTATTCCCGACCGCATATCTCCATTTTTTCGATGGTTCCGATCTCAGGCGCGCATCCACCGCCGGCAACAGTCCCGCGCCTCAGGCAATGCCGGCGCATGGACTTAGCCTGATCGAGGCCAGCAAGACGCTCAATTTCTGGGCATTGGCAGTGTCGTTCCTACTGGCCGGCGGTGGAATCACCGTGTTCGTCATCCACCTCTATCCGATGCAGACGGACCGGGGACTGGCTCCGATGGTCGCGGCAAGCATCGTCGGATCGGTCAGCCTCGCCGCAATTCTGGGACGTTTGATTGCCGGTTATCTGATGGATCGGGTTTTTGCGACACGATTGGCTGCGATCGCGCTGTCGCTGCCGATATTGGCCTGTCTGCTGCTGCTGTTCGCCCCTCCCACTTATTTGTCCGGACTGATGGCTGCAGTCCTGCTGGGCCTCGCAACGGGCGCCGAATTCAGCATGATCTCGTTTCTCACCGCCCGCTATTTTGGCCTTCGGAAGTTCGGCGTCATCAGCAGCGTCATGTTCACCGCATTTACCGCGGGATCGATCATCATGCCGCCGGCCGCCAGCATGATGTATGACAGCCTGGGCAGCTATGATCTGGTGTTGAAATCGCTGGCTGCCTGCTTCGCGATCGCTGTCATCGCGATGCTGTCTTGTTCCCATTACCCGGATCTCAGCGGGAAAAGTGCGATGGTTTCGTCGAACGTCCGCGCGCGCCACATGAAGGACAGAAATCGTGCAGGGAGAGGCTGGAATGAGGCAGGCGGTATCTGACCCTGGTACGAACTACAGTCGCGTACCGCAGCCGAGCCATGTGCCCGACGAGCTCGTCGTCGATTTCGACTATATGGATCCCGACGGAATTGAAGACGACACGGTGTACACCGCGTGGGACCGGTTGCACGCCGGCCCGGACATTGTCTGGACTCCTTGCAATGGCGGGCACTGGATTCTGACCCGCGCCGAGGACATCTGCTGGGTGCAGGAAAGCTACGAGAAATTCAGCCACGAAGTCTTCAGCATCCCGCGCGGTTCGACCCCGATCATCATGCCGCCGATCACGGTCGATCCGCCCCTGCATGCTCGTTATCGAGCCGTGCTGAATCCGTTCTTCGTGCCGAGCAAAGTGGCGAATTTCGGCGAGACGGCGCGTCAGATCACCGTCGAATTGGCGGAGAAACTGCGGCCGGCCGGTCGCTGCGAATTCGTGGGCGATTTTTCGCGTAAAATGCCGGTGAGCGTATTTCTGGACATTGTCGATCTGCCGCAGGATCGACGCGAGGACTTCGTCGCATGGGCCCTCGGCTTCCTTGCGCCCTCGTCAGATCAGAATGCGCGAAACGCCAGCCTGAACAAGATCGTCGAATATCTGAGCGCGAAGATCGAGGAACGTGCCGTAAATCCCGGCAGCGATTTGCTGACGCGGATCGTCAGTTGGCGCGAGAATCCCCGTTTTCAGAGCGAGGCCGAGGTTATCGGCATGGCACTGGTGACATTCCTGGGCGGTATCGACACGGTCGCCAATATGCTGTCCTTCATGGTCTGGCACCTGGCTACCCACCCAGAACATCGGCGCCGCATTATCGAAGAGCCGGAGATTATCCCCAGGGCCGCGGAAGAATATCTTCGCCGTTACGGCCTGTCCAACACCGGCCGGCTGATCCTGAGCGATGTCGAGTACAAAGGCGTGACCTTCAAGGCGGACGAAATGGTGATGGTGCCCATTTCCATGTCAAGCTTGGACGAGCGGAAACACCCCAATCCGTTTGAAGTCGATTTTGATCGGCCCGACCTGTTTGAAAACGGCGTCCCGGCGCACAACACCTTTGGCAATGGGCCGCACAAATGCATCGGCGCGCCGTTGGCACGAGCCGAGCTAAAGATCTTTCTCGAAGAATGGCTGAAGCGTATTCCGGATTTCCGGCTCGATCCGGATCGGCCCCCGGTCAGCCATTCGGGTCCGATCAACGGTGTCGATCATCTCCACCTTGTCTGGGACGTGTGAGTGTCTTCGCGAGACGCGCCGAGCGGACCCGGCATGGTTCCCTGGCGGGGCAGCGAAAGGTTATCCCTTTAGTCCTGTAGGACGCTGCATTGGGATGGGAAGAATGAATATCTGTCCGGAAGAGGGGGGATGATGCAGGGGAAGATAGCGATAGTCACCGGCGGGGCGTCGGGAATCGGCGAGGCCACTTGTCGGCGACTGGCCGATGCCGGCGCGAAGGTTGCCGTCATCGACATCAACGCGGACGGCGCCGATGCGCTGGCCGCAGAACTGGGCGAGGGGCATTTTGCCTTCGGCATCGATATCGGAGACGTCGAGGCGGTTGCGTTCGCGACCGGCGAGATCGCGGACCGGATGGGCGGCATTGATATCCTGGTGAACAATGCGGCGGCACTCGACCTGAGCGGCGTCGATCTTGCGGTGGCGGATATCGACCTCGATGTCTGGAACCGGCAGATCGCCGTGAATCTCACTGCGCCGATGCTGTTCGCGAAATTGACGATTCCGCACATGATCGCACGAGGCGGCGGCGCCATGGTTCATGTCGCATCGGTTACGGCCATGCATTCGGAAGACGTGCGGGCCGGCTATGCGGCCACCAAGTCCGCAATCCTGGCATTGTCGCGATCCGTGGCGGTGCAATATGGCAAGGCCAACATCCGCAGCAATGTCGTTGCGCCGGGACTGATTCTGTCGCCGGCAGCCATTTCCTGTTTCCCCGCGGACATTCTCGAGCTGTTCGAGAATCATCACATGACTCCGCGGCTGGGCGAGCCTAGGGATATTGCAGCGGTGATCGCGTTCCTGGCCTCATCCGATGCTGCGTTCGTGAATGGCGCGGTGTTGAAGGCCGATGGCGGATTTACAGCTGCCCTGCCGGTCGTGCCGGCGCTGCGCGTCCTGGCTCGGCCAGTTGAGTAGGCTAGGCTCGGGCCGGAGGAACAGACATGCTGAGCTTGCGGGAGATATCAGATCGCCTCGAAATCCAGCAGTTGCTGATCGACTATGCGGACGCGATCGACACCAACGACATGGCGAAGCTGGACAATATCTTCACGCCGGACGCCTTCGTGTCCTATACGCCTTATGGAGGGCGCGAGGGCCGCTATTCCGAACTGAGAGACTGGCTGAGGGAATCGCTGAGCGCGTTCAGTGCCACGCAGCACCTTGTCGCCAACCCGGACATTCGGATCGATGGAGACGTCGCGACGGGGAAGGTGATGTGCTTCAATCCACTCGTTGCCAAGTCCGGGGATGCGCCGAACGGCGTCATGTTCCTCGGCCTGTGGTACAAGGATTGCTATGCGCGCACGCCGGACGGTTGGCGGATCACAGCCCGCGAGGAAATACCCTCCTGGGATATGAACCTCAAACTGCCTTGATGTCGCGCGCTTGCTGACGCCGTGACGGTTGGCGGCCGAGCATGGCAGCCTCCGCGGTCATACATCCCACTCGATATGCAACTCGCCCAGACGGGTCTGCGTTCCGGAATGCGACTTATGCGGGGCGCCGGGGGTAAGGCGAAAATCCGGAATCCGGGCGAGCCATTCTTCCAGCATGATCGCAATTTCGGCCCGTGCCAGCGTGGCGCCCGGGCAGCGGTGGGGGCCGGTTCCGAACGTGTTGTGATCCGCCCGGTTCGGGCGATCGAAATCGATCTTGAGCGGCTCGTCATACATTCGCTCGTCAAGGCCCGACAAGGGTAGCGGAACAAGTATCATCTGGTCCTCAGCGAAGGTGACGCCCTTGTACGTCACATCCTCCTTGATCAGCCGGCCGGTGCTGGAAAGGCCGAAGCGTCTAAGATATTCCTCGACTGCGTGCGGAATGATGGCAGGGTCGTCGATCAGTCTTTTGCGGTGATCGGGATGCATGGCCAGATGGCGCATGATGAACGACATCATGTTGGCGACGGTGTCCAGGCCCGCCACGAAAATGAGCAACAGCATACCGGCCACTTCCTCGTCGGTGCGGAAGCGGCCGTCCTTCTTGCCTTCTGCCACCCGGGAAATCAGGTCGGTTCCGCCCTTGCCGCATCGTTCCTCCGCGACCGCCGATAGATAAGCCGTGATCTTGCCGTAATATTCGTTTTTGACCTCCTCATCGAAGGTGTGGATGAAGCGATTGGCCCAGCCGACAAACATATCCCGCTCGCTCAGCGGCAGTTCAATTATCTGGAGGAAGATGGATATTGGCATATCCATCGCGAACTCCGCGACGAAGTTGCAGCGTCCATTTGGCTTGATGTTCTCCACCAGCGAGATTGCCTTCTCTCGCGCCCCTACGGAAATCTTCTTGACCTGCCCGGGGGTCAGGGCGGGATTGATCATGGAACGATAGCGCACATGATCGGGCGGATCGATCGACATGGGCGGCGCGACAAGGGGCTCCTTGAGACGCGGTATGACGAAGATTTCGTGGGAGAATATCCGGTGATTGGCCTGCACCCAGCGAATGTCCTCGGCCCGCGTCACCACCCAATGGCCCCCATTGCGTGGCGTCCAGAAGATATCTGGCCGGTCGTGAATCCGCGACCATGCCTCGGTGATCTCCACTTCGCCTGAGCCGGGGGGATTGATATAGTCGAAATCCACCACAAGCTCGGGGGGCACGTTCGCCGGAGGCTGTGCGTATGTGTCAGTCATCGGGCATAGGCCTTGTTCAATGCAAATGCTGGCCGTCGATATGCGAGTATCCACAAGCCGCATGCCGCAATCGCGACGGGCGCGATGCAACGATGCGGGGTCTTGCCGGACGAAATCGCCGTCGCTCCCGGTTGTCAGCGATCAATTGCTAACAGGTGATCCTCAGGCTCGCTTAGTCCAAATGGACGCCGAGGACGCCAGCGCCATGCGCTAGTTTTTCAGCCGCAGCTTCATCGATCGGGAGACTTCCTTGGAGGAGCAAGCCTGACGTGGCACCTTCGCCAGCCTGGCGACGCCGTCGTCCGCGATCGAGCTTCTCCCCGGGGTTACTGCTGCGGAATGAAAAAGGGAGTGACACATGCCAGCCGCCAGCGGGTTCATCGGCCTCGGAAATATCGGGGCACCTATGGCGCACCGCGTCGCAGAGGGGACACAGACGATCGTCTTCGACGTCCGCGCCGGTGCCAGGTCGGCCTTTGAGGGCAAGGCGCAGGTGGCGCAAAGCCCCGCTGAGATCGGGAAAGAGGCGGATGTCGTCGGCCTGTGTGTGCGCGATGATGCTGATGTGACAGCGGTCACTGCTGGCTCCGATGGCCTTTTCGAAACCATGGGCAAAGGGGGGATTATCCTAGTTCACAGTACCGTAAGCCCCGCCACCATCCACCGCCTTGCCGCACAGGCAGCCGCGAAAGGCATCGATCTCGTCGATGCGGCGGTCACCGGGGGACCGGGCCGGGCAGCCGCAGGCACGCTCGTCACGATGATCGGTGCCACGCCCGAAGCATTCGCAAAGGCAAGGCCGTTCGCGGCCCATTTTTCGAGTGAGGTCATTCATGCCGGGGAACTGGGGGCAGGCATCGCGGCAAAGATCTGCAACAATATCGTCGGTTATATGAGCGTCTTGGCAGTCTATGAAAGTTTTGGCGTGGCGGAGGCCGCGGGCGTGTCTCCGGACGTGCTGCGCAAGATCATGAGCGGTAATGGAAATCTTACCGAGATGATGGGATTGTATCTAGCAGGGCGTGAGGCCGTTCGTTCGGGTGGAGTGCCCGCGACCGGCACTCAACATGCGGCAAGCCTGGCGCGGAAGGACCTTGCCCTGGGGATTGAGCTTGGCGAAGCCAATGGGCGAGATGCCCGTGTATCAAGAGCGATCCGGGAACTGATCGACCTGGCCTTTTGATGTGCCTGCCTGATCGAGAGGTTGTCGGCCTCAGGTCCGTTCGGAAGATGCAGTCCGGTGCCGGCCATCACAGCCAAACCAGGCGTGTCGATGATCCTGAGTAAAGCGATGGCCCTCCCGAACGACGAAGATGATCATGCGGTGATCCGCGCATGGATTGAAGAGAATTTGGGCGCAGCCGTCGAGCAGATCGAACGGACCGAACGATGGCGCCCGGCCTGGATCGTGCGCATCAAGTCAGCCGATGGCGTCGCCAGGCGACTGTATGTCCGCGGCCTGCGCGAGGGCGACCAACCCCGCACATTGAAGCGAGAATGGAAGGTCAATGTGGCGCTGGCCCGGGCTGACATCAGGATTCCGCAACCTCATGGATATATCGAAGAGTTGCCCGCGATCGTGATGGAAGCAGTCGATGGCCGGCCCGATCTTGGTACTGCTGAATCGGACGCCGATCGGGTTGCGGTCCGTCACCAGCTGGTCGAGCAGATGACTAGGATGCACGCCCTCGATACGGAGCAGTTTCGCGACATCGGGTTCGCCGTCCCACCTGATAGCGACGCGATATCGCTCGCCTTCTTCGATTCCAGTTATGCGCTCTATCGCCAGTCGAATTGCCGGGGGAATGCCAGTCTTATCTTTCTCGCGGAATGGGTGATGCGGAACCGTCGATCCTATTGCGATACGCCCACGCTCATTGCCTGCGACGCTGGACAATTTCTGTTCGAGGGTCCTGAACTGACGGCTATGATCGATCTGGAGTTGAGCATGCTGGGTGATCCGATGGCGGATCTGGCGGCGCTGCGCGTGCGGGGGACGCGGGAACTCCTTGGCGATTTGCCGAGCCTGTTCGCCGACTATAGCCGAGTGCGAGGGGCGCCTGTCGATCTGGACGCCATTCGGTACCATACGATAACCTTCGCGCTGTCGACAGCTCTGTTGTCATCGGTGCATGTGAAGCATTTTGCGGCGGATCCAAAGCCGGAGGGTGACTATTTCGAGTATCTGACGTGGATCGATTGGTCACTGAAGCTGGCATATGAAGCGCTGACTGAGCTTATGGGCTGGAAAGACCTGCCGATGCCTTGTCCAAACATCGATGACGATGGTGATCGCGACATCAGCATTCTGCGCTTCGCTATCGAACTGTCTGCAGGCAAAACCGATGAATCCAAATATTTGTGCGACAAGGTCCTTGCACTGACGTCATATCTTCAGCGGCGGCTGGCCTATGGCCCCGAATTCGAGCGAACCTATCTCGACGATTGTACTGCGATTCTGGGATGGCGGCCGGCGACCCGTGATGCGGCTGAAGCGGCACTGGATGCCGTCGTACGATCGGCGTCTCCCCGCGATGATGAGCGGCTATGCGTGTATTTCCTGAAGGACGTTCGCCGCAGAGCGTTCCTTCTGGCGACGCCAGAGTCGAAATACCGAGAAGGTCTGTTGAAGCCGCTTCCCGCTATCTAAGTTGGGCGACTTCCTCCAGCTCCCGCGGATATGGCCCCATGGTGGCAATCAATATCGTCGAGACCACACTGATGCATATCGCTCCCCAAAGCGCGTAGTCATAGGACCCAAAGCGATCATAGACGACGCTCGCTAGCAACGGGCCCAGCCCGGTGGCGAGCCCAAGCAGTGCGGCGATGATCGCGAACAAGGTTGCGTAACGATACATACCGAAATGGCGGGCGACGAGATAGGCACCGATCTCGAACTCCGCGCCGACGGCCAGCCCGATCACAATCGCGACGATGATCGCGTCGGTGCCGGATACGTCCGTTTTCAGCAGAATGGCAAACGCAACAAGTGGCAGAGAGAATATGATCGCACCGATCAACGATCCGCTGAACCGGTCCAGCAATGTGCCGCAGGCGAGCCTGCCGGTGATCGAGGCGAATCCGATGGCACTCGCAATGGCGGCGATCTGTTGGGGCGTTTGGCCCTTCGCTCTCAGTAAGGGAATGAAGTGAACAATCGTTGCCGTCACCACCATGACCGTCAGCGAAACGGAAATGGCGAGCTTGAAGAAGCGGGCCGAGAGAATGGCATCCCTCACTTCCAGACCGGGAAGTCTGGCAGATTGCGCGGTTTCCGCGGCGGTTGAGCGATTGAGGCGGCGAAGGTCAGTGGCTCCGTAGAAAAACATGACGAGCAGAGGCAGCGTCAGCAGCGCCCAGCCGGCGGCAAGGCAAAGAAACGCCAATCGCCACCCGACGCTTTCGATCAGTGCCCCGCAAACGACCGGTGCCAGAATGGACGCTATTCCAGTGCCGCACAATGTCACCGATGTCGCAAGACCGCGCGCTGTCTCAAATCGACTGACGACCGCGGTTGCCCATACGGCAGGACTGATCAGCATTGAGGTCAGCGCGATGGCCAACCACATGCCCCACCAATGCAGAAGATTGCCATTCGCCGTGGATTGCGCTGCAAATGCGCTGAGAAACAGGATGATCCCTGTGATGCCGATGCGGCGTGAACCCAGGCGGTCGATGGCGATGCCGATGAACGGGGAGCATATGAGGTGGACGACTGCATTGATCGTCAGCCCAACCGTGACCTCGGTGCGCGACCAGCCGAATTCCTGCTGTAGCGGGATCATGAACAGGCCTACTGTGTAAACCATGGCCGCAGGGGTTGATATTCCTGCCATGGCGGAGAGGACGACTGGCCAGCCCGCTGCCCATTCGTCCCTCGCGGCTGCATGGTGTTGCGCTATGGAATCCATGCGAACTGCCTTTCAGCCGATATGTTCGGTCGATCGGATTTCGGCGCTCGCGATCTCCGGGGCGTCCAGAAAGCGGGGTGGGCCCTTCAGACTGATCCGGTAGTTCAGCCGACGTTTTCCGGGTTCGTCGGTGAACTCGATGGGCGTCGCGCGATGCATCACGCTAAGATTGTCCCAGATCAAAAGGTCGCCCGGCATGAGCTTGTAGGCCGAGCGAAAACGATCCTGGATGGCATAGCGGCGTAGCTCGAGAATCAACTCGGCGCCTTCTGCATCGCTCATTCCCTCGATCGCATAGGGGGATCCACCCAGCCCATAGAGCGCCTTGCGGCCACTATATGGATTTATCCGAACCAGCGGGTGGCTCACCGGGTCGAGGAACGTGACCGTGGCCGCGATCTCGGGGGGGATCTTGCTTCGGTCCGGAATATGTTCATCCGGTAGCGGGGTGGCGGCGCTGGTCGCGTGTTTGACGGTCAGCGTGTCGTAAAGCGCCTGCTTTTCGCCGGACAAAGCGTCGTAGGCGGCGACCAGATCGGCAAACAGGGTGTCCCCGCCTTCATTCGGCGTTTCCACGCCATAGAGCATCGTGCAGGTGGCGACATCTTCCTCATAAGAGCTGTCGCAATGCCAGTTGCACGCGACGTTGCGGACATAGTCCGGCGTAGCGGCGCTGTTGCCCTGGACGATCATCTCCGGATGGCTCGCCAGCTGGTTCTTCTTTGCGATAAGTAGCAACGGGCGGCCCCAGCGCCCGGCAAATTCGACATATTGATCATTGTTCAACTGTTGGCCGGGAATGACGACGAACCGGTGTTCGGTCAGCAGGTTGTGCAGGGCGCGCAGATCGGCGTCAGGCAAGGCATGGCAGGGCACCTCGCATGGGACGCTGGTCCCGAAATTGCCGGGCAGCCTGTGATGCAGCATTGCCATATGCTTAGCCTCTCCAATGCCTCAAAGAATGCGTCGTCGGTATCGACCGTGTTCCGGAACAGTCTATCGCCGCCGATCGCATCGCATCGTCTGATCCGGCTAGTGTTGCGCGCGACTTCCATCGTCCGAAGCAGGGATGGAGGAAAGGGCGGAGCTCCCTATCGTCGGCCCCGCTATTCGGGAGATGAAATGATGACGAGTATCACGCTGGCCCAAGCCAATGCCCTTGTTGAAGCAGCACTCAAGCATGGGCGAAGCCTCAACCTTGCGCCGCTGAGCGCCGCTGTGCTCGATGCGGGCGGCTTTCTGATCGCATTTGCGCGGGAGGATGGATCCTCCAATTTGCGTCCGCAGATCGCCATCGGAAAAGCTGCTGGTGCGCTTTCGCTCGGCATGTCGTCGCGAAGGATCGGTGAGATGGCAGCCGAACGGCCAAGTTTTGTGGGGGCGCTCGGCTCGATCGCGCCGGGCGGGATCATCCCGGCGGCTGGCGGGCTGCTGATCCGTGCCGACGCCGGGCAGGTGATCGGTGCAGTGGGTGTCACGGGCGATACTTCGGACAATGATGAGCTTTGCGCCCTGCACGCCATCGCAGCTGCAGGCGTTGCCGGTTGATTTCCGTGCGCGGTTGAAGCGACAGGCCTGGCCGGCGTTCGGGCATAGTGCCAGGCCAATGAGCTTTGATCCCGCATCGGCCCGGAAGATTGTGGATCGGACGAGCCGTTCCCTCCGGTCCCGGCTAGGCGGGGAGGAGGCCCAGCTTCGTTAATTCCTCACGCGCCGCGGTCGCTGCATGGCTCGCCTTCGGGTATCCCGCATATGGCAGCGCGTGGAGCACGATCTCTTCGACCTCCGATACCGTGATCCCGTTCTTGATGGCGATCGCAATATGGTATTTCAGTTCGGGCATATGCCCCGTTCCGATCAGGATGCCGATGGTCAACAAGGATCGCGACCGACGATCCAGACCAGGACGTCCCCAATATTCGGCAAAGACGTTGCGCGCGCCATGCTCGGCCAACTCGGCGCCGAATCCACCGCTGTCGCGATGCGCGCGGGCACCGGCGGCGAATTCTTCGCCCAGCAACTCCTCGATAAGCGACATGCCTAGTTCAAAGCGATCCTCAAGCGTCTCCGGCATGCTCATCTTCTCCTAACTTACGAGGTAGCCGCCATCCACGGCGATGATTTGGCCAGTAACGTAGCTCGCCGCGGAGCTGGCAAGAAACGCGACGACCTGTGCCACTTCGCTCGGGTCACAGTGCCGCGCCAGGGGTAGGCGTTTCGGGTCGGTCAACGGACCCTCCATTTTGTATTGTGAGTTGATGCTGGTTGCCCCTTCGCTGACCATTCCGTTTGGTAGGATAGAGTTCACCCGTATTCCCATGCGGCCGAACTCCGCGGCAAAGGATTTGGTCAGGCTGTCGATGCCGGCCTTGGCCGCGTCATAGTGGATGTTGATGTTCCGAAGGCCGGGATGGACGGCTCCTACGGACGATATGTTGATGATGCTGCCGCCGCCTGTTGCCTCCATCCGTGGCAGCGCTTCGCGGCAGCACAGAAACGTACCGCGTAGCGTGACATCCAGCATCGCATCCCACTGATCGATCGTCATGTCGAACAGCGGAGCCTTTGTTCGTTGTGCGGCATTGTTAATCAGGATGTCGATCCTGCCGAACTGGGCATCGATCGCTGTGAACATGCCGGCGATGGACTCGGCAGCGCCGATGTCCACCGCTTGCGCGACTGCGGTTCCGCCTTCTGCATCGATTTTCGCTGCGACGGCCCGTGCGCCTTGCTCATTCAGATCCGCGACGACAACCGTCGCACCGAGTTGCGCCAGCAAGAGGCTCGTCGCTCGCCCGAGGCCCTGCGCGCCGCCGGTCACGACCGCGATCCTGCCATCCAGCCCGAACCGCGATACGATGTCCTGTGCGATCTTCTGGTTCATCGCGATATGTCCCGAACTTCCTTTGTGATGTCGTCAAGCTGCGGCGTCGGCGATCGCGCGAATGAAGCGGCCATTACCAAAAATCAGCGGTCGCGCTTCGTCAGTGAGGCGGACGCCGGCAATTTTGCCGATCACAATGGTGTGGGACGTGTAGTCGATCAGCTTGTCGACGACGCAGAGCAGATTGGCCTGCGCATCGGTGAGATAGGGCGCTTCGTCATAGCCCCAGTTGCCAGAGTCAAAGCGTTTCTCTGGCGGGGTTTTGCCTCCGAAGATCAACGGCAGATCGTGATGCGATTCGGCGAGCAGATTGATGCAGAAACGTGCACCCAGGGGCAGGGCATCACGGATGCTCGCGCTGCGGTTCACACAGGCGAGAATCGACGGCGGATCGGCGGACAGCGAACTGACCGCAGTGGCCGTCATGCCGAGCGGATTTTCCCGATCACCGGTAGTGATGATCGTCACCGTAGTGGCCAGGCGACGCATCGACTGCGTGAAGGCGTCGCGCAGCCGTATCGCGTCAGAAACAAATTGGCATTCTGTCACGGTCGTTCGTTCCCGGCATGAAGTTGCGGATCGCCGCTCATCGGGGAGGTTCAGACCTTCCACGGGTCGATCATCACCTTGCATTCGTGGCTGGGCTTGCGCAGCGCTTCGAACATCTTCGGCAGCTCATCCAGGCTGACGGTGTTGGTCACCATCGCTCGCGACTCCACGGCCCCACTTTCAAGTACATTCAGCGTCGTCTGATAATCGTCGATCGTATAAAGCATCGGAAACTTCATCGTCACTTCCCGCGTCGCTGCGGCGGCAGCGAAAAAGGGTTCCTGCGACATGCAGAAGCCGAGCGACACGATGGTGCTGCATGGCCGTACCCGATCGAGCGACGACAGCAGCAACCCCGGCTTGCCAACGCATTCGAATACTACATCGGCGGGAGCTGGGATCGACGCGGGGTCGACCGACTCTGCCTGTCCTGGCGTCCCAGTGCTGGGCGCGGGCGGGGCGAACAGTTGATCGGCCCCCATCCCCAGGGCCATCTCGCCGCGAAACACGTTTCCTTCGACGATCTGGACTTTGGCGGCGCCAAAATGTCGTGCCCAGAACACCGCGGCCAGACCGATCGGACCTCCGCCCATAACGGTCACCGTCGCTCCCTTCAAATCGGGCACCGTCCTCACGCCATGCAGCGCGACGGCCAAGGGTTCGGCAAGGGCGCCGTCTGCCACATCCAAGCCCCCGGGAAGCAAGAGGCACTCGCGCGCTCCGGCACGGGCGTACTGGGCATAGCCACCGGCCAGATATTGCAATCCCTGCTCGCACCATGATGGCGTGCCGGCTTTGCAGGAGTTGCATTTGCCGCAACCTTTGATGGGCATTGCTGCCACCCTGTCGCCAATCTTCAAGTTTGAGACATCGCGGCCGATGGCCACGACCTCACCGGAAAATTCATGGCCGATGACCGACCTGGAGGCGGGCGGCATCCCGCCCGTGTCGGTCATGTGCAGATCGCTTCCGCAAATCCCGCATCGGCCGACAGAGACGACGACTTCATCGGCGGCGGGTTCCGGTTCGGGCAGCTCGACGATCTCCAGCGGTTGGCCCACCTCCTTGAATATTGCCGCGCGCATCGCCCTCAACCCTTCACGTCATTGCTGTCGGGCGCGAATGCCCTTGGGATGCGCAATGTAGCGCGGAGTTAGCTTGCTGGAACGTCCGAATGGACGAAACGCTATGCCCGGGCATGGCATTAGGCCGTTCGGACGTGGCCCGTCGCGTGCGCGATTCCTAACGGGGAAAGGCAGCATGGCACCGATCGAGGGTTCTTTGACCAAACAGGCAGTGATTACGGGCGGGGCGCATCCCCGGGGCATTGGCTTCGCCGCTGCCCTGAAGCTCGCCGAGAGCGGTTTCGACGTGATCGTGACCGGCATCTCGGACAATGAGGTCGCGCTGACGCCGGATCATCCCCGTATCCGCGCGGTCGTCCTGGATGTGACGGACGACGCGGCGGTCAAGACTCTGTTCGAGGGGCTCGACCGGCTCGACGCGCTGGTCACATGCGCGGGCACGTCGAGCGTCGAAGAGTATGAGGAAGCTGATTTTCTGCGCACGCTGAATGTCAACGTCGCGGGCACGATGCGGTGCTGCACGGCGGCCCGCAAACTGCTGGCTGAGACAAAAGGGGCGATCGTTAACATCGGCTCGGTCTACGCGACGTTCGGCAGCCCTGTCGTTCCGGCTTATACGGCGAGCAAGGGCGCGGTGGTTCAACTGACCAAGTCACTGGCAGTGGCCTGGGGCGGGGACGGCATCAACGTGAATGCCATTTCGCCCGGCTGGATCCAGACGAACATGGCCAGGGGGGTGTTCGAGAACCGCGACTATGTCGCCCAACTGATCTCGCGCACGCCGCTCGGCCGTGTCGGGGTGGCGGCAGATTGCGGCGATGTCATCGCCTTTCTGTGCTCGCCGGAAGCGCGCTTCGTGACGGGTGTCACGATCCCCGTGGACGGCGGCTATATCGTGAGCGGTTGATGATTGCTGAAATCGAAATGGCCGAGACCCGTCGGCGTGCGGCCATGGTGGCCGGCGACGTTGAAGCGCTGATGGCGATTATCGATGAAGACGCGCTGTATGTGCACACGAACGGCCTGCGCGAGACCGGCCCGGAGTTCCTGGAACTGGTACGCAGCGGCACCTATCGATATGCGGATGTGAACCAGCCGGAAATGATCGTGCGGATGCTGGCCGCAGACGTCGCGGTCGTCACTGGGCGCACCATTCTGCATGCCATCATTCCCGATAATTCGATCAAGGTGGTCGATGGCCGCAGCGTGGTGATCTGGGCCCGCCGTGGCGGCGAATGGCGGATGCAGCATTATCAGGGCACGCTGTTTTGACCTGCGAGGATAGCGGCCTCGCCGTAAGGACGGGGCAAGGAGCGCCGTTGCTGCTTCCCGTCATATTGTCCGGCACGGCGATGATGGCGCTCGTGTTCGTCGCGCTGGCGCCGGTGCTGGCCCTGCTCGCCCGGCATCTCGGCGGGGGACAGCAAGGCGCTTTCTACGCGCAGATGTTGATGAGCACGCCCGCATTGGGCATTGTCATCGGCGGACCGCTTGCCGGTGCGCTGATCGGTCGCTGGGGACCGCCTGCCGTCTTGCTGGGTGCATTGCTAGGTTATGCGCTGTTCGGCGGATTCGGGCTTTTCAGCGAGGACGCCAAACTGCTGATTGGGTCGCGCTTCCTGCTGGGGGCCGACGTCGCCGCAATCGTCACGGCGACCAGCACCATGATTGGCAGACTGTACGATAGTGATGCGCGCAACCGCTTGTTCGGATTGCAGGGCGCAATCGGTGCCGGAGTAGCGCTCATCGGCGTGTGGAGCGCCGGGGCGGTTGGGGAGGGGTTCGGCTGGCGCGCACCGTTCGCGCTCTACCTGCTTGCCTTGCCGATGGCGTTGCTCGCGTTCATCGCGGTACGCGGAATCAACTTCGCGGCGGGCCATAGGGTGGAGGTGGAGGCGGATACATTCGCCTCGCTGTCGCTTTACCGGCTCTGGCCAACCTATCTGCTGATCTTCGCGATGTGCATCGTCATGCAGATGACCGGAATCCAGACCGGACTGGTGATGGCCGAGGACGGCGTAACGAGCCCTGCCAGCCAGTCGGTGGTGCTCGGAATGGCTTCGCTTACCGGGATGTTGGCTGGACTGGCATATGGCCGCGTGTGCCGAAGATTCTCCCGCCACGTGGTAGGCAATCTCATCCTGTTATTCTGGTGTGCGGGGCAAATCTCGATCGGGCTGTCGCACGAGCCGGTTGCAACCGGTGCTGCGGTCGCACTGTCCGGTGTCGGGTCGGGGCTGATGATGTCTTATCTGCCCACCCTGCTGCTCGGCCAGGTTCCGCTGCAAATGCAGGCAAAGGCGCTGGGCTTTTATTACGCGACCATGTTCCTGGGGGATTTTTGCAATCCGCTGGTGATGAGCGGACTGCGTACCGTGCTGCCGGACTATCATGCGGTGTTCATCGCGATCGGTGGCATTTGCGGCGCATGCATCTGCCCGTCGCTTGTCGCCACGCAGATGCACGGGCGAAGGGCGCAATGGTAATCCGATTAGACGACGCGGGCATCGTTGCAACATGAGAACAGGCGATCGATGCAGGGGCGCCATTCTGACGACCGTCGCTGATCGGGCGGATCGTGGATGCATTTCCGGGTCCGCCTGACGCGAACTTGTCCATGAATTCGGTACGCCTCTACACGCTCAGGAAAAGGGTGATCGCCAGTGAAAATCTATCATGATGGACGGACGCGTTCGTTGCGCGTTGTCTGGATGGCCGAGGAGCTGGGCCTAGACTATCAGGCGATCCCGGTCGAACTCGGCTCAGCCGAACTGGTTGCGGTCAATCCGCTCGGCACGTTGCCTGCCTTTGTGGATGGCGACGTTCGAATGAGCGAATCCATGGCCATCGTCCAGTATCTGGCCGGCCGCTATGGCCCGACGCCCATCGCCCTGGAGCCGGAAGACCCGGACTATGCCGCATATCTGCAATTTCTTTGGCTGGGCGAAGCCTCGATCGCGATGCCGTTCACGCTGCGCATCCTGAACATGTTCATGGCGCCGGAAAAGCTGAAAGGCGGCTGGATCGAGCACTATACGCAGAATGCGATGCCAAAGCGCATTCAGCACGTCGCCGACCGGCTGGCCGAGCATGATTATATCGTCGGGAATCGATTTACAGCGGCCGACATCTCGCTGTTCCACGCCTTGGGCGCGGTCGAGCTGGTCGGTCTCGAGAATGAGGTGACCCCTTCTATCGCGGCGTACCGGGAGCGGATCAAGTCAAGGCCCGCTTTCCAGCGGGCGGTGGCGAAATAGCGTCACGGCTATGACGAAGGCAAGCGCCCCGTCGACCTATGCAGATACAGCAGGATAGCGGAGTACCTATGACTGGGCGGATTCAGGGCAAGGTTTGCATTATTACCGGGATCGGCAGCGGGATTGGGCGCGAAGCCGCCCGGCTCTTTTGCGCCGAGGGTGGTTGGGTCATCGGCTGCGATCTGGATCAGCAACGAGCCCAACAGACCGCGGAAATGGTTGGGGCCACCGGCGGTCGGATCGATGTCGTCGCGGCGGGCGATCTGACGGCTTTCGATGCGTGCAAGAAGCTCGTTGCAGACGCCGAGGCCATCGCTGGTGGGATCGATGTGCTGTACAACAACGCGGCCCACACGCTGTTCGGCTTCATGGACGACACCGAAACCACGGAAATGTGGGACTATACGATCCGCAGCGAGCTCGACATCGCCTATTACATGTGCCTCGCGGCTTGGCCCGCGTTCAGGCGTCGAGGGGCCGGGTCGATCATCAACGTCGGCTCGCTCGCGGCGCATCGTTCGAGCCGTGCGGTCGGGAATGTCGCGCATCAGGCAGCGAAGGCCGGCGTGATTGCGATGACCAAACAGCTCGCTCTTGAAGGCGGGAAGCATCAGATCCGGGTCAATTCAGTCTCACCGGGACCGGTGGCTACGGAACAGACGGAAGCACTGCTGGCCTCCGATGAATATAGGCAGATCGCTGGCGATTTCCTTGTGCTCGGTCGAGTCGGCAAGCCGATCGACATCGCTGCCTACGCGCTGTTTCTGGCCTCCGATGAATCGGATTGGGTCAATGGCACCGATCTGCTGATCGATGGCGGACATGCTGTGATTTAGGGCAGATGCCAGAACACTGTTCCAGAGATGATATGATGGGCATGGATTCCAGTTTCGCTGACGCTTCCGCAGTTGGAAAAAGCTGGTGCATGCGTTCAGCTTTGGGGCCGGCACGGGCGATGCTGACGCGGAAGGGGCTTTTCCGGTTTCGAGGTCATGTTGGGACAGACCGATGAGGATGTGGTCGGTCGCGCCGCAACCGCGGACTTTTCGACGGAATCTTTCCGCGGATCGAAATTTCTGCAGCAAATCTCGCCGATCGGGCAGCTAGAGATCGATGGCAACACCGCCTCGGGAACGACCATAGTGCGCGAGCATATCCGTCGGCGCGGGCAGGACATGACGGTGTTCAGCGGATCGTATCAGGACAGCTTCGTGCGAACCGCTGAAGGCTGGCGCTTTACACGGCGCAGATTGCAGCCGCTATATGCCAATCAACCAGAAGGCACCGTCACCTGCTTCGGAGGGGGGGCATTCGGATCAGTCGACGGTGATGACGATCTTTCCGTGCATATGATTCGTGCGGCTCTTCGCCAACGCCTCGCCGACCTGCTCGAGCGTAAAGGCTGCCCCGATATAGGGTTTAAGCCTTCCAGTTTCCGCAAGTATTGCGATTTTGTGAAGCTTCGAGCTGTCCGGCGCGGCGCCGACCAGCATCGAGATGACATCGTCCCGCAACTGGTCGGCAGGCTCGAACGGTGGGACCAGCGTGGCCATTCGTCCGCCCGGGCGCAATAGTGGCCACGAACGATTGCGGGTTTCTCCACCGACCGCATCGATCACCAGATCGAAGCCAGAATGCTCGGCGAAGTCTTCGCGGGTATAGTCGACAAGCGCGTCCACACCCAGTTTTTGCGCCAGCGGCATGGCCGCCGCCGAGCATGTGCCGACGACGCGTGCTCCGGCGATTTTGGCGAGCTGTGCAGCAAAGATGCCGACGCCCCCGGCTATGGCGTGAATGAGTACCGATTGGCCAGCTTCAAGCTGACCAAATTCGAACAGCGCGTTCCAAGCGGTGATCGCGGAGAGGGGCATCGCTGCCGCTTCTTCGAACGTCAGGTTCACGGGTTTGCGCGCGACAAGTCGGCTGTCGAGGACAATATATTGGGCAAAGCTGCCATTGCGTGCGATGTCAGCCATGGCGAATATCTCATCGCCTGGCTCGAAGTCCTGTACGGCGTTTCCGCCATTTTCCACCACGCCCGCGACGTCCCAGCCAAGTGTGAGGGGCAGCGTGTGTGGAATGAACCCCTCGATCCAGCCTTCCTGCACCTTCCAGTCGAGCTGGTTGATCGCCGCCGCGCGCACTTTCACCAGCATGTCATGGCCGGCAATGTCCGGGATCGCGGTCTGATTGAGAGATGATCCCTCGCCGCCGCCGAAACGGTTCACCTGATATGCCCTCATCATTCCCTCCCAAGGCAGCGCATCTTCCTCCATTTTGACCTGGAGAGAGCGATTATCCTCGTGCAAGTGGACCATGTTCGAAGGCCGATGGATCGCGATATTTAGGCTATCCAGACGATGCCAATTTGCGCCGCCGCTCTAAATCCTACGATTGAGGAAGTCGACGCGTAGGGGAGGGGTATATGAAGGGTCGGCCCGGCTGGGATTTCATCTTGGTGGGTGGTGGATCCGCCGGTTGCGTGCTTGCCGAGCGGCTGAGCGCCGACCCATCCGTATCTGTCCTGCTGATTGAGGAAGGACCGCCCGCAGAAGACTGGCTGGTTCGCATGCCAAAGGGGTTTACCAAGAATCTGGCAAATCCCGAACGGGCAACCCATCTGGTGACAAGCCAGCCGCGCGGTGAACTGGAGCGACCGGATATCTGGATGCGCGGCAAGATGCTGGGCGGGTCCAGCGCGCTGAACGGCATGGTCTGGATGCGCGGTCAGCCCGAAGATTATGATCGCTACGGTGAGCTGGGCTTGAATGGGTGGAACTGGGCGGACATGCTGCTCTGCTTCAAGGCGCTGGAGGACCATGAGCTGCGCGCGGACGACTATCGCGGCGGGGGCGGGCCGATCCGGATCAGCTCGACCCGCGCTCGCACTCCCCTTGCCGAAGCCTTACTGAAGGCGGCGCGCGATTTGGGGCTTCCGACTCTTCAGGATCTCAATCGGGAAGCGCGCGAAGGCTTGGGCTATCTCCAGGTCAACATTGATGGCCGCGGCAGGCGTGTCAGCGCGGCCCGCGCCTTTCTCAACCCCGCGCGCGTTCGGCCGAATCTGACGATTGTCACCCATACGCGAATCGATCGTGTCTTGTTCGATGGCAAACGGGCGATCGGTGTGGAAGGGCGTTCGCGCGGCGAGGCGGTTCGTTTCGAAACGCGGGGAGAAGTAATTCTCAGCGCAGGTGGGCTGGCCTCGCCGCTGTTACTGCAGCGATCCGGGGTGGGAGACGCCGAGTTGCTGGAATCGCACGGCATTCCGGTGCTTGTCGATAGTCGGGATGTCGGCGCCAACATGCGCGAGCATTGGATGCTGCAAGTGCAGTTTCGCCTCCGGCATGATTCCAACTCTGAAAATCGCTCGCTGCGCGGACTCAGGCTGGCCGGCAATGTGGTGCGCTACTTTCTGACGGGGAAGGGATCGTTGGCGACAGGCCCTTATCATATCGGCGGATTCATGCGGTCCAGCTACAGCACCAACCGACCCGACGCGCAGATCCTGTTCATGCCGCTTTCGCAGGATGAAACCGGCAGGGGTGGGCTGGAAAAGGAGCCTGGGCTGCAGCTGATGGGCTATCAATGCCGACCGGAAAGCAAGGGGAGCATCTCGATCACTTCGGCCGATCCTGACGCGCCGCCTGCCATTCGTCCCAACTATCACGCCGATGAAATGGACCGGAAGATCGCGGTCGAAATGGTGCGCACGATTCGCAGGCTGGCCCAGACATCGCCGCTTTCGGACTTCATTGTGGGAGAGACGAAGCGGACGGCGGACGCGCAGACGGATGCCGCGATACTCGATGCGTTCGCCCGACTGGGACAAGCGGGCTATCACGCATGCGGAACCTGCCGCATGGGGGCGGACGAAAACGCCGTTCTGGATGACCGGGCGCGGGTTCGGGGTGTGACCGGTCTCCGAGTCGTGGACTTGTCCATGGCGCCTGAAATGGTCTCCGGCAACACCAACGCGCCGGTCATGGCGATGGCGTGGCGGGCGTCGCAGATGATCCTTGAGGAGCATCGTGCAAAACATGCTTATGAGACGAGACCAACGCGCAGGTAGCGCGGGATCATGAATGACCCAGAACACTTGAAAAACTTCCCGAGCAGGCTCGTATAGCCTGCTGGCGCAACGCAGCAACAAGCGCCATCTCAACGCCCATTCAGCGGGCGGACCGATTAGATAATGGCTCATCGCCACCGCCATCACAAATGCGTCCTCCTGTAGACAGGAGAACTATGCCAGCGACGTCGGCGAAACGACGCTAGGGAGTGTCATTTCTATCTAGCGCTTTCCCACGCATAGTCCGATAATATATATTATGTTAAATCGGAGGCGCATACTCAGCTGCTTTTGGGCATCGCCATTACGACAACGGTCACCACCGCGATGATCACGATCCACAGCAGCGCCATCAGCAGCATCCTGTTCCGAGGCGTGCGATCCCGCGCGAGCCGGGGCAGCACCAGCGAAAGCATAGCCGCGATTGCGACGCAGCCGACCAGCTGATCAGACGTCACAGGTGCGCCTCCAGCCCGTCATAGCCCGGTTCGACGCCATCGGGCAGCGACGCGCGCAGACGAGCATAGTCCATCGAATGATCCATATGCGTCAGGATTGCGCGTGCGGGTCGGCATGTCGCGATGGCATCGAGAGTCTGGGCCAGATGGGTGTGGGTCGGATGCGGCCGTTCCCGCAAGGCATCGACCACCCAGATGTCAACAGCTGCGAACATGTCGATCATATCACTGGTAACTTCATGAAAATCTGTCGAATATCCGATAGACTTGCCATCGCAGTCGAAGCGGAACCCAATGCTGAAGATGTTGCCGTGGGGCTGGACCACGTAGCGGACCCGGAGATCGCCGAGCTGCATATCCTTGTGCAGCACATGCGTCTCCACCGTCGGCGGATAACCGTCGCGACCTTCGAACACATAGCTGAAGCGCTGCTTGAGCTGCGCCATGGTCTCGGCGACCGCATAGCCAGGCACTGGAGCCCGCCGCGCATGGAAGATCTGCCGGACATCGTCGATGCCATGGCAGTGATCGGCATGGTCATGGGTCCACAGGATCGCGTCGAGAACACCGCGGTCGGCGTCGAGGAGCTGCTGGCGCATGTCCGGCGTGGTATCGACCAGGATGCTGGTGGTGGCGCTTTCGACCAGGATCGAGGCGCGAGTCCGCCGATTGCGCGGGTCCTGGGGATCGCAATCGCCCCAGTCATTACCGATCCGCGGCACCCCCGATGACGTACCGCACCCGAGAATGCGGAGCTTCATGGGCGAGCTTTCGTGAACAATGCAAAGAAATTAGCGCTCGTCCTTCGAGCAAGATCGTCGATGTCCCAGTCGAGCTCCTTCGCCAGAACGCGCGCCGTGTCGGCCACGAACGCCGGCTCGCATGGCTTGCCCCGATGCGGCACCGGAGCAAGGAAGGGGCTGTCGGTTTCGATCAGCAGGCGGTCGTGCGGGATGAGGCGGGCCGTCTCGCGCAGATCAGCAGCGTTCTTGAAGGTCACGATACCCGACAAGGATATCGAAAAGCCGAGATCAAGCATCGCGCGGGCGAGATCGGCACTGCCGGTGAAGCAGTGGATGACCGCGGTGAAAGCCCCCTTCCCCATTTCGTCATCGAGGATGGCAATCGTATCCGCCTCTGCATCGCGGGTATGAACGATCAGCGGCAGCCCCGTCTCGCGTGCGGCGGCGATATGGCGGCGGAAGCTGCCCCGCTGCCGTTCGCGGTCCGACTTGTCATAATAATAGTCGAGCCCTGTCTCGCCGATTCCGACGATCCGCGGATGCGCTGCCTTATCGACCAGCAGCGTCGTCTCGATATCTTCATGGGTGTCGGCATCGTGCGGATGGATGCCGACGCTCGCCCAGACATCGGGTTCGCGCTCGGCCGTCTCCAGTACGGCACCCCATTCGGCGGCGCGGGTCGAAATATTGAGCATGGTTGTCACGCCCGCCGCGCGCGCGGCCGCCAATACTTCCTGCTGGCGTTCTGCGAGGCCGGTATAATTCAGGTGACAGTGGCTGTCGACGAACATCAGGCCTCGATTTCCTCCAGTTCGAGCCGCGGGAACAGTGGCACCGGCTGCGCGATCTTGTAGCCCGAAGTCCGCAAGGCGTCATACCAGGCCTGATCCTCGATGGCCGCGAAATCGCGGCCATCCGTCGCGATGCCCATCTGGTCGAGCAGCTTGCCGGCACTATCGGGAATAATCGGGAGGATCGCGATGGCAAGGTCTCGGATCACGGAGAACAGGGTGCCGAGCACCGTCTTCATCCTTTCGGGATCGCTTTTGCGCAGCGCCCAGGGCGCCTGGCCGTCGACATATTGGTTGCAGGCGAACACCGCCTTCATCCACGCCTCGATACCGACTGAAAAGGCGAGCTGCTCGAAGGCCCGCGGCGTTTCGTCGAGGCAGGCGGCGGCGACCGCGCGGACCAGCGCCGCATCCTCTTCATTCCGGTCGAGTGCCGGCAATTCGCCATCGAGATTCTTGAAGATCATCGAGAGCGTACGCTGCGCTAGGTTGCCGAAACTGTTGGCCAGCTCTGCATTGCAGCGGTTGACGATCGCCTCATGGCCATAGCTGCCATCCTGGCCGAAGCTGACCTCGCGCAGCAGGAAGTAGCGCAGCTGATCGACGCCATAGCGTTCGGCCATTGCCCTGGGATCGACGACATTGCCGACAGACTTCGACATCTTCTCGCCGCGATTGAGCAGGAATCCGTGGCCGAACACCTGTTTGGGCAGCTTTATTCCAGCGGACATCAGGAAGGCCGGCCAATAAACCGCATGGAAGCGGACGATATCCTTGCCGATCAGATGGAGATTGGCCGGCCAATAGCGATCCAGGGTCTCTCCACCATCAGGATAGCCAAGTCCGGTCAGATAGTTGGTCAGTGCGTCGACCCAGACATACATGACGTGGCCCGGACTGCCCGGCACCGGCACGCCCCAATCGAAGCTGGTGCGCGAGATCGACAGATCGCTGAGCCCGCCGGAGACGAAGCTCATCACCTCGTTGCGGCGGCTTTCCGGGCGGATGAAGTCGGGCTGGTCGCGATACAGCCCGAGCAATCGCTCCTGATAGCTGGACAGGCGGAAGAACCAGCTCTCCTCAACTGTCCACTCCACCGGCGTGCCCTGTGGCGACAGCTTCGTCTCGCCATCCCCCGCGACCAGTTCCTTCTCGTCGTAGAAGGCCTCGTCTCGCACCGAATACCAGCCTTCATAGCGATCCAGATAGAGGTCGCCATTGGCCTCCATCGCTCTCCAGAGCGCCTGGCTCGCGGCGTAGTGCTCGGCCTCGCTGGTGCGAATGAAGCGATCATAGGAAATATTGAGAAGATCATCCATCTCTTTGAAATGAGATGCCATTTCATCTGCCAATGCGCGTGGCTCGATATCGCGCGCGCGCGCCGCTTGCGCCATCTTGAGGCCATGCTCGTCGGTACCGGTCTGGAAACGGACGTCGCGGCCCATCGAGCGCTGGAACCGCGCGATGGCATCGGCGGCGATCGCCTCATAAGCGTGGCCGATATGCGGCCGGCCATTGGGATAGCTGATCGCCGTGGTGATATAATAGGGTGTCGACATGCGCTCAGCCATTAGGGACGCCAGCTACTATCCGCAACGGCGGTAATCGTTCCCGCCGGTCGCGCGACGGCGGAGTTGAGGTCGCGAAGCTCCACGGGACTCCGGCCTCCGCCGGAATGACGATTATTTGCCAGGTGCCAGTCTCGCCAGCAGCGTCGCCAGCTCGAACACCGTCGTCGACTGATCGAGCGACAAATGGACGGCGCTTTCGCCGACGCGCCGCGCCTCCTCCCACAGCGCGATGGCATTCGCCAGCGCCTGCCCCTCGCGTTTCCGCGCCTCGGCGGCGATCCTGGCCGGAACGCGATCGAGATAGGCTTCGTAGCGAGCCTGGGCCGCCTTGGTGCCGAGTTGCTTCGCCAGCGCCGCGCGGACCGCGTTGGTGGGGTCGCCCTCCCCGACGAGCCGGTCTATCGCGGCATCGAGCGTCCCGATGTCCAGGCCTGCAAAACCCAGCGCGCGGCCGGGCGATCCTTCGCCCACCGCAACCAGCGCTTCGATTTCGTCGCGCGGTTCCTCCGGCAGCAGGCGCTGGAGCGCGAGCAGCATCTGATCGCCGCTTAGCGGACCGAAACGCAGGAGCCGGCAGCGCGAGCGGATGGTCGGCAGCAGCTTGCCAGGCGCATGGCTGACCAGCAGGAAGACCGTGCCGGCGGGCGGTTCCTCGAGATTCTTGAGCAGCGCATTGGCGCCATTGCGTTCCAGGTCGTCGATCGCATCGATAATCACCACCCGGCGCGGCGACAGGCTGGGCGTAGTCGCGAACAGACCTTGAAGCGACCGCACCTGTTCGATGTTGATTGATCGCGCCAGATCGTCGGACTTATCCTTGGTCAGGCGGGCCAGGACGCGCAGGTCGGGATGGCTGCCGGCGCGGATATAGCGCGCTACCGGATGATCCTCGGGCGTTTCGAAGCCAGGCAGATGGACGCGCGGCCCCGCTGCATCGGCGAGAAGCCGGGTCGCTGCCTGAAGCGCGAAGCTCGCCTTGCCGACGCCTTCCGGGCCGGTCAGCAGCCAGGCATGATGGAGCCGCCCGGAGTCCGCTGCATCGCGAAAGGCGGCGATCTGGCTGTCATGGCCTAGGAGCTTCACGGCAGCAGATCCGACAACGCATCGAGTAGGCGGGTGGTGACCTCTTCGGGCGTGCCTTCCGCGGACACAAGCCTGATTCTCTTCGGCTCGGCCTGCGCGAACTGGCGGAAGCTCGCTGCAACCCGGTCGTGGAAGCCCCCGTCCCGCTTTTCGAAACGATCGCTCAGCCCGATGCCTGCGACCGCCTGTCGATAGCCGGCGTCGTAAACCGGCATGTCCAGCAACAGCGTCCGATCGGGCAGGAGATCCTTGCTGCCGATCTGATGCAGCGTCCGGATCGCGTCGGCACCAAGCCCGTCAGCTCCCCCCTGGTAAGCCAGCGAGCTATCGAGGAAACGATCGCAGATCACCCATTTACCCACGTGAATCGCCGGCAGGATCGTCTTTTCGACATGGTCCGCGCGCGCCGCCGCGAACAGCAGCGCCTCGGCCCGCGAGCTCCAGCGATCGCCTTCGCCCTCGAGCAGCAGCGCGCGGATCGCCTCCGCGCCGGGGCTGCCGCCTGGCTCGCGTGTCTCGATCAGGTCGATGCCGCGTCCGCGCAGGGCCGCGGCGAGTGCGCGGGCCTGGGTGGATTTCCCGACCCCTTCCCCGCCCTCCAGGGTGATGAACTTGCCGGCCACGGCCTCAGGCGAGGCCGAACAGCCAACGCAGCCCGGCCATGACTCTGTCGAAGAAGCCGGCCGTGCCGATATCCTTGTCGGCGACGAGCGGGAGCTTTTGCGGCACCATATCGGGCCCGGTGACGACCAGGTCGGCGATGTGATCGCCAGCCTTGAACGGCGCCTTGATCGGTCCCTGATAGACCACCTTGGTCTTCAGGTCCGATCCCAGGCCGGCCGGAATGGTGACCGTCAGGTTTTTCGGGGCGACCAGGCCCACCTCGCGTTCGTCGCCGAGCTGAACCTCGGCGGTCTGGACTTTGCGGCCCTTGGCGACGAGCGGCTTGGCCTGCCAGGCGCGGAAGCCCCAGTTCATGAAAGTGACGGACTGGTCGATCCGCTCGTTGAACGAGTGCAGCCCCGACAGCACCATCACCAGCCGTCGGCCATTCTGCTCGGCCGAGCCGGTGAAGCCATAGCCGGCCTCCTCGGTATGACCGGTCTTGAGTCCGTCCGCTCCGGCGACGCGGCCGAGCAGCGGATCGCGATTGGCCTGGGTAATCGCCGTGCCGCTACCCATCGTCTTGCCCCAGGTGAAATTGGGGCGGCTGTAGAAGGTCTTGTAGAGCTTGGGGTGCTCCTCGATTGTCTTCTCGGCCAGCGTCGCGAGATCGCGCGCTGTGACATAGGTGACGCCTGCGTCAGGCCAGCCGTTGGAATTGCCGAAATGGCTGTTGGTCAGTCCCATTTCCTGGGCGCGCCGGTTCATGAGCGCGGCGAAAGCCGGTTCGGTGCCCGAGATATGCTCGGCAAGCACGACGCAGGCATCGTTGCCGGAGAGCGTCACGATTCCGAACAGCAGGTTGGCGATGCTGACCTGCTCGCCCGGCGACAGGAACATGGTCGAACCGGCCGCGGGGCCGTGCCACTGCTTCCAGGTCTCGGGACGAACTGTCGCCATCGCATCGAGCTTTAACTCGCCCTTCTCGATCAGGTCGAAGGCGACATAGACTGTCATCATCTTGGCCATCGACGCCGGCGGCATGCGCTGGTCGGGATTTTTGGCGTAGAGAATCGCGCCCGATGACAGGTCCTTCATGAACGCGACCGGTGCGGGAGTATCGAAGACCGGCGCAGCAGCCTTGGCAGGCAGTCCGGCTAGCAGGAAAAGCGCGGGAATAAGGGCGATCGGGCGGCGCATCATTGTGGAATCGTTCCCTCTGGAATCTTGCTGTTGCTGGGGATCAGGACCAGCCTGGCATCCTGATAGCCGTCCGACCGGACCTGCGCCAGCGCGCTTGTCGCCTCCGCCTCGCTCTTATAGGGCCCCATCCGCACGCGCCATAACGCGCCCACCGGCTCGATCCGTCCGGCGATCATCTCGGCGATTTCCTCTGCCCTCTCGCGCAGGCCGACGGCCGTCACCTGGATGAACCATCCGCCGACCGGCACGGCTGCATCGGGTATAGCGGCCGCGACCCGCGGCGGCGCAACCGGATCGGGCGCACGGAGGGCGAAGCGCTGGTTGAGCAGCGCGAGCTCACCACCGCTGGCATTGGGCCGTGCCGAGGCCGGGCGCCCCCAGCGCAGCGCCAGCCGATCCGAATCGGCCGGAAATACGCGGCGGACGCGGACCCGCGACACACCGGCCCGCTCGATGCCCAGCAACTGCGCCGAGCGTCGCGACAGATCTATGATGCGATTGGTGACGAAGGGGCCGCGATCGTTGATACGCACGACAATCGTGCGGCCGGTATCGAGCGCGGTCACCTCGACATAGCAGGGCAAAGGCAGGGTCTTGTGTGCCGCGCCGACCCGATCCATGTCGAACAGCTCGCCATTGGCGGTCTGGCCGCCATGGAATTGCGCGCCATACCAGGATGCTAGTCCGACTTCATCATAGCCGGTGGCATCGGCGGGATAATACCATATGCCGCCGACCTGATAGGCTTTTCCCAGCTTGACCGGCGTGTCGGAGGCGGGGCCGCTTGGCTTTGACGGCGGGAAGACGCGGCCCGGCTTGTGGCGCGGCCGGCCGGATGGATGCTCGGGCGGTGATAGTCCGCAGCTCGCCAGCAGCAGGGTCAGCGCCAGTGCGGCGAACCTACTGGACGATCGCATCGCCGAGCAGGCCCACCGACAGCGCGTAGAAGTTCGAGCAGTTATAATCGAGGATCGAGCGATAGTTGGTCGTGAGCAGATAGGCGGTCCGTCCGTTGCCGTCCGGCTCGATCAGGGTCGCCAGCTCGTCCTCGGCCGGCACCCGCCCGCTCAGCATCGTCAGGCCCCTGTCGCGCCATTCGGAGACGGTCAGCCAGCGGCTCTGCCGCGCGAACACCCGCGGGCACCGCGGCGACGACAGCGGCGAGCGGATCGCGGCCCGGTCGATGCCATCGGGGACACGGACGGCGACGCCCCACGGCACGCCCGGCTTCCACCCCGCATCCTTCAGATAGTTGCCGATCGACGCCAGCGCATCCGGTTCGCTGCGCCAGATATCGACCTTGCCGTCGCGATCGCCATCGGTGCCGAGCCGAAGATAGACGCTCGGCAGGAACTGCGGATAGCCGGTGGCGCCTGCCCAACTGCCCTGCAGCTGCGCCCGCGGCACACCCTGCTGGAGCAGCAGCATTGCATTGAGGAACTCGTCGGCAAACAGCTCCCGGCGGCGTCCTTCGAAAGCAAGCGTGGCGAGCGAACTCAACAGATCGAAATTGCCGGTGAAGGTGCCATAGCCGGTCTCATGACCATAGATCGCAAGCATGATCTGCTCGGGCACCCCGGTCTTCTGCTCGATCGACAACAGCAGCGGGCGTAGCGAGCCATAGCGCGAGCGACCCATGCCGATCCGCACCGCATCGACGTGGCTGGCGAGGTACGGCGCAAAGTCCGGGGGGTTGACTACGGTGGCAGGCGTCGCCCCCGGCTGCGCGCGGTCGAGCCGCACCACGCGCGCGCTGAAGTTCAGTGTCGGCAGGGTCGCATCGAACAATGTCGGGGTGATCCCCATGGCCAGCGCGCGCGGCCGTAGGCCTGCCACGTACGCGCGCATCAGGCTGTCCTGCGAGGGCGCCGCTGGCGCGGGAGCGTCGCTGACCTGCGCCGCATCGTCGGGCGCCTGCCCCTCGCCGGCAATCGTCTGGGCAATCGAAGGCGCTCCAGCGGCGGCGATCGCCATCATCGTCATGGCCGCGACCGCGATACGCAACAGGCTTGGCATTATATCCCCTTTGTTCGCGATCTGCTTGCCACAGCTTCGACCGGTGGTGAAATGCTTTGATCGCGCCGCTTGCACGAAAGGCCGCACCGGCGATATGGGGCGCTTCCGCTCGGATGTTTCGATGCGGAGAGGTGGCCGAGTGGTTTAAGGCAGCGGTCTTGAAAACCGCCGATGGTGCAAGCTATCCGTGGGTTCGAATCCCACCCTCTCCGCCATTGTTGGGTTAAGCGGTTGATGTCTAAGAAACATCGGAAATTCGCCAGTTTCTAGCGGTAGACCCGCTACAAACTGGTGCTACAAATGCGCTTGATGACATATGTTCGAAAAACCAGCGACGGCGGATATGAAGTGCGCATTGTCGTGCCCGCCGAATTCCGCGAGGCGCTGGGTAAGGCTAATCTCACTCAGCGGCTCGGGCGCGTCTCGAAATCCGAACCGTGTTGATGCTAATGTCGCGGTATGCCCCTGCCGCCAATCGATCTGGACCAACCTCTACCGAACTGCTCCGCACGGCTACAAATAGCGGGGACGCCGATTAGGCTCGCGGGGAGCTAACCCTCGGTCGGAAAGTCTTCCAACTTCCAACCCGGTTGCGGATTTGGGAAGAAGGTGTAGCCCTTGTAATATGATGCAAACTGGCCTTGCCGCCGAAGCATCTGCCACATCTTCCGGTGGCCGGTGACCAACCGCACATTCGCGGCTTTGGCCCTTGCCGACATCGAAGCGCAGTCGTCGCGGTCTCTGTAGACCGCGTCCCTGTGAGCCTTGAATTTGTCGAAATCGAAGTCGGCAAAGTGCATGTAGGCTTCTACGGGCGTGAGGCCGGGAAGATCGCGTTCTTCCAGATCAGGCATAGTCACAGCTTTTCCGATGCTATCCTGATAATGTGGCAGCACCAGCAGGCAGGCTGTGAAGGCGTCCACCACCGGCTGCGACGGTGTGTTCGCAATGGCGTGTAGCAAGGCATAGTAGAGGTTGCGCTTAGGATAAGGGAGAAGGCGGGTATCTCGGATGAAGTCGCGCCCTAATTCATTATCGTCAAGCCATGCGGCGAAGCCATAAGCCATACGCATCTTGCCAGCGCGAACGCAGGCGTCTTGTTCGCGCGAGCGGACAATGAACGCCTGCCTTTCCTCTTCCGTCTTAAATGTCAGCCGCACGGGCCTTCACTCCACGCTGAACTTCGTCACCGATCGAATATCGCCAGCCATGAATGGGTTCTCCCACGGCGAGCGTCCGCCCGTATGGAAGATGATATAGGGGTGGCTGGGAAAGATCGCTGCAATCACGGTGGCATCCACAACCGGCGTTTCCTTCCACACCTTTTTTGGCATCATCTTGCCTTTGACGCCTCGCATTGAACGGCCAACCGTCGCGGTCCAGACGATCCCGTTATGTCCGAAGGTCACCGAATAAACCCGGTCGCCAAGTGCGGGCACGCCACACCTGCCATGTTCCGCCATATGGGCATAGGCGGCTTCCTGTTCGTCGGACCGGATTTCCGGGACGAAGAAGGCGGGTGGCTTCTCCATATCGGTAGCTTAACGAATCGGAAAACTAATCACCATGGAAAGTTCGTGACTTGGAAGGTTCGCAGTAAGCCCGCTGACAGACAGTGCACTCGCGGCTCGCTCATGCGAAGCTGGACGGCATATTACCGGCGAAATAGCGGTGGATTGATGAGCGACGAGGAAATTACGAAGCAGCGTTCGTTCTTGGAGGAAGGGCTTCAACGCATCGGCCCTAAGCTGCCGGGGGCTGTCCGTTATCGGCTTGAGAACTGCCTCGACCATTTTTCAAAGGCGCTCGAAATCCTCGATATCGACCGGGCGATGGCATCGTTCCGTGCTATCACCGGTGAAGAAGAAGCCGCAACCGCGCTGATGCGAGCAATCCAGTTTCGGCAATATCCCAACGCAAGGTCATTCAGCGCACGCAATCACGTTCACAAGGCGGCCGTTGGGGCGTGTATTGCGGCCATAGGGCTCGACATACGCCAAGCCCTTCAGAGGTTCCAGCTAACCTTTAATTTCGACGTGCCCCGGATCGATATCAGCGTCCCTATCGCCACATTCGGCGTCGTGATGCCCGAGGGTGAGGAATATTTTCTACAACCCGTCGAGCCGCTGTCGATCGTTCACACGAAGCCCGGCAAAGAACGGTCCAACCTGTTTGAGGATAACTTGGTCAACCTTGCGGAACGGACCCGCTTCGAAAACATCAAGAAGCTGGTCGCTTCGCAAGCAAACGCTCGAAACACCCTACTCTATGCGGGAGATACAAGCCTCCCCATTAGTCGTGCAACCATGAACGATCTGTTGGTTCGGAAGGATCGAGCAATGGGAGCGCTAATTTTGTCGATCATGATCCTGCAATCCAAGGAACATCAGCCGCTTGTCTGCGACGCCATAGATGCATTTTTAAGTGTGATAGCGCGTCTGCCACGGACGAAGGAGAACGATCAATCCGAGGCATAAGATGTGCTCCCCATTACCACTGCAACCTGCTACACAGCCACCTCAGAAACTGACGCATTTCCGGTCGTTTCGATTGACGGTGAATAGTCCCAACCGCTCCGCCACTTTCCGATTTGCGCAGCATCAGTTCGATATAAGGCGCGATCAGGCCCGGAGGGCAGTTTGTCAGCTTGCTGAGCAACGCATAGATTTTGCCAGCGATCGGGACACCGCCGTGGATCGCTCGCCGCGCGGCGAGCCAATTGCCGCCGCCCTCCTCACAGAAACGCCCTCGCAGGCCGCGCATCAGCAGCCATGGGGACAGGCCGCGTTGCAGGACGCGGCCTGTGAGGCGGTCCACGGCGCGCGGCAGGTAATTGACCAGCCATCGTCCGGAATGGCGTTCCCGCAACGCGAGCCTGCTCGCGGTGCCGCAGATGAAGAGGCGCCCGCCGGGCCGCAATAGCCGGTGCAGTTCGGCGAGGACGGCGTCGAGCCGCGCTGGATCGACATATTCGAGAACGCTGTTGGCGATGACGAGGTCGAAGCTGGCGTCGGCCAGGGGCAGGTCCTGCCCTGCCGGAACATGGCGCACAGCTCCGGCCAGGCGGTGGCGCTGCAGATTGGCCCCGGCGATTGCTACGAGCGCCGGATCGATATCTATGCCGGTCACCCGCGCGCCGAGGGCGGCGAGCACCACGGCGGAACCGCCGACGTTGCAGCCGAACTCGAGCACATCGCGATTCGCGGCCTCGACCCCGTAGGCCCGGAGCGCGAGGCGGAGATGGTCCCATTCATAATCGGCGTAGCCGCCGACCCAGCGGTCGGAGGGGTCGAGGCGGGCGGCGCAGGCCACCCGTTCGAAAAGCCGCTGGGCCGCGCCTTCGGGGTCGAAGGCGGGGCGCGGCGGAACCGTCATACGGCGAACAGGATCGGGAAGCGCTTTTCAAGCAGTGCGGCCACACCCATCGCTACAAGAATCGCTGCGCTGTCGGCGACCCAGTCCCACACACTCGCATCGCGGCCGATGAACGGCATCGCCTGGCTGAACTCGATAAACGCGCCGAACAGCGACAGGCCCGCACCCAGCAGCCAACCAGGGCGCGCCCGATAGGCGACTCGCCCGAGCAGGGTCAGCACGAGGAAGGCGGCAATGTGATCGGTCTTATCGCTGCCGCCCAGCGATGGCGCTTCATCGCGTGGCGCGATGGCGAACAGATAGACGATCAGCATCACCGTCCAGAAGATCGGCAACCGATAGCGGCGATAAAGCGTCAGAACCATGAAAGCCCCAAAATGAAAATGGCCGGGCAATGCCCAGCCATATCCATTGCCCCAAGCAGGACGCCAGGCTTATTTCTTGCCGAGCGTCAGTCCGCCGAAGCGCTTGTTGAAGCGAGCCACCTGGCCGCCGGTGTCGAGCAGGCCGGACTTGCCGCCGGTCCAGGCTGGGTGCACCGAAGGATCGATGTCGAGCTGGAGCGTGTCGCCTTCCTTGCCGTAGGTCGAGCGGCTGTCATAGACGGTGCCATCGACCAGCTGCACCTTGATCCGATGATAATCGGGATGGATATCTTTCTTCATGTCTTCTGGCTCCGAGAAAAAGGCTGGTTTCCGACCAGCCGGAGAAGCGAAGCGCGGCCACTACAAGCTAAGCCGCGACAAGGCAAGCGTTGCGCTATCGCGAAGATGGTGAGCAGTGCCTGGGCGCGCTCCCGATCGGGGCGACTATTGGATAATCGGGAGGAGCGGCGCGTCAATCCTTCGGAGGATCGGCAATCATGGCCGTGAAGTTCGCCTGTGCCGCCAGCTTGTCGCCGACATAGGCCTTGCCTTCGAACTTGCAGACGCTGGCACGTTTCTGGACGAACGCGACATCGAGGCGGAGCAGCACGCCAGGTTCGACCGGTGCGCGGAACTTGGCGTCGTCGATCGCCATGAAATAGACCAGCTTGCCCGAGCCGGCGAGGCCGAACGTCTCCACCGCCAGCACGCCGGCGGCCTGCGCGAGCGCTTCGACGATCAGCACGCCCGGCATGATCGGGCGGCCCGGGAAATGCCCCTGGAAGAAGCTCTCGTTGATCGTGACCGCCTTCACCGCCGAGATCCGCTCATCGACCACCAGCTCCTCGACGCGATCGACGAGGAGCATGGGGTAGCGATGCGGCAAAGCCGCCATGACCCGCCGGATATCCAGCGGGCCAAGCGTGGTGCGGACTGCTTCGCTCATCGACGGTCGATCAGCGTCCTGCGGGAGCGGCAGCGGCCTGCTCGGCCTGGCCCGGCTGCCAATTGGCCGGCGGGGTGATCGACACGCTGGGAACCAGCGCATTGAGTTGGGTCACCACATCGAGGGTCATGTCCGATCCGCCCTGAACCGCCACGACGGCGTCGGGAGACAGCACGATTCCGACGCGCTTCGCAGCCATCGCCGCCTTCAGCGCCTGCTCGACCTTGCTGCCGATCTGCTCCTTCACATAGGCTTCGGGACGCGCGAAGGGCATCGTCAGGCGCTGCAGCTCATTCTGTGCGGCCTGCCCGCGCGCCTGGAAGGCGTTGATCTTGGCCTCGAGCGTCGCCTTGGGCGTTGCAGGGTTGCGCTGGAGATTTTCGATCTCGGTCCGCAGCGGCGTAAGCTCGCTCTGAATTGCGGTCTGCCGGGTCTGGAAGGCGGTGATCTGCGGCTTGTAGGTTGTCTGAATCTGGCCCACCGCTGCCTTATAGGCGGCGGAATTGGCAACGGCAGCGTCGAGGTTGACGACCGCAACACCCGTATTCACCGCCGCCGCAGCTGCCGGCGTCGCGGCCGCCTGCGCATGCGCTGCCATCGGCATGAACGACACGCCAGCCGCAAGCGCGGCAATCTTCAAAAGCGATTTCATCAGAACTGTGTCCCTACGTTGAATGTGAAGAGTTTGGTGTTGTCGCCCTTTTCCTTGAGCAGGACCTTGGCGATGTCGAGCCGGAAGGGGCCAAATGGCGAGTTCCAGTTTACGCCGAAGCCCACCGAGAGGCGCGGCTTTGGGGAGTCACCGAAGAAAGCTTCCTTATAAGGCGTGATTTGCTGGGTATACGGAAATGCCGTCACCGTGGTGCTAGTCGTCAAAGGTGTTGAATCTTGAATACTGGGATCTCGATTATAGTATAGTGGGTGGCCCTTGCTATCGGTCAACTGACGCACAAACGGCGTACAATTGGTTGGCGTATTCGGAGCCACCGAGCAGCCATCGCTTAGCGCCGGTGTCTTTACGCCGAACACGGCGCCGACATCCATGAAGATGGAGGGCCGCAGACCGAGTTCGCGCGCACCATTACCAAGCGGCAGCTCGAGTTCCAGCCGCCCCTTATAGTAGGTATCACCGCCCAGGGCGTCGTCGATAGAGTTGTTGTTCCCGGTTTGCAGCACTGGCGCGCCGGGGACGGTAACATCATATTGTTGGCGGCGAACTCGCGGACCGACGCCGCGGATGCCGAAGCCGCGCATTTCCGGTTCGCCGAGATAGAAGCGATCAGTCAGGCGGACGTCCTGGCCGATGCCCTTGATATAGCCGCCCTCGATGCCGGCCGAGAACACGAAGCCGCCGCCGAAGCCCCAATATTTGGTCGCTTCAACCGAAGTCTTGACATAGCGGACCTCGCCGCCGAGACCGGCGAAATCCTGACTCAGCACGGCGCGCTGGCCGCGGGTCGGGCGGAGCCGGTTGTTAAGGTTGTCGAACACCAGCGAATAGCCGACCGAGGAGGTCAGCCGCTTGCCGATTGCCTCGCACAGATAGCGGCCGGCGATGAGCGGGTCGCAGGCGCCGTTGGTGTAGAAGGTGAATTTGTTCAGCGAAACATCGTCATAGCTGAGGCCGTAGCGGACAGCCATGGTGATGAACTCGGTCAGCGGCACGCCCGCGCGTAGCTGGAAGCCGGTGGTCGCCTGCTTGTAGGTGGTGTTGCGATCGCTACCGTTGAAATTGAACGAGTTATAGTCGCGTCGAAACAGGTCGACGCCGACGGCGATGTTCTTGTCGAACACATAAGGTTCGGTGAAGCCGAGTTCGACTGATTTCGAATAGGTCGAATAACTGACGCCGGCGCGGAGCTCCTGGCCCTTGCCCATGAAGTTGCGTTCACGGATCGACAGGTCGACGATGAATTTCTCGAGGCTGGAATAGCCCGCGGACACCTGAAGTTCGCCAGTCGATTTTTCTTCGACATTAGCCTCCAGCACGACTCGGTCGGGCGCAGATCCAGGCTTCTGCTCGATCTCGAACTTGTCCTGGAAGAAACCGAGCGACTGGATACGATCGCGCGACCGCTTGACCTTGAAGCTGTTGAACGCGTCGCCCTCGGCCAGGCGGAATTCGCGGCGGACGACCTTGTCCTTGGTGTGCGTGTTGCCGTTGATGTCGATCCGCTCGACATAAACGCGCGGCGCCTGGTTGATCTTGAAGACGACGCCCATCGTCTTGCTGTCCTTGTCGCGATTGAAATCGGGACGGACATCCGGGGTGAAGCCGAACAGGCCGGTCACTTCGGTAATACGGTCGACCGTGTCTTCGACCTGCTTGGCGTTGTACCAGTCGCCCTTCTTCATCGGCAGCAGATATTTGAACTTGTCGGCCTTGATGTCGCGAATCTCGCTTTCGAGGTCGACATCGCCGAATTTGTAGCGGTCGCCTTCCTCGACGACATAGGTGATGATGAAGTCCTTGCGGTCCGGCGTGAGCTCGGCGACGGCCGAAACCACGCGGAAATCGGCGTAGCCGTTGGTCAGATAATACTGCCGCAGCTTCTGCTGGTCATAAGACATGCGATCGGGATCGTAGCTGGTGCCCGACGAGAAAATCTTGGTCAGACCCGTCTGCTTGGTCGCCATTTCGCCGCGCAGGCGGCCATCCGAGAATCTCTCGTTGCCGATGATGTTGATCTTGCGGACCTTGGACTTGTCGCCCTCGTGGATCTCGAAGATGATGTCGACGCGGTTCTGGTCGAGCAGGACCATCTTCGGCTCGATCGTCGCGGCGAAGCGGCCCTGGCGGCGGTAGAGTTCGATGATGCGGTTAACGTCGGCGCGCACCTTCGAGCGGGTGAATATCTGCCGCGGCGCCAGCTTGATCTCGGGGTTGATCTTCTCCGCCTTCAGCCGTTTGTTGCCCTCGAGCACGATCCGGTTGATCACCGGGTTCTCGCGCACCTGCAGGGTGATATTACCGGCGCCGTCATCGCGGATCTGAACGTCCGCGAACAATTCGGTCTCGTAAAGATCCTTCAACGCCTGATCGAGCGCTTCGCGGGTGTAGGGCTCCCCAGGCGCCAGCTTGACGTAGGAGCGGACCGTGTCCGGCTCGAGACGCTCCGAACCAGCGACATTGACGGTCTTGATGATGCCCGATCCCGCGGGCGCTGCCGCGGCGGCAGGCGGCTGAGGGGCGGCGAGCGCCGCCGCAGGCGCAGCGGGCTCTCCGACCGTCTGGGCCATCACCGGTTGTGCCATGCCGCCGAGCATCGTGCCGACGAGGAGCGCCGGCATGAGCCGCGCCCGATTGATGTTCGCCGTCGCCGTCACGCGTTCCCCGCCTTAATAGAATCCGTCCGCTCATCAGGGAGCGTGCGCCTGCACTGCCCCAACAAGCTCAGCCGATCAACCCGGCAAGCCTCTTGAGGGCGCCCAGCGACAGAATATCGTTCAGCGTTACGAAGATCATGAACGACAAAAGCACCGCCAATCCCGATCGGAACGCCCATTCCATCGCGCGCTCCGGCACCGGCCGGCGCGCAATTCCCTCGAAAAGGTAGAAGACCAGATGTCCTCCATCGAGCATTGGGATTGGCAACAGGTTGATGAATCCCAGATTAATCGAAATGAGCGCCATCAACATGACGAAGTTGAGAAGGCCCAGGGACGCCTGCTGGCCGGACACCTGGGCGATCTTGATCGGACCGCCCAGTTCCTTGACCGAACGGCGGCCGGTGACGATCTGGCCGAGGGTGTCGACCATGGTCCGGACGATGCCGAATGTCTGGCGGGTCGCTTCGACAGGCAGTTGGATCAGCGGGACGGGTTCGATCACCTGCTCCCCGGACATCACCCCGATCGAGCCCTTGCGGAACTCGTTCCCGAACCGGTCCCGCTCGATGGCAGCCGCGGTGGTGACATAGACCGTCCGCCGCTCGTGATCGCGAGCGACCCTGAGACGCAACCGTTCGTCCGGACGGAATCGGATCATTTCAGCGAGTTCGTCGAAGGTGTGAACTGGCCTGCCTGCTATCGACACCACGCGGTCACCGGGCTGCAATCCAGCCCTGGCGGCCGGCGAATTGGCCATGACTGCAGAGATCACCGCCGGCGTCCTCGGCACGCCATAGGCCGCGAAGAACGCCATGAAGATGCCGATCGCGACGAGGAAATTCGTCAGAGGACCGGCAAAGACGATGAAGAAGCGCTGCCAGACGGACTTGGCCTGGAAGGTCTGTGCCCGCTCCGCGTCCGGGAGCGCGAGCCATTCCGCGGTGGGTTGGCTTGCCGGATTCATGTCGCCAGCGAACTTCACATAGCCGCCCATCGGCATCCAGCCGAGCTTCCACCGGGTGCCGCGCGAATCGGTATAGCCGGCGATTTCCCGGCCGAACCCGATCGAGAAGGTGTCGGCCTTCACGCCACAGAGGCGTCCCGCTAGATAATGGCCGAGTTCGTGGACAAAGATCAGTGGCCCGATAACAAGCAAAAAAGCTAGTATAGTAAACGGGATGCCTGGGTTATCTGTCACGCTGTGATAATCTCCATAGCGGCCCTCGCGGTGGCGCGGGCGCCGGCATCGATCGCAAAGACATCATCGAGCGACCCAGGTATCGGCGGATCGTAGCGTTCCAAGGCTTTGCGCACGATTAACGCGATGTCGAGGAAACCGATCCGTCCTTCCAGAAATGCTGCGACCGCGACCTCGTTGGCCGCATTCAGGATTGCGGGACGCGCGCCGCCGGCGGCGAGAACCTCGCGCGCGATGGCAAGCGCGGGGAAGCGATCGAGATCAGGCGCGCTGAAATCGAGCCGGCCGACCATGGCCAGATCGAGCGGCTTGCACGGCGTCGCCATGCGCTGCGGCCAGGCGAGGCTATGCGCAATCGGCGTGCGCATGTCGGGCGTGCCCAGCTGGGCCAGCACCGAGCCGTCGATATAGTCGACCAAAGCATGAACGACCGACTGCGGATGGATGATCGCGTCGAAGCCCTCCACCGGCAACGGGAACAGGTGATAGGCTTCGATGAGCTCGAGCCCCTTGTTCATCAGCGTAGCGCTATCGACCGAGATCTTCGCGCCCATCGACCAATTGGGATGCTTTACAGCCTGGGCCGGCGTCGCGGCGCGCATCGCCTCGATACTCCAGTCGCGGAAAGGGCCGCCGCTGGCGGTGAGCGTCACCTTGCGGATGCTGCCCGGCGCGGCATGGTCGAAGCATTGGAACACGGCGTTATGCTCGGAATCCACCGGAAGCAGCGTCGCGCCATGGACCTCGGCCGCCTTGGTCATAAGCGCGCCGGCAGAGACCAGCGATTCCTTGTTCGCGAGGGCCACCGTCCCACCGGCATTGAGCGCCGCCATCGCTGGTTTGAGGCCAGCGATCCCGACGATCGCCGCCATGGTCCAGTCGGCGCCGAGCGACGCCGCGTCGATGATCGCCTGCTCGCCGGCGGCGACGCGTGTCGCGGTGCCCGAAAGAGCCTCCTTGAGCGTCGCATACAGCGAAAGGTCCCCGATCACGGCCAGCCGAGCATTTGTACGCCGCGCGGCATCGGCAAGGCCGGCAACGTCGCGTTGGGCGGTCAGCGCCGCCACCTCGAATCGCTCCGGCTCGCGTTCGATCAGGTCGAGCGTCGAGGTGCCGATCGAGCCGGTCGCGCCGAGGATCGCCACGCTGCGCGCCGTCATAACAGCCCCGCCGCGACGCCCGCCGCCACCAGCACGGCAACCGGCACGACGCCGTCGAGGCGGTCGAGCACGCCGCCATGCCCAGGTAGTATCTTGCCGCTGTCCTTCACGCCGGAGCGACGCTTGAGCCAGCTTTCAAACAGATCGCCCATCTGTGCGGCCACCGCCAATGGGGCGCCGGCGATCCAGCAGAACAGCGGCAGATCTCCGGCTGAAGCGATACCGGCCCCGGCGACCAGCGCCGCGGCCATGCCGCCGACCAGCCCGGCCCAGGTCTTGTTCGGGCTCAGCGCGGGCGCAAGCTTCGGGCCGCCGATCGCCCGTCCGGCGAAATAGGCGCCGATGTCCGTCGCCCAGACGACCACCAGCGTCCACAGCGCGAGAGTCAGCCCCTGCCCCGGCTGCTCACGCAGGAAAACCAGCGCGATCGCCGGGACCACGGCATAAAGCAATCCCGCGCCTAATCGTGCTCGAAAGGTGATGACGGCAAGCAGGATCGCGCCGAGCCCGGCGAGGTCCAAAGTCTGTGCGATGAGGCGGTCCTCATAGGCGGCGAGCTTGGCCGCATCGGTGAAGGCCAGCGCCACGCCCATCATGGCAGCTGCGAGCACCGCCCCAAGAACGGTTTGCCACCGGGTGGCTCTCGCCATCGCGGCCCATTCGATCATCATCAGGACCGCGAACAGCGAGGCTAGCCCCCAGAAGGCGACGCCGCCGAGCCAGAGGGCTGCCAGCGCGATGACGATCATCGTCAGTCCCGACAGGACGCGCAGCTTCAATTCGGAGTCCGTAGCCTGTGCCATGGGTACCTATCGTCCGCCGAACCGGCGCTCCCGCGTACCGAAATCGGCGATGGCGGCCGCAAGGGCCTTGCCGTCGAAGTCGGGCCAGAGCGTGTCGACAAAGAGCAATTCGGCATAGGCCGCCTGCCACAGCAGAAAATTGGAGAGCCGCCGCTCGCCCGAGGTGCGGATCAGGAGATCGAGCGGCGGCAGATCGCTCGTATCAAGGCGCGCCTCGATGGCCGCGGCATCGATATCGCTAGGGCAAAGCCTTCCGGCACCCACCTCCATAGCGATCTCGCGCATTGCGCGAACCATTTCATCCTGCGCGCCATAGTTGAGCGCCAACACGAAATCGAGCCGGCGGTTGTCCTTGGTGCGTTCCACGCCGTCGCGAACCAGGTCTATCAGATCGCCCTCGAGCCCGCTGATGTCGCCGATGGTGCGCAGGCGGATGCCATTGCGATCGAGTTCGTCGACCTCCTTGCGGAGATAATGGCGCAACAGTCCCATCAGGTCCGACACTTCTTCGGTCGAGCGGCGCCAGTTCTCCGAAGAGAAAGCGTAAAGGGTGAGCGCCTGAAGCCCGAGATCGGCCGCGGCCTTCACGGTCGTGCGGACAGCCTCCGCCCCGGCCTTATGGCCTGCCACGCGAGGCAGGAAGCGGCGCTTCGCCCAGCGCCCGTTGCCATCCATGATGATCGCGACATGGCGCGGACCGCTGCTCGTGGCGGCGACCGCATTGGCGACGGAGCTGGCCGAGAGGCCTTTCACTTGCCGAGGATTTCCTTTTCCTTGGCGCCGGCTGCGGCGTCGATCTCTGCGATGGTGCTATCGGTCAGCTTCTGTACCTCGACCTCGCGGCGCTTGCGTTCATCCTCGCTGATCACACCCTTCTTCTCGTCAACCTTGAGGCTATCCATTCCGTCACGGCGGACATTGCGGGCCGCCACGCGCGCCTTTTCGGCATATTGGCTCGCGAGCTTGGCCAACTCCTTGCGGCGCTCCTCGGTCAGGTCCGGGATCGGGATGCGCAGCGTTTGGCCATCCATGATCGGATTGAGGCCGAGCCCGGCCGAGCGAATCGCCTTGTCGACGGGCCCGACATTGGACTTGTCCCACACCTGCACCGAGAGCATGCGTGGTTCCGGGGCGGTGACGGTGGCGGCTTGGTTGAGCGGCATCTGGCTGCCATATATCTCGACCGTCACCGGATCGAGCAGGTTCACCGACGCCCGGCCGGTGCGCAGGCCGACCAGATCGCTCTTCAGCGATTCGACGGCTCCGTGCATGCGGCGTTCGAGATCGGCCTTGTCGTATGCGGGCATGTTTACCTCTCCTGGTTCTGAACGATCGTGGCGGTGCCCGAACCAGCAAGCACCTTGGCCAGATTGCCCTGCTCGCGGATGTTGAATACCACGATCGGAATGTTGTTGTCGCGGCACAGCGCGACGGCGCTTGCGTCCATAACCTTCAGGTTGTCGGCAAGAACGCGGTCGAAGGTGACGGTGTCGTAGCGCGTGGCGGTTGCGACCTTCTTCGGATCGGCGTCATAGACGCCATCGACGGACGTACCCTTGATCAGGGCATCGCAGCCCATTTCGGCGGCGCGCAGCGCGGCGGCGCTGTCGGTGGTGAAATAGGGATTGCCGGTGCCGGCGGCGAATATCACGATACGGCCCTTCTGGAGATGCCGTTCGGCGCGCCGGCGGATGAACGGTTCACACACCGTGCTCATCGGTATCGCCGATTGCACCCGTGTATCGACACCAATCTGCTCGAGCGCATTCTGCACCGCCAGCGCGTTCATCACCGTGGCGAGCATGCCCATATAATCGGCGCTCGTCCGATCGAAACCCTTGGCTGCAGCAGCCAGTCCACGGAAGATATTGCCGCCGCCGACCACGAGGCAAAGCTCGTAATTCGCTGCGACGTCGGCGATCTCTTTGGCAACGCGGGCAACGGTATCGGGATCGATCCCGAAATGCCCCTGACCCATCAACACCTCGCCCGACAGCTTCAGCAGGATACGGTTGAAGCGTGGTCGGTCCATAGGTTGGGATCTCATGCGTTACAGGAAGCGATGGGCACCTTAGGGGCAGGTTACAAGCCTGCCAAGCGCCAGCGCGCTTTCAAGGCGGATGGTGACATCCGCCGGCTTGGAAAGCCGGTTGCTCAATAAAAAGCCCGCCCTCCGGCTTGAAAAGCAGGAAGGCGGGCCTCGTTCGAGCGCGTTAGCCCTTGGCAGCCGCCGCGACTTCAGCGGCGAAGTCGCTGGTTTCCTTCTCGATGCCTTCACCGAGCTGGAAGCGGACATAATCCTTGAGCGTGATCGAGCCGCCGGCGGCTTTCGCCGCGTTGGCCACGACCTGCGCAATGGGGGTCTTGTTGTCGATCACGAAGACCTGGCTGAGCAGCGCATTTTCCTTGCGGAACTTGGCGACCGCGCCCTGGACCATCTTTTCGACGATCTCGGCCGGCTTGCCCGATTCGGCGGCCTTCTCGGCAGCGATCGCGCGCTCGCGCTCGATCACGGCCGGGTCGAGCCCGTCCTCGGTCAGCGCGTGCGGGAAAGCGGCGGCGATGTGCATCGCGATCTGCTTGCCGAGCGCTTCCATGGCCTCGGTCGGGGCATCGCCCTCGAGCGCGACGAGAACGCCAATCTTGCCGAGGCCCGGCGATACCGCGTTGTGGACGTAGGACACGACAGCGCCCTTGGACACTTCAACAATCTTGGCACGGCGCAGCGTCTGGTTCTCGCCGATGGTGGCGATGTTGGAGGTCAGCTTCTCGCTGACACTGCCACCACCGGGATAGCCCGCTGCGCCGAGCGCCGCGACGTCCTCGCCCGTGGTGAGTGCAAGCTTCGAGACGGTGCGGACGAAATCCTGAAACTGCTCGTTCTTGGCAACGAAATCGGTTTCCGAGTTAACCTCTACAGCCGCGCCGCGAGTACCCTCGACGGCTACGCCAACCAGACCCTCGGCCGCAGTACGGCTGGACTTCTTGGCGGCGGTGGCGAGACCCTTGGTGCGCAGCCAATCGATGGCGGCGTCCATATCGCCGTTGTTCTCGGTCAGCGCCTTCTTGCAATCCATCATGCCGGCGCCCGACTTCTCGCGCAGGTCCTTCACGGCAGCAGCGGTGATCTCCGCCATATTCTTCTTCCTTCTTGCTTACGGGACGGGGGAAGGAGCGTTGCCACCCCTACCCCCGCGCGTTCTCGACTGAGGCCGAGACATGTTCATGACAACGGCCCGGCAGGCCGTGCCGGATCAGTTCGCCAGAGCCTGCTCGACAGGCGGCTCGGCAGCGGCGCCAAAGTCTTCGCCGCGCGACTGGCGCGCGTCGTTGCCACCGCGGGTCGCCGCTTCGGCGATCGATTCGCAGTACAGACGGATGGCGCGAGCCGCATCGTCATTGGCTGGCACCGGAAAGGCGATGCCGTCGGGGCTGACGTTCGAGTCGAGAATCGCGACGACAGGGATACCGAGCGTGTTCGCTTCCTTGATCGCAAGCTCTTCCTTGTTGGCGTCGATCACGAACATCACGTCGGGGATGCCACCCATGTCGCGGATCCCGCCGAGCGACAGCTCGAACTTGTCGCGCTCACGCGTGAGCTGAAGGACTTCCTTCTTGGTCAGGCCGTGGGTGTCGCCCGACAGCTGCTCCTCGAGCGCCTTGAAGCGCTTGATCGACATCGAGATTGTCTTCCAGTTGGTGAGCATGCCGCCCAGCCAGCGATGGTTGACATAATGCTGGCCCGAACGGCGCGCGGCCTCTGCAATCGGCTCCTGCGCCTGGCGCTTGGTGCCGACGAACAGGACCTTGCCACCATTCTGGACGGTCTGGGCGACGAACTCGAGCGCGCGTGCGAACAGCGGCACGGTCTGCGAGAGATCGATGATGTGAACGCCGTTGCGATCGCCGAACAGATACGGCTTCATCTTCGGATTCCAGCGGTGAGTCTGGTGACCGAAATGTGCGCCGGCATCGAGCAATGCCTGCATGGAGACGGTGGGAGCCGCCATAGGATTTTCTCCTTACCCGGTTGAACCTCTGTGGGGCGGTAACCGGGAAACCCGGCACCGGATTATGTGCCCCACATGTGGAATGCTCGCGCCTCTATGCGAGCCGACATGCAAAATCAAGGCTTGACATTATAGAACAAAACATGAACATGAGGAGCAACACACCGTTTCAGGCGCTTTCGGCTCTCTCGCCCGCCGATGCGAAGGGGACGGACGACAAAGGACGAACATGATGCTTCAGCTTCTTTCCTTCGCGTTGTTCAGCACGGTCATGCTGGTTTCGATCATGGCGATCGTCGCCACCGTCCAGGCAGAGATGGTCTATATCCTCCGTGCCCTCGGCATCTCACCAGAGCTGCCGCCGCTGCGCCCCACAGGCGAGCGACGCGTTCGCATCATATCTCAGGCGACGCCGGTTGCTCCAAAGGCGCTCCGCGCTGCCGCCTGATACGACTGTAGGCGATGACGCTGAATGGTATCGTGCTTAGATAGAACAGCATCAGGAAGCTGAGCGTGTGCCATGGCGCCGTGAACAGCGCCGCTCCGGCCATCGCCACCAGCAGCAGCGCCGGCAAGCGCCAGGCGCGAGAGATATGGAGCGACGACCAGCTATAGGTCGCCAGGTCCGATATCATCAGGAAGCCGATGAGCGACGACCAGCCGCAGATGAAATAGGGATCGCGAAAGATGTCGAGGTCGCTCCAAAGCCACATAGCGACGGGCACGAGCATCATGCCGGCGCCGGTCGGCGCCGGAACGCCGGTCAGGAACCCCGCAGCCTTGCGCGGATGTTCGGCGCTGTCGATCGACGCGTTGAAGCGGGCGAGCCTGAGCGCCGCGCACACGGCATAGCCCAACGCAAAGATCCAGCCGAAGCGTGGAATCTGGTTGAGCGACCACAGGAACATGATGATCGCGGGCGACACCCCGAAGGCGATGACATCCGACAGCGAATCGAGTTCGGCGCCGAAGCGGCTCTCGCCCTTGAGCAGGCGAGCGATGCGGCCGTCGAGCCCGTCCAATATGCCGGCGATCAGGATGGCGAACAGCGCGCGTTCCCAGTCTCCCGCAAGGGCGAATCGCACGCCGGTAAGGCCGGAGCACAGCGCCAACGCCGTGACGGCATTGGGCGCTACCGCCCGCGCGGGTATGCCACGCCTTATATTCTCGCGACGGCCGCGCATCAGCTCCGTCCCTTTGTCCGTGGCGCCTTTGTCATTGGGCCGCGCCGACAGTCCGATCCGGCTCGCCAATCCTGGCAATGACGGTCTCGCCGGCGATGGTGCGCTGGCCCAGCGCGACGCGGTGTCCGGTTCCCGCAGGCAAATAGACGTCCACCCGGCTGCCGAAGCGGATCAGGCCGACGCGCTGGCCGAGCCCGACAATGTCCCCGGCCTTGACGAACGGCACGATCCGACGCGCCACCAGTCCAGCAATCTGGGTGAAGCCGATCCGAGTGCCGTCGGCGCCTTCCACCAATATATGCTGGCGCTCGTTCTCCTCGCTCGCCTTATCGAGATCGGCGTTGAGGAAACTTCCGGCGATATAGGCCACCTTGCGGATCGTGCCCGGAATCGGCGTGCGATTGATGTGGACGTCGAACACCGACATGAAGATCGAAACGCGGGTCATCGGCGCATCGCCGAGTCCATCCTCGCCGGCCATCTCGCGCGGCGGCGGTACGGTGGTGATCATCGTGACGAGGCCATCGGCCGGCGCGATCACCAGCCCCTCGCCCGTCGGCGTGCTGCGGACGGGATCGCGAAAGAACGCCGCTACCCAGACAGTGATGCCGACCATGGGCCAGGCGAGCGTCTCCCACGCGAGCAGCGCAAAGATCAGCGCGATCACTGCGGAGATGAGGACAAATTTGCGGCCTTCGGGATGAACGCTGGGCCAGCGCCACTTGACCGAAGTGGTTCCGATATCGGGCTTATTGAGTGAAGTCATCGCACCTTCCTAGGGCCCAGGGGCGGGACTGACAATCATTGCTGCCACGCCGGGGTTCCGGCGAGGCTCGCCGGAACCTCAAGAAAACCATGTCCGAACGGTTGATCCCACCGATTTCGTAGCATAGGGACGGCCGCAATATTCCTCCCCGGAGATAGAAAAGCATGGCGAAGATCAAGGTGAAGACCCCAGTCGTCGAACTCGACGGCGACGAGATGACCCGCATCATCTGGCAGTGGATTCGCGAACGCCTGATCCTCCCCTATCTCGACATCGACCTCAAATATTATGATCTCTCGGTCGAGAAGCGCGACGAGACCGGCGACCAGATCACCATCGATAGCGCCAAGGCGATCCAGCAATATGGCGTCGGCGTGAAATGCGCGACGATCACGCCCGACGAGGCGCGCGTCGAGGAGTTCAAGCTCAAGAAGATGTGGAAGTCGCCGAACGGCACCATCCGCAATATTCTTGGCGGCGTCGTCTTCCGCGAGCCGATCGTGATCAAGAACGTGCCAAGGCTGGTGCCGGGCTGGACCGATCCGATTGTCGTCGGCCGCCATGCATTTGGCGACCAGTATCGCGCCACCGACTTCCGCGTTCCCGGCCCGGGCAAGCTGCGGATGATCTGGGAAGGCGAGAATGGCGAGACGATTGAGCATGAAGTGTTCGATTACCCATCGGCGGGCGTCGCGATGGGCATGTACAACCTCGACGATTCGATCCGCGATTTCGCTCGCGCGAGCATGAACTATGCGCTGGATCGCGGATGGCCGCTCTATCTCTCGACCAAGAACACGATCCTCAAGGCCTATGACGGCCGTTTCAAGGATCTCTTCCAGGAAGTCTTCGACGCCGAGTTCGCCGCCAAGTTCAAGGCGCGCAACATCGTCTACGAGCATCGCCTGATCGACGACATGGTCGCGTCGGCGCTCAAGTGGAGCGGCAAGTTCGTCTGGGCCTGCAAGAATTACGACGGCGACGTCCAGTCGGATACTGTCGCGCAGGGCTTCGGCTCGCTCGGCCTGATGACGTCGGTGCTGATGTCACCTGACGGCAAGACGATCGAGGCCGAAGCGGCGCACGGCACGGTGACCCGCCATTATCGCATGCACCAGCAGGGCAAACAGACCTCGACCAACCCGATCGCATCGATCTTCGCCTGGACCCAGGGCCTAATGTTCCGCGGCAAGTTCGACGACACGCCGGACGTCGTGAAGTTCGCCGAGACGATCGAGCGGATTTGCATCGAAACCGTCGAAAAGGGCGGCATGACCAAGGATCTCGCGATCCTGATCGGTCCGGACCAGCCCTGGATGACCACCGAGCAATTCTTCGAGGAAATCCGCATCAACCTCGAAAAGGAAATGGCCAACTGGGCGTAGCAGAGCGCCCACTGCATTGACGTCATCCCGGCCCTTCGACTGCCTGCAGGGCAGGCGCTCAGGATAAACTCCAGCCAAAGGCTGGAGGCCGGGATCTCAGGAGGCCATGGCGCCTGCTACTCTCCCGAGATTCCGGCCTTCGCCGGAATGACGCTCAGGGCAGTGCGCCCGACCACCACCGCCGGCGAGCGGATATGCTCGCGCCTTACACCAAGTCCGACGATCCGCGCAGGGATGCGCTGCAGCACCGGGAAGCGATCGAGCATCCTTAGCGCGAACGGCGCTTCCATCTGTCCCGTCGCGCTGAGCGTAGGCCCCAGCACGGCGGCATGGACAGCGCGCTGCATCGCCTGGATCACCCGCACTGCGAGCATTCGCCGCGCCTGTACAGCCGCAAGCAGCCGGTCGACCGGCTCGCCGCGAGACAGCGGCAGCGCCAGGATGTTGGCGGCTGCGACAGCATCCTGGATGGCCAGGTTAATCCCGACGCCCCCGACCGGCGACATGGCATGCGCCGCATCGCCGATCGCCAGCAGACCGGGCCGGTGCCACCGCTTAAGCCGATCGAGCGACACAGAGAGCAGCTTTACATCGTCCCATGAGGCGATTGCTCCGAGGCCGCCGGCGATCTCCGGGATGGCGCCCCCCACCCTTGCCTTGAACGCGGCGATGCCTTCGCCGCGGATCCGCTCTGCACCGCCCTTGGCGAACACGAAGGCGCACTGCCAATAATCACCGCGATCGATCATCGCGATGACCGTACCCGGCGCAAATTGCCCGGCCGTGCGATTATCAGCCGTCCGCTGCTTCGGCACCCGAAACCAGAACACGTCGATCGGGGCGCCGAGATCCTCTCGCGGCAGTTGCGCGGCCGCCCGCAGCACGGAGCCTCGGCCATCGGCGGCAATCACAAGATCGGAAGCGATGGTCGTGGCATCTGCCAGGCGAACGCCGGTCACCCTGCCCGCCTCCTCGGTCAGGCCTGTCACCTCCGCGTCCATGCGCAGCGAGAATCCCGGCCATCGGCTCGCCTCGTCGCGGACGAAGTCGAGAAATTCCCATTGCGGCATCATCATCATAAACTTGTGACGCACCGGCAGATGGCGAAGGTCGGCAACGCCATAATCATGCCCGCCCACACGCGCACGGATGCTGGTTACCTGATCGTGCGGCCGAGCCAGCAACGCTTCGGCGAGGCCGAGTTCTTCGAACAGGGCGATGGTCGATGGGTGGACGGTGTCACCACGAAAATCGCGCAGGAAGTCACCATGTTTCTCGAGGACCAGCGTCTCGACGCCGGCCCTCGCGAACAACAGCCCCGCCATCATCCCAGCTGGCCCGCCGCCCGCGATCAGCAACCGTTTTTGCGCCATCGTCAGTTATCCCCTCCGTCGGGTGGCAATTGCACGTCATTGCCGCCACTATCCCCGCCATGGCTTTTTCACTCACCTCGGCAGCGTTCAGCGACACACTTGTCATTCTTGGCACAGCCGGGCTCGTGATCCCGGCTTTTACCCGATTTCGCATCACCCCCGTTATCGGTTTCATCCTGGTCGGCGCGTTGATCGGACCCAACGCGCTCGGCCATCTCATCGCCGACTTCCCTTGGCTGTATTTCGTCACGATCAGCGACCCGCACGCGATCGAACCCTTCGCCGAGTTCGGCATCATCCTGCTGCTTTTCTCGATCGGGCTGGAGCTGAGTTTCCGCCGATTATGGGGGATGCGTCGCGCGGTATTCGGACTGGGCTCATCCAAGCTGATCTTATCGGCGCTGATCATCGGCGGCGGCCTGTTGATCTTCGGCGAACGGCCCGGCGGCGCGCTGGGGCTCGGACTCGCGCTCGCGCTCTCGTCAACCGCGCTGGTGCTGCCGATGGTTGGGACGACCGGTGCCGTCGGCAAACGCGCCTTCGCGATCCTGCTGTTCGAGGATCTGGCGCTGGTGCCGATCATCTTCATCCTCGGTGCGCTGGCGCCCTATGGCGACAATGCCGGCTGGGACGGCCTGTTCCGGACGCTGGGCCTTGGCGCGCTGGTGATCGGCGCGATGATGATCGGCGGGCGCTATGTATTACCGAAGCTGTTCGCGCAGGCCGCCCGCGCCAAAAATCCCGAGCTGTTCCTGTCGGCAAGCCTGCTGGTGGTGATCCTGGCGAGCATCGCGACGACCGCAGCGGGGTTGTCGCCAATCGTCGGAGCGCTGATCGCCGGGCTGCTCATCGCCGAAACCGACTATCATGCCGAAGTCGAGCTGGTGATCGCGCCGTTCAAAGGGCTGGCGCTTGGCGTCTTCCTCATAACCGTCGGAATGTCGCTCGATCCGGCGATGCTCCTGGAAAACTGGCATCAACTCGCTCTCGCGGTCATCGCCGTGGTGGTGGCCAAGGCATTGCTGACGGCGATGCTGCTGCGGTTCTGGGGTGCGAAACGCGCGGTTTCGGCCGAGACTGGCCTGCTGATGTCTTCGCCTTCCGAAACCACGCTGATCGTGTTGGGGACTGCCGCGCAGGCGCGGCTGATCGGTGCGGATACCGCCGCCTTCTGGCAGGTGGTCACCGCGATCGGGCTGACCATCACGCCGATCCTCGCAAAGGTCGGCCATGACATCGCGCGCAAGTTCGATGAAGGCGAGCACAAGGACGGGAGAATCCCCGCGACCGCCCAGGGCCGGGTGATCATAGCCGGTTTCGGTCGCGTGGGCCGGCTCGTCGCGCAGATGCTCGATGCCCACGGCCAGAGCTATCTCGCCGTCGATGCCGACATCGATGCGGTGATCAGCGCGCGGCGGCGCGGCTATGAGATCATGTATGGCGACATCGCGCGGCCCGGGATGATCGAGTTGCTCGATCTTTCGAAAGCGACCGCGCTGGTCCTGACGATGGATGATCCGGTCCAGGTGGTGCGCATCACCCGTTATGCCCGCGAGCATCATCCCAACCTGACCATCGTCGCCCGTGCGCGAGACCCGAACCACGCGGCCGAGCTATACCGGGCGGGTGCCACCGACGCGGTGCCCGAGACGCTCGAATCATCGCTTCAGCTGTCGGAAGCGGTGCTGGTCGATCTCGGCATCGCCATGGGACCCGTCATCGCATCGATCCACGAAAAGCGCGCCGAGTTGCGCGTCAAGATCATGCAGATGGGCGAAATCGACAAGGAGCCGCGCCTGGGGCGTCGGCGCTGAACTACGCCCGGCGCTTCATCCGCGGCGTGAGCATGCCGACTTCCTTGCGATAACGCACATAATCGTCGCCGAAAACGCCGATCAGGTCGCGTTCCTCGTAGCGGATCGCGATCAGCATATAGGCTGACATCCCCAGCGCGAACAGCAGGTGCCCCAGCGTCATGTGCGGGGTTGCCCAGAAGGCCAGAAAGAAGCCGCTGTAGAGCGGATGCCGGACGAGCTTGTAGAACAGCGGACGGCGCAGCACGGGCGCCTCGCCCTTCAGGCCGCGCATGTTCAGCCAGACCTGCTTGAGGCCGAACAGTTCGAAATGGCTGATCAGATAGGTGCTGAGCAGCACGATCAGCCAGCCCAGCGCGAAGAAGCCCCACAATATGGCAGCAGTGACCGGCCGGTCGACATGCCAGATCGCTATCGGCAGCGGTTGCCAGCAGACGAACAGCAGGATCAGCACCGCACTGGCGGCCAGCACGTACGTGCTGCGTTCGATTGGCTCGGGGACGATCCTTGTCCAGGCGCACTTGAATGCGGGGCGCGCCATCAGGCTGTGCTGCAACCCGAAGAAGAGGATCAGCGCGCCGTCGATCAGCGCCGCATGATAGCCCCAGGACGTCGGCGGACCATCGATGCGATACGGGAGTTGCGGCAGATTGGCGAGAAAGCCGATCATGTACAGAAAGGTCGCGAAGAAAATCAGGTAAACGGCGGCGCCGAATGCGAGGCACAGAGTCCGGCTCATGGCATCCTCTTAGTCCTGCGGCGAATATAGCAGATTCGCGCCCGCAAACAAAGGCTGCCAGGCCCGCATGGCGATATCGCACGGCGCCCGCGCTACACCGGTTTCCCCCTGCCCCGGCGCCTGCTATCCACCCGTCCCATGTCATCCAAACATCTCTATCTGGTCGATGGTTCGGGTTATATTTTCCGCGCCTATCATCGCCTGCCGCCGCTCACCAATCGTCACGGCATCCCGGCCGGCGCGGTCTACGGCTTCACCACCATGTTGTGGAAACTCATCAACGAGTTGCACCACGCCGACGGTCCCACGCATCTGGCCGTGATTCTCGATGCGTCGTCCAAAACCTTCCGCAACGACATGTACGACCAGTACAAGGCCCATCGCCCGCCGCCGCCGGAGGACCTCGTCCCCCAGTTTCCGCTGATACGCGACGCGGTCCGAGCCTTCTCGGTGCCCTGCATCGAGGAGATCGGGCTCGAGGCCGACGACATCATCGCCTGCTATTCCGAAGCCGCCATGGCGGCAGGCTGGCAGGTCACCATCGTCTCGTCGGACAAGGATCTGATGCAGCTGATCCGACCGGGCCTGGATCTGCTCGACACGATGAACAACCGCCGGCTGGGCCGCGAGCACGTCCTGGAAAAGTTCGGGGTGGAGCCGGAGGCGCTGGGCGACGTGCTCGCGCTGATGGGCGACAGCGTCGACAATGTTCCCGGCGTTCCCGGCATCGGCCCCAAGACGGCGAGCGAACTCATCCGCCAGTTCGGCGACCTCGAGACCGTGCTGGCCAGCACCGACCAGATCAAGAAGCCGAAGCTCAAGCAGTCGCTGATCGATCATGCCGATAATGCCAGGCTGTCGCGCGAGTTGGTGCGGCTGAAATGCGACTCGCCGCTGCCGGAGCCGCTCGACGGCCTCGCACTGCAGAACCTGCCGCCCGAGCCGCTGCGCGCCTTCCTGGAAGATCAGGGCTTCAAGTCGCTACTCGCCAAGGTCGGCGCCGGTAATGGTCCGGCTACGCTTCCCGGCGGCGGTCCGACCATGCTCGCGCTGGCGGCCGGCCCGGAGGAGAAGCCCGCGCCTGTGGTCGAGAGCGTGCCGTTCAACCACAAGGATTATGAGACCGTTGTTGAAGAAGCTGCGCTAGACCGCTGGATTACAGAAGGTTTTTCTTGTGGAAAAATCGCGGTTGATACCGAAACCGACTCTGTGGATCCGGTACGCGCGGGGCTGGTCGGAGTCAGCCTTGCGGTTGCGCCCGGTAAAGCCTGCTACATCCCGCTCGCGCATGTCGGCGATGGCCTGCTGTCCGAAACGCCGAAGCAGCTGCCGATGGCGATGGCACTGGCAAAGCTGAAGCCGCTGCTCGAGGCGCCCGATGTCCTCAAGATCGGCCAGAATATAAAATATGACATGGTGGTGCTCGCACGGAACGGTATCCGGGTGGGCCCCTATGACGATACGATGCTGCTTTCCTACGACCTCGACGCCGGGCTCGGCGGCCATGGCATGGACGAACTGGCCAAGCGCCACTTCGAGCATGCCTGCATCGAGTTCAAGACGGTCTGCGGTACCGGCAAGGCTCAGATCAGCTTCGACAAGGTGACGCTCGACGCCGCCACCGAATATGCAGCCGAGGACGCCGACGTGACGTTTCGGCTGTGGCAACGGCTCAAGGGGCGCCTCGCCGCCGAAGCCGCGACGCGCGTCTATGAGCTGATCGACCGGCCGCTGGTGCCGGTTTTGGCCGACATGGAAATGGCCGGTATCCGGGTCGATCGCGAGGAACTGGCGCGGCTGTCGCACGAGTTCGCCGGCGAGGCCGCTCGGCTGGAGGCGCTGATCCATGCCGAGGCCGGTATGCCCTTCACCGTCGGCAGCCCAAAGCAGCTCGGCGACATATTGTTCGACAAGATGGGGCTCAAGGGCGGGCGCAAAGGCAAGACCGGGGTCTATTCCACCGACGTGACCGAGCTTGAGCGGCTTGCCGGCGATGATGTGCCGATCGCCCGGCTGGTGCTCGACTGGCGGCAGATCACCAAGCTGAAGTCGACCTACACCGATGCGCTGCAAGGACAGATCAACCCCGCGACAGGCCGGGTCCACACCTGCTTTTCGATGGCGGTGGCGCAGACTGGCCGACTTTCCTCGACCGATCCCAATCTGCAGAATATTCCTATCCGGACCGACCATGGCCGGCGCATCCGTGACGCATTCGTCGCCGAACCAGGCAAGATCATCCTGTCGGCCGACTATTCGCAGATCGAATTGCGCCTCGCTGCGCATATGGCCGACGTCCCGGCGCTGAAAGAAGCGTTCGCCAACGGCGACGACATCCACTCGCTGACGGCGCAGGAGGTGTTCGGCGAGGTCACCCGCGACACCCGGGCGCGCGCGAAGACGATAAACTTCTCGATCCTCTACGGCATATCGGCGTGGGGGCTGGCCGGCCGGCTCGAAGTCTCGCGCGAGGAAGCGCAGGGGATGATCGACCGCTATTTTGCCCGCTTCCCCGGCATCAACCACTATATCGCGGCCACGCTCGGCCAGGTCCGGGAACAGGGTTTCGTCACCACCCTGTTCGGCCGCAAGACTCACCTGCCCTGGATCCGCAGCGCCAAGCAGGGTGAACGACAGTCGGCCGAACGCCAGGCGATCAACGCGCCGATCCAGGGCACGTCCGCCGACATCATCAAGCGGGCGATGATCCGGATGAATCCCGCGCTTGAGGCTGCCGGGCTGGGCGACGTCAAGATGCTGTTGCAGGTCCATGACGAACTGGTGTTCGAACTCGCCCCCGATCAGGCCGAGACCGCGTCAGCCGTGATCCATGACGTCATGGCCAGGGCTGCCGAGCCGTTGGTCAGCCTGTCCGTTCCCCTCGGCGTGGAGATCGGTACCGGCCCAAGCTGGGGTGCGGCGCATTGACGCTAGCTCCTGAGCCGCTCGATCCGGGCGACGACATCAAGGCGCTAGCCAAGGGCGGCCGCACGAACTTCTTCGGTTTCCTGCTGCGCCTGGCCGCGCGCCTGCCCTTCCTGTTCATCGCCGGACGCTGGTACGGCGCCGACGCACTCGGCCGCTTCGCCTATGCGGTAATCATCGTAGAGTTCGTTGCGACCCTCGCCACGCTCGGCCTCAAGCGCGGCCTCGCGGCGCAGCTCTCGGCGACCGACCGGCCCCACGTCCATGTCGTCTGGGACGCGCTGCTCGTCGCCGCGGTCGCCTCGGCCATCGCCGCAACGGTGCTTGGAACCATACCCGAACTCATGTTCCCCAACAGCGGAATCAACGGTCTGGAATGGCTGCTGCCGCTCACGATATTCGCGCTCGCCTGGTCGGACATCTCGCTCGCGGCGCTGGCCTATCGGCTGGACATCGCCGCTACCGTGCGTGCGCGATCGGTCATCGAGCCATGGACGATCAGCATCGCCGCCTTCGCACTGGCCTTCTACTCGCTCCGCGACGGGCTGATCATCGCCTATGTCGTCTCGATGGCGGCGGCGCTGGTCGCCTCGATCTGGCCGCTGTTGAAAAGCTTCGGCTGGCCGAGCGGCTGGCGCCCCCGCCCCGCGTCGCTGTTTTCGCTGGCCCGACGCAACGTCCCGCTGGCCGCCGCCGATGCCATCGAATGGGGATCGCGCCGCCTCGACATCGCGATCCTAGGGCTGTTCTTCTCTCCGGCCATCGTCGGCATCTATTATGTCGCGCAGCAGGTCGCCTCGCTGCCGCAAAAGCTCAAGACCAGCTTCGATCCGATCCTGGGGCCGGTTATCACCCGCAATCTGGAATCCGGCAACCGCCAGGCCGTCGCGAAACAGGTGGCGCAGGTCGGCTTCTGGATCATCGCCGCACAGGCCGCGATCGGACTGGCGCTAGGCATTCCGGGCGAAGGCGTCATGGGTCTGGTCGGGCCCAATTTCGTCGGCGGGACGGGCGCTCTCGCCTTCCTGCTGCTCGCCGAAGTGGTGGCGGCCACCGCGGCAGTTTCCGAGGCTGCGCTGATCTATGTCGCACGCCACCTCAACCTGTGGATCTCGCTGGGCATGGTGGGCATCCAGATTCTCCTCAGCTTCGCGATCGTGCTGTTCTTGCGCGACGAACTCGGCGTGCCGCCGCTCTGGCAGGCAGCCGGTCCTGCGATAGCGCTGGCGATGGCACTGGGCATCGCCTCGATCATGAAGGCCCGATTGCTTTCGTACCTGCTCCAGGCACCAGTCTCCGGCTGGCGCTGGCCGCTAATTTGGGCGACCTTGGCGGCCGGCATCATCGGATCTCTCGCGACGCGCCTGCCCGAATGGCTCGAGCTGTCGCTGGGCATCCCGGCGATCCTGCTGACCTTCGGCATCGTGATCTGGCGTTTCGGCTTCACCAGCGAAGACCGCATGCTGTTCCGCCTGAAGCAAGCCTGAGGGCGGTGCTAGCTGCCCTGCGGCGGCAGTGGCAGCAATATACCCCGGTCAGGAACATCCTCGCTCCAGCGAACGGAGCCATAAGGCCGCTCGAGCATGCGGCGTATGGTCACCTTCCCACCTTGATGGAAAGCCAAGGCGCGATTCCAGATGGCGACATCCGCGGCGGTAAGGCGGCTGCGCTGGCGCAGATAGTCATGCCAGGTCGGGGTGTGGTAGCGTTCGGTCCACAGTTCGGGGTCGGCGACGTCCCGCGCCAGCGACCATGCATAGCCTCCGGTACGGTACCGGATCGGCTCCACGCTGAGCATCGCCGTGTAAAATGCGCGCGCCTGCTCGGCGAGAACCCGGTATTCGATCGTCAATATGACCGGCCCGCTGCGGCCGCTGACCTCCAACCTTACGTCCGGATCGCTCGGGACGAGGCCTGGATCGCGCTGCTCCTCGATTTCCGGCATCCGCAGGACCAACCCGGCGGCGGCCGAAAGAATCATGGCGCTCCCGGACAAGATCATCGCGATGCCTGTGCCATGACTGGCCGCGACGTGGCCCCAGCCCCAGCTACCGATAGACAAACCGGCGCAGACGGCGGTGGTGAAGGCAGCAAGCGCTCTCGCCGTTACCCAGCGCGGCGACGACACCTGGATACTGATGTTGCTGATCGCCACCAGAATCATCCACCCCGCCCCGGCGCCGAGCAGCAACAGTCCGGTCGCCAGGCGATCACGGCTAAGTCCGACCCCGACCATGCACAGCCCGAGAAGGACCAGGCAGGCGGCCGTCGTCTGCTCCTCGCTCAGGTGAGCCTTGATCCGGGCCATCACCAGCGCACCCAGCACCGCACCTACACCGAAGCAGCCGAGCAATATCCCGTATAGCGATGCGCCACCGCCCAGCAGCTCGCGTGCGACGAGTGGCATCAAGGCAGAGATCGACGCGCCGAGCGTACTGAGCAGCAAGGACCGCAGGAACACCGTCCGGATCGGCGGGGAATGGATTGCGAAACGCACGCCGGAAATGATGGCGCGTCCCAGCGCTTCGGGCGGAAGCCGCGAGGCCTCCGCCGGCCGCCGCCACAGGAACATCACCACGATCATCGGAAGATAAGCAAGGGCGTTGAACACGAAGGCTGCCAGAACCCCCGCGGCCGCGACCAGCAGCCCGCCAATGGCCGGCCCGAAGCTGCGCGCGATATTGTAGCTGATCGAGTTGAGCGTGATCGCCTGGGGAAGCGCCTGAGGCGGCACCTGCTCGCTGACCGACGCCTGCCATGCCGGCGACAGCAGCGCCGTGCCCGTGCCGACCATGAAACAGAACAGCAGCAGAAAGCCCGGCGTGAGCAGTCCCAGGACTGTCACCAGGCTGAGGCCGATCGCGCCGACAAAGGCGATGCCCAGCGCAACCAGCGCGATCTTGCGGCGATCATAGCTGTCGGCGATCGCCCCCGAGGGAAGTGAGATCAACATCAACGGCGCGAAGGTCGCCGACTGCACCAGCGCAACCATGTCCGCCCGGCCCGTCAGCTGTGTCATGGCCCAGGCCGCGCCAACGCTCTGGATCAGCGCGCCAAAGTTGGAAAACAGGCTGGCGGTCCAGATCCGGCGGAAAAGCCGCTCGCGCAAGGGGCCGAAAGTGCCTTGGCGTTGGATCGCTCCGCTATTCTCCTCGGCCATATGCCAACGCTCCCTGCCGCCTCTTAAAGGCAGGCACTTCGCTTTGGTCAATGCCGGAAATGGCGCATGCCCGTGAAGATCATTGCCAGCCCCGCCTCGTCCGCGGCGGCGATCACCTCGGCATCACGGATCGAGCCGCCGGGTTGGATGACGGCCGTGGCGCCTGCTTCCACTGCAGCGAGCAAGCCGTCCGCGAAGGGGAAGAATGCGTCGGAGGCTACCGCGGAGCCGATGGTCCGCGGTTCGCTCCATCCCGCCTTGTCGGCGGCGTCCTTCGCCTTCCAGGCGGCAATGCGGGCAGATTCGAGTCGGTTCATCTGGCCAGCTCCCACGCCGGCGGTCGAGCCGTCCTTTGCGTAGACGATGGCATTGGATTTCACATGCTTGGCGACCGTCCAGGCGAACAGGCAGTCCTTGAGCTCCTGTGCGCTGGGTTCCCGCTTCGTGACGACCTTGAGATCCGCCTCGGCTATCTGACCATTATCGCGCGACTGGAACAACATGCCCCCGGCGATGGTCTTCATCGCGACGCCGGCGCGCGCGGGATCGGGCAGTTCGCCGGTCAGCAGCAATCGAAGATTCTTCTTCTTGGCGAACACCGCCCTCGCGTCCTGATCGGCGTCGGGCGCAGCAACTACCTCGGTGAAGATGCCACTGATCGCTTCAGCGGTCTTGCCATCCAGCGGCCGGTTAACTGCGATGATGCCCCCGAAGGCCGAAACGCTGTCGCAAGCGAGCGCAGCCTCATAAGCCTCGATCAGCGTCTCTCCGGTGGCAACGCCGCACGGGTTGGCGTGCTTGACGATCACCACCGTCGGCGGCCCGTCGCGAAACTCGCTCACCAGCTCCAGCGCAGCGTCGGCATCGTTGTAATTGTTGTAGCTGAGCGCCTTGCCCTGGACCTGGACCGCCTGGGCGACGCCGTGGGCGCCAGGCCCGACCGGTACATAGAGCGCGGCCTGCTGGTGCGGATTCTCGCCGTAACGCAGCTCTTCCGCCTTGCGAATCGGCACCGACAGCGTGTCGGGGAAAAACTGGCCCTGATCCGCATGCGCAAACCAGGCGGAAATCATCGCGTCATAGGTCGCCGTCGCGGCGAAGGCCTTGGCGGCGAAACGCTTGCGCATGTCGAAGCTGACGCTGCCGCCGCTCGCGATGATCTCCGCATAGTCGGCGGGATCGGTGGCGATGGTGACATAGGCGTGGTTCTTGGCCGCCGAGCGCACCATCGACGGCCCGCCTATATCGATATTCTCGATGATCTCGTCGCGCCCGGCGCCCTTGGCCACGGTCTGCGCGAAGGGGTAGAGGTTGACCACCACCAGATCGATCGCGCCGATGCCATGCTCGGCCATCGCCCGCGCGTGCTCGGGATCGTCACGCACGCTGAGCAGCCCGCCATGCACCATCGGATGCAAAGTCTTGACCCTGCCGTCCATCATCTCGGGAAAGCCGGTGATGTCGGACACGTCCTTCACCGCCAGGCCCGCGTCCCGTAGCGCCTTTGCGGTGCCGCCGGTCGAGACGAGCTCGACGCCCCACCCAGCCAGAGCCTGGCCCAGTTCGACGAGCCCGCTCTTGTCGGACACCGACAGCAGCGCGCGCTTCAGGGTGACTGTGTCTGGGGCGGCTGCGGTGGGGGTTTTCATGGGGAAGTCCTGGTCGGAGAGACGGTGGAAAGGTCGGTGCGCTGTGATCGTCACCCCCGGCCCTCGCCTACGTGCGAAGCAGGCGCCGGGCGGGGGTGGTGCGGGAGGAGTTAGCGCAGCGCCTTGATCGCGGCACGCCCCGCATAGGTGGCAACCGTGCCGAGCTCTTCCTCGATGCGGATGAGCTGGTTGTACTTGGCGAGCCGATCGGAACGGGCGAGGCTGCCCGTTTTGATCTGTCCGCAGTTGGTGGCCACGGCGAGGTCGGCGATGGTGGAGTCTTCGGTTTCGCCGGAGCGGTGCGACATGACCGCCGTATAGCCTGCGCGATGGGCCATGTTGACCGCCTCGAGCGTCTCGGTGAGAGTGCCGATCTGGTTGACCTTGACGAGCAGCGAGTTGGCCAGGCCGTCCTTGATCCCCTGCGCGAGCCGCTTCGGATTGGTCACGAACAGATCGTCGCCAACCAACTGGCACTTGTTGCCGATCAGGTCGGTCAGGATCTTCCAGCCCTCGAAATCATCCTCGCCCATGCCGTCCTCGATCGAGAAGATCGGATAGTCGGCGGCGAGCTTGGCGAGATAGGCGGCCATTTCGGCTGGCGAGCGCTTCACGCCCTCGCCGTGGAAATCATAGACGCCGTCCTTGAAGAACTCGGTTGCTGCGCAATCGAGCGCCAGCACGACATCGTCGCCGGGCCGGTAGCCGGCCTTTTCGATCGACTGCATGATGAAGTCGAGCGCATCGGGCGCCGACGCGAGATTGGGGGCAAAGCCGCCCTCGTCGCCGACCGCCGTCGCCAGCCCCTTGTCGTGCAGCGCCTTCTTCAGGGTGTGGAAGATCTCCGAACCGCAGCGAACCGCGTCGAACAGCGTCGGCGCACCGACCGGCATGATCATGAATTCCTGGAAATCGATCGGATTGTCGGCATGCGCGCCGCCATTGATGATGTTCATCATCGGCACCGGCAGCACCGAAGCCGAAACGCCGCCGACATAGCGATAGAGCGGTAACGCGCGCGCTTCGGCCGCCGCGCGAGCGACCGCGAGGCTCGCGCCGAGAATCGCATTTGCACCGAGTCGGCTCTTGTTGGGGGTGCCGTCGAGTTCGATCATGCGCGCGTCGATCTCGCCCTGATCTTCGGCTTCCATGCCGATGATGGCATCGGCGATATCGCCGTTGACGGCATCGACTGCGGTCTCGACGCCCTTGCCCAGCCACTTCTTCTTGTCGCCGTCACGCTTCTCGACCGCCTCATAGGCGCCGGTCGAGGCACCGGACGGCACCGCTGCGCGGCCGAAACTGCCGTCCTCCAGGGTCACGTCGACCTCGACGGTGGGGTTGCCACGGCTATCGATGATCTGACGGGCATGGACGTCGACGATGGCGGTCATGTGCGCGAATACCTTTGCTGGTGGACGGTGAGTTGCGCGCGCTCTATCCGCGCGGCTGAAGATAGGCAAATATGAAGTCGTTTCGGATCTGGAAAAGGAACGCTATCCTCCCCACGTGGTTGATGGACTGACTTCCCAATGGAGACGATCGACATGGCGACCGACAATCTGAACGACGGCACCGGCAACGCTGCCGAAAGCCCGTTCGAAAGCGCCCGGAAGGCGTTCGGCGACACCGCATCGAGCTTCACCGAGCAGGCGGCGTCGCGGGCGCGTGACTATGCCGGCCAGGGCAAGGACCGCGCGGTCGAGGCGCTCGACAATGTCGCGAGCCTCGTCGGCGACGCGGCCAACCAGGTCAGCGGCAAGCTCGGCGGCCAATATGGCGGCTACGTCCAGCAAGCCGCCGATGCGGTCAGCAGCCTCGCCAACACGCTGCGCGACAAGGATGCCGACGAACTGATCGACGATGCCCGCAACGCGGTCCGCAGCTCACCCGCCGTCGCAATCGCCGCGGCGGCGGCGGTCGGTTTCCTGGCGGCCCGCGTGGTGAAATCGGGCTTCACGCCCAAGGCCGGCAAAGCGGCGCCCGAGGAAGAAGCCGCTACACCGGCGCGCAAGGGCGCTCCGGAAACCGTTGACCCGGATAGCCCCATGTCAACGCCAGGCGCGCCGGGCTTCGTACCGCCGATCAGCTGATCCGTTGTTGTCGGGGCGGGAACAGGAACAGGAATCGATCGGCGCGCTGCTTGCGCGGCTGTTCGATGACGCGCGGACAGTCGCCAAGGCCGAGCTCACGGTGTTTCGCACCGATTTCTATCGGCGCATCGGCCGAGCTCGCACGGGGGCGTTGCTGTGCCTGATCGGCGCGATTATGGGCCAGGCGGCGGCCGTGACCTTCCTCGTCACCCTGTCGTTCGTGCTTACCCCCTGGATCGGCCGGCTCGGGGGGGCGGCGGTGTCCGTGGTGCTGGGAGTCGGTCTCGCTGTCATTCTGATCCGCGCGGGCGTCAAGAAGCTGATGCTCGTCGTCGAGGATATCGACGACGACGACAAAGACGACGGCAAGGGGGTGAGCCGGCTCGACGAGCTCTTCAGCCGCATGCGGGAACGCTCGCAGCTGGCGCGCGCCGAATTGGCCGAAACGGTGGGAGAAGCTCAAGCCCGGCTGCACCCACAGGCATTGCTCGCCGATCTCGCCGATGAGGTCGTCGACCGGGCGCAGCTGTTAAGTCACGCTACGCTCGCCGCTGTCCGCCGGCGGCCGGCGCGGGCGACGGCTGCAGCCATTACCATCCTGCTGCTGATGGTTCGCCCGCCCATCTATCGCTTCGTCGTGGGGCTTGGTCGTGCAACCCGGCGAAGCGCGGCGAGTTTGAAACGCCAACAGGCTGCGCGATCGCCCCGATCGCAAGACGAGGAGACGATCTCATGAAGACGCAAGGCAAGGGTGAGCAGGGCAAGACGGGCCGGGGCAAGAACGCCCCCAGCACCGGAAACCCGGACAATCGGGCCGGGCAGGCGGCGAAAGGTGCAGCCGGCATCAAAGCGCGCGCCACCCGCGTTACGGCGGTGGCGGGCGAGAAACTCAAAGGCAGCAGCGCCGCCGCGCGCGCGGCGAGCCGGAAAGCCGCTGAGGGCGTCGACGCCTTTCCGGTGGCGGCACTGGTCGGCGGCGTGGCGCTGGGCGCGGTGATCGGCGCGCTGCTGCCGCGCACGCGCCAGGAAGAGCAGCTGCTCGGATCGATTGGCGGCTCGATCAACGACAAAGCCAAGGGTGCCGCCTCGGCCGCTCGCGAGGCCGGTCAGGCCAAGCTGGACGAGCTCGGCATCAGCAGCAATTCGGCGGGCAAGACGGTCGGCAAGCTGATCGACTCGATCGCGCAGATCGCGGAAACCGCCGGCAGCGCCGCCGTCGAAGCCGTTCGCCACTGATTGTTTCGGAACGGCCACGGTTCAATCAGGGTTCATGGCGCCGCTTCTAAGGCGGTGCCCAATGGCGCGCCTATGGCGAGCCCATGCAGAGAAGGCGAATAATGAAGACCATATTGTATATTGCCGGCGCGGCGCTGATGTCCGCCACCATGATCACCGCCCCGATCGCGCCCGTCGAGGCGGCCGTCGTAGCCAACCAGGACGCCGGCACGTTCGTCTCGTCGCTCGGCACCGAAGCGTTCGCTGTTCTCAAGACCGGGAACAAGGCCGCTGTACGGGCGAAGTTCCGCGATCTTCTGTCACAGCATTTCGCCATCGATGCGATCGGCGAGCGGCTGATCCGTCGCTGGTCCAGCCAGATCACGCCGGCGCAGAAGGCATCGTACAAGCAGGCCATCCCGACCTTCATCATCGGCACCTATTCCGATAATCTGTACGACTATGCGAATGCGTCGATGAAGGTGATCCGCACCGCCCCGGCCGGAAGCGGCTTCAACGTCACGACTCAGGTCCAGAAGCCCGGTGCCCAACCGATCACCGCCGTATGGTCGGTCGCCCAGGTCGGCGGCGCGTTCAAGGTGACGAACCTGACCGTTGCGAACATCAACCTCGCAGTAACGCAGGGGCAGGATTTCGACGCAATTATCCAGCGTAAGGGCATCGATGGCCTCATCGCCATGATGAAGGCGCGCGGCTGATATCTCGCGAGCGACGGCACGCCCGCAGCGTGCCGTCCATTCCTGCACAACGATCTTTCAATCGCAGCCGTTTTTCGACAGGAGGTGGAGCACGGCCTCACCGCCTGCGGGTGATCAACGGAGTATCAGCATGAGCAAGATTCATCTCGTTTTCGGCGGGCGCGTCACGGATCCGCGGGGGCTCGATTTCGAAGACTTGTCCAAGATCGATGTCGTCGGCTTCTTCAAGGACTATAAGAGCGCCGAGAAGGCTTGGCGCGGCGCAGCCCAGCGCACGGTGGACGACGCCGAGATGAAATATGTGGTGGTCCACCTGCACAAACTGCTCGAGCCCGACCTGGCGTAGCTTTGCTTCTCTCGTCGCTCCGGCGGAGCCCGGGAGCCGCGAGCGTTGGGACCAGCTGGTCTCACGAGACGAGGGACATCCGGCCTGCGTCGGGATGACAAAGCTAGATGGCGCGCCGTTCCATCGCCAGCAGCGGCCGGATCAACGCCAGGCCGGCGACAAATCCGCCGACATGCGCGGCAGTCGCGATGGCCATGCCCATAATTCCCAGCGCCATCCCCATGAGGAACTGCACGCCGACCCAGGCCGCTGCCAGCCAGAGGATGTTGACCGCAAGTCCGATCCGCGGATGGGCGGCGAAGCCGCGCGGGCGGCCATAGAGTAGCGCATAGGCGCCGAACACCGCCGAAACAGCACCGCTCGCGCCGATCATCGGCGCCATGTCATAGGGGCCGGCGAGATATTGTGCGCCCGCCGCCGCATAGGCGCCGACTACATACAGGATCGCAAGCCCGAGGGGCCCGATTACCGCCTCCACCATCCGCCCGCAAAAGACGAACATCAGCAGGTTGAAGCCGATATGGAACAGCCCGCCATGCAGCAAGGTGGCTGTCAGCGGGGTGATCCAGATCGGAAGCGCGCCGGGAAGTTCGAAGCCGCTGAGGCGCGCCGGCACGAAGCCGCCGAGCAGATCGGCGCTCTCCGCCCGACCGGACAGCATCAGCAGCACAAAACTCGCCACCGTCACAACGGCGACAACGCTGGTGGCGCGCGCCGGCGGCGATCCCATCGCTGCCGCCACGCGGTTCAGATGAACTCGATCTTCGACACGACGTAGAAGCGGTCGCCCGACGGCACCGTCACCTCTACCTCATCGTCGACGCGCTTGCCGATGAGGGCGCGACCGAGCGGCGAATTATAGGAGATCTTGCCCGACTTGGCGTCTGCTTCGGTCTGGCCGACAATCTGGTAGCGGACCGGCTTGTTGTCGTCGTCGAGCAGGGTGACAGTCGCGCCGAACACGATCTTGTCGCCAGACAGATCGCGCGGATCGATCACCTGGGCGCGGCTCAGCCGATCCTCGATGTCGGCGATCGACGCCTCGATCTGGCCCTGGCGTTCCTTGGCCGCATGATATTCGGCATTTTCCGACAGATCGCCATGCGCGCGAGCTTCCTCGATCGCATCGATGATCGTCGGCCGTTCGGCTTTGAGGCGCGCGAGCTCTTCGGTGAGCATCTTCTGCCCCTCCGCCAGCATCGGCATCTTCTCAACGCTCGCCATCGTCCTCGAACCCCTTCGTCAAAAGCCGCAATCCCCGGCCGGCCCCAGTCGGGCCGCCCGCACCGTCTCCTGCAATGTGGGGATCAGGCGTGCGATGCTGAATAATAGGATTGAAGCGCGCGTACTTCAAGCTTGCGCTCCCTGAGCGCCTCGATCGCCTGTGCCGCAGCGACGCTGGCTGCCGCGGTGGTGAAATAGGGTACCCGCCCATAAAGTGCGGATGTGCGGATCGCCTTGGAATCGAGCAGCGACTGCCAGCCCTCGGTGGTGTTGAAGATCAGATCGACATCGCCATCGACGATCCGATCGACGATGTTGGGCCTGCCCTCCCGCTTCTTCAGGACGGTCTCGACCTCCAGCCCCTGCGCGCGCAGATAGGCCGCGGTGCCGCTTGTGGCGAGGATCGTGAAGTTCATCGCGATCAGCTTCTGAACCGCCGGCAGGATAGGGCTCTTGTCGCTCTCCTTGACCGAGACGAAAGCCGTGCCACCAAGCGGAAGCTTGGTCCCCGCCCCCAGCTGCGCCTTCGCGAAGGCGGTTGCGAAATCGCTGTCGATACCCATCACCTCGCCGGTCGATTTCATCTCCGGGCTGAGGACCGGATCGACGCCGGGGAAACGCGCAAACGGGAACACCGCTTCCTTCACCGCGATATGCGCGACATCGAGGTCGATCTTCGGCAGGTCCTTCAGCTTCTCGCCAGCCATAACCCGCGCCGCGAATTTGGCGATCGGCTGACCGATGGCCTTGGCGACGAACGGTACCGTGCGGCTCGCCCGCGGATTGACCTCGATCAGGTACACCGCGCCGTCCTTGACTGCGAACTGCACGTTCATCAGCCCGCGCACCGACAGCGCCCGCGCCAGCGCGTCGGTCTGCTTTTCGATTTCGTCGATGATGTCGCGCGACAGGCTGTAGGGCGGCAGCGAGCAGGCGCTGTCACCAGAATGCACGCCCGCCTCCTCGATATGCTGGAGCACGCCGGCGACCACCACATCGTCGCCGTCGCAGATCGCATCGACATCGACTTCGATCGCATCGCGCAAATATTGATCGATGAGAACTGGTGAATCACCAGATACTTGTACAGCAGTGTTGATATATTGGTCGAGCTGTGCGGGGTCCTCGACGATCTCCATGGCGCGGCCACCCAGCACATAGGAGGGACGCATCAGTACCGGATAACCGACCCGCTCGGCGACAGCGAGCGCCTCCTCGCGGCTGCGGGCAAGGCCGTTGCGCGGCTGCTTGAGGCCGAGCCTGCCGACCAGATCGGCGAAGCGCTCGCGGTCCTCGGCAAGATCGATGGCGTCGGGCGAGGTGCCGAGGATCGGAATGCCGGCGTCCTCGAGTTCCTGTGCAAGCTTGAGCGGGGTTTGCCCGCCAAACTGGACGATCACCCCCTTGAGCGTCCCGTTGGACTGCTCGACGTGGAGGATCTCCAGCACGTCCTCCGCCGTCAGCGGCTCGAAATAGAGCCGGTCCGACGTGTCGTAATCGGTCGAGACCGTCTCGGGATTGCAGTTGACCATGATCGTCTCATAGCCCGCGTCGGCGAGCGCAAAGCAGGCATGGCAGCAGCAATAATCGAACTCGATCCCCTGCCCGATCCGGTTCGGACCGCCGCCAAGAATGACGATCTTCTCACGGTCTGTGGGCATGCTCTCGCACTCGGGCGTGCCGAAGCTCGGCGCCTCATAGGTCGAGTACATGTACGGCGTCTTCGCCTCGAACTCAGCCGCGCAGGTGTCGATCCGCTTGAACACCGGGCGTACGCCGAGCCGGTGGCGCAGCGCGCGCACCTCCTTCTCGGTGATGCCGCCGGTCATCGCTTTCGCCGCGTCGTGGACTATGCCCGATCCTCGCGCCTGCTCGTGTGACATGCCCGCAAGGTTGGCCGATTGCAGCGCCAGCCAAGCGAGCCGCTTGTCCGAAAAGCCCATCGCCTTGAGGCGCCGCATACCAGCGGCGTCCCGCGGCAGGCCATCACGGCAGATCTGCTCCTCGGCTGTGACGATCTCTGCGAGGCGCTCTAGGAACCAGGGATCGAACTTCGAGATACGGTGGATCTCTTCCACCGTCATCCCTTCGCGCAGGGCCTGGGCAGCGACGAGGAAGCGGTCGGGAGTCGGCCGGGCAAGCTCCTCCTCGATCACCGACTTGGACGCACCGCGGAGGCTTTCGATAATGTTGAAGCCGGCAAGGCCGGTCTCCAGGCCGCGCAGCGCCTTCTGCATCGACTCGTGGATGTTGCGGCCGATCGCCATCGTCTCGCCGACCGATTTCATTGCGGTCGACAGCAGCGGCTCGGCGCCCTTGAACTTCTCGAAGGCGAATCGTGGGATCTTGGTGACGACATAGTCGATCGTCGGTTCGAACGAGGCGGGGGTCGCGCCGGTGATGTCGTTCATGATCTCGTCGAGCGTATAGCCGACGGCCAGCTTGGCGGCGACCTTGGCGATCGGGAAGCCGGTCGCCTTCGACGCCAGCGCCGAGGAGCGCGACACGCGCGGGTTCATCTCGATCACGACCAGGCGGCCATCGACCGGATTGACCGCGAACTGCACGTTCGATCCGCCGGTCTCGACCCCAATCTCGCGCAGCACCGCGATCGAGGCGTTGCGCATGATCTGATATTCCTTGTCGGTCAGCGTCAGCGCCGGCGCGACGGTGATCGAGTCACCTGTATGGACACCCATCGGATCGATATTCTCGATCGAACAGATGATGATGCAGTTATCGTTGCGATCCCGCACCACCTCCATCTCATATTCCTTCCACCCGAGCACCGACTCCTCGATCAGCACTTCGGTGGTCGGGGAGGCATCGAGCCCGCCGGTCACGATCTTGAGAAACTCGTCCTTGTTATAGGCGATGCCGCCGCCGGTGCCGCCCATGGTGAAGCTCGGCCGGATGATCGCCGGCAGCCCAACGAAATCGAGCGCGCGCAACGCCTCGTCGACGCTGTGCGCGACGTCGGAGCGCGGGCTTTCGAGGCCGATCTTGTCCATTGCCCGCCGGAACTTCATCCGATCCTCGGCCTTGTCGATAGCCTCGGCATCGGCGCCGATCATCTGGCAGCCATATTTTTCCAACGTACCGTCGTTGAACAGAGCGAGCGCAGTGTTGAGCGCGGTCTGCCCGCCCATCGTCGGCAGCACGGCGTCCGGCCGCTCCTTCTCGATGATCTTGGCCACTATTTCCGGCGTGATCGGTTCCACATAGGTGGCGTCGGCCATGTCCGGATCGGTCATGATCGTCGCAGGATTCGAGTTGACGAGGATGATGCGATAGCCCTCCTCGCGCAGCGCCTTGCACGCCTGCGTGCCCGAATAATCGAACTCGCAGGCCTGCCCTATCACGATGGGCCCCGCGCCGATGATCAGGATGGAGGAGATGTCGGTGCGTTTGGGCATTATCGGGCTTTCGAACGAGGCGCTTTGTCAGGGAAGATGATGCGCGTTTCGGGATAGTCCCGCATGACCTTGTTCAGCAGGCAGCCGAAGGTCTTGTGCCGCGCCATCTTCCGGGACTTGAACTTTATATTACCTGATTTCAACAACTTGAAAGACGATCTTTCCACCGAACAGAGATCGGCCATAGTGTCGAGCTCTCCTTCCGTGATGCGGTTCGCAGATCGCTCGGCCGCGTTGATGGGCACGGCGAGACAGGCCAGAGCCGCCGCTGCGAGCCATGCCTTCACTTGAGCTGGCTCACGAACTGCTCGAACAGATAATGGCTGTCCTGCGGCCCGGGGCTGGCCTCGGGGTGGTACTGCACGCTGAACGCCGGCTTGTCGGTCAGCCGAAGCCCCGCCAGCGAACCATCGAACAGCGACACATGGGTGGCCTCGGCATTGGCCGGCAGCGTCTCCGCGTCGACCGCGAAGCCGTGGTTCATCGATGTAATCTCGACCTTGCCGTCATCGGCGCGCTTGACCGGATGGTTCGCGCCGCGGTGCCCCTGGTGCATCTTGAAGGTCTTCGCGCCCACAGCGAGCCCGAGTATCTGGTGGCCCAGGCAGATGCCGAAGAGCGGCTTGCCGATCTCGAGCAGTTGGTGGATCACCGGCACGGCATATTCGCCGGTGGCGGCCGGATCGCCCGGCCCGTTGGACAAAAACACGCCATCCGGCTCGTGCGCCATCACCTCCTCGAAGGTGGCGGTGGCGGGGACCACCGTGACGCGGGCGCCCGCCGCGACGAGATTGCGCAGGATGTTGCGCTTCAGGCCGAAATCGATCGCGACGACATGCGGAGCGTCGGACTGCGCGGCATCGACGTCATAGCCCTCGCCCAGGGACCACAGACCGTCGGACCATTTGTAGCTCTGGGTGCATGAGACCTGTTTCGCGAGGTCCATGCCCTCGAGGCCTGGCCAGGCGCGCGCCTTCTGCTCCAGGGCAGCAATGTCGAACCTGCCGTCCGGGCTGTGCGCGATAACGCCGTTCGGCGCGCCGCCGATCCGGATCGCGCGGGTCAGCGCCCGGGTGTCGACGCCGGACAGGCCGATCCGGCCATTGGCCTTCAACCAGGCATCGAGATGCTGGGTCGAGCGGAAATTGGCCGGGTTGGTGACATCCTCCCGCACGACCATGCCGAGCGCGTGCGGGTTGATCCCCTCGACATCCTCGATGTTGGTGCCGACATTGCCGATATGAGGGAAGGTGAAGGTGATGATCTGCCCGGCATAGGAGGGATCAGTCATCACCTCCTGATAGCCGGTCATCGCCGTATTGAAGCAGACTTCGCCGACCGCATCGCCGGTCGCGCCGAATCCCCTCCCCCAGATTAAAGTGCCGTCACCCAACACCAAAACGCCCGTTGCGCCCTCGGGGGGTGTCAGACGCGCGTGATCGGTTTCGGCCACGATCGGGCTCTCCTCTTGGCAACAGGGTGCGGGGCAAACGGCGGCGTAACTAGGCACCGGTCCCGGCAGGGTCAATTCTATTAAAATAAGAATCTCTGTGCTAGCATTCGCCTTTCCGATCCAGCTGCGACAGGCCCCCCATGATTCGAGACGATATCAAGACGGCGCTCGTCGTCGCTATGAAGGCGCGCGACACCACCACGACCGCGGCGATCCGCCTGATTCAGTCATCGATCAAGAATCGGGACATCGAGCTGCGCACCGCATCCAGCCAGCCTGAAGACGATCTGCTGATCACCGAGGTGCTCCAGAAGATGATCAAGCAGCGCCGCGAGTCGATCGACATGTACGAGAAGGGCAACCGCCCCGAACTCGCGGCAGCCGAAGCCGCCGAGGTCGCGGTAATCGAACGCTTCCTGCCGCAGCAGATGAGCGAGGAGGAAGCGAAAGCAGCCATCGACACAATCGCCACCGAGCTGGGCGCGGCGTCGGTCAAGGATATGGGCCGGGTGATGGCGGCGCTGAAGGATCGCCACGCCGGCCAGATGGACATGGCGAAGGCCAGCGGCCTGGTGAAGGCGCGGCTGGCTTAAAAGCTCCCCTCCCTGCCAAGGGAGGGGTAGGGGGTGGGTTACGCCGCGCAGAATCAATCCAAGGCTAGCGGGCTTTGCCCGAAAGATGCGAGCGGAGCCGACCCCGCTGGAGGAGAAGCTCTGGCAGGCTCTTCGGGCATCGCAACTCAACAATCTGAAATTCTCTCGTCAGATCGTGCTTCAGGGCTTCATCTGTGACTTCGTCTGCCGCAATCTGCGTCTCGTGATCGAAATTGACGGCGATACCCATGAGCGTGCGAGGGATGCGGAGCGAGACTTCGCGCTTGGGCGGGCGGGATATCATGTACTGAGATTCATGAACTCGGATATTGGGAACAATCTGGATGGCGTTCTGGCTGCTATCCGCGAGGCAGCGGCCGGTCGCCCTTCCAAGCTCGACCTGTTGGACGGCCTGACCCACCCCCAACCCCTCCCTTGGCAGGGAGGGGAGTAAGCAGCGATGTCCCTCTCCCCGCAATTCCTCGACGAGCTGCGCACGCGCACCACGCTCTCGACGCTGATCGGCCGATCGGTGAAGCTCGTGAAAGCCGGCCGCGAGTTCAAGGCCTGCTGTCCGTTCCATAACGAGAAGTCGCCCAGCTTCTATGTCAACGACGACAAGGGCTTCTACCACTGCTTCGGCTGCAGCGCGCATGGCGACGCGATCCGCTTCCTGACGGAGGCCAAGGGCCTGCCGTTCATGGATGCTGTCAAGGAACTGGCCCAGGCGGCCGGGTTAGATGTCCCTGCCCCCGATCCCCGCGCCGCCGAGCGCAACGACCATCATGCCGGGCTGCATGAGGTGATGGCCGGTGCTGCCATGTGGTTCGAGGAGCAGCTTGCCGGCATGGAGGGGGCGGAGGCGCGCGCCTATCTCAAGCGGCGCGGCATCGACGACCGGCTCGCGGCGGCCTTCCATATAGGCTTCGCACCCGATTCGCGCGGCAAGCTAAAGAACGCGCTCAAAGCGTTTGGCGAGAGCAAGCTGATCGAAACCGGTCTGCTGATCCTGGTCGAGGAAAAGGAGCCTTACGACCGGTTCCGCGGCCGGTTGATGATCCCGATTCGCGACCAGCGCGCGCGGGTGATCGCGTTCGGCGGCCGCATCCTTGACAGCGGCGAGCCCAAATATCTGAACTCCCCCGAAACGCCGCTGTTCGACAAGGGCCGCACCTTGTTCAACATCGATCGCGCGGGGCCCGCCTCACGCAAGGCGGGACGGATCGTTGCGGTCGAGGGCTATATGGACGTCATCGCGCTGGCGAAGGCCGGCATCGACGAGGCTGTCGCCCCGCTCGGTACGGCGCTGACCGAGATGCAGCTCGAACGGCTGTGGCGGATGGCGGAAGTGCCTATCCTGTGCTTCGATGGCGACAAGGCCGGGCAGAAGGCCGCGATCCGCGCCGCCCAGCGCGCCTTGCCGATGATCGCGCCTGGCCGCACGCTGCGATTCGCTCTGCTGCCCGGCGGACAGGATCCCGACGATCTGGTAAGGGCAGGTGGCGCTTCCGCCGTCGAGGCGGTGTTCGGCCAGGCGATCAGCCTCGACGAGCTGCTCTGGCGCAGCGAATATGAGGCGCAGCCGCTCGGCACGCCGGAGGCGCGAGCGGGCCTGCGCAAAAGGCTCGGCGAGCTGGCCGGCACGATCCAGGACCGAGATGTCCGCGAGCAGTATCAGGGCGAGTTCCGCCGCCGCTTCGACGAACTGTTCGCCGCCGCGCCGCGCCGCCCGTTCGAGCGATCGTTCCCGGCCAGCGGCGGCAACGGCGGCGGCCGTCGTCCTGGCAAGCCCTGGAAGCCGGAACCCCTGCCGCCATCGCGGGCCGCCCATGCCGTCAACCTGTCTGGCATCGACCGGATGCTGGTCCGCGCAATCCTGTCCGGCCTGTTGCGCTATCCCGCGCTGTTCGCCACCGACATCGAGGCCATCGCCCGGCTCCAGCTGGGCGATGAACGGCTGGAGCGCCTCCGCTCGGCCGCTTTCGAGGCCAGCCTCGGCGGAACCCCGCTTGAAAAGGACAGCCTTGAAACCATATTGCGTGAGGCAGGGTTCGGGGTCCTGGTCGAGGAGCTCAAGGCAACGAACGCTCTTGCCTTTTCCTTCTTGCGCGGCAATGCCGATCCTGACCGTGCTGTGCGCGATCTTTCGGCGGCAATCGAGGCCCTGGCGGCGCGTCCCATGCTGGATGCGGCGCTGCGGGAGGCCACTGAGAGGCTGGGTATGGCAACCGACGATGCGGGGCTGGACGAGCAGCGCAGACTGCTTATGGCCCGCGACGCGGCGGATCGCGCGCTCACCGATCTCGCCCAGGGCGGGGACGGCGAGGGCGCTTAAACTTGTTTGGGCCGGGTTCGGCCCAGCTTATTCGAATTGAGGGCTGGTCTTAATGGCGAAGACGAACGGGAGCGATGGTGGCGATCGGACTGATGGCGATGCCCCGCTCATCGATCTCAACGAAGGGTCGCTGAAGAAGCTGATCGCCCGCGCCAAGCGCAAGGGCTACATCACCTATGAGCAGCTCAACGAAGCGCTGCCGCAGGACCAGATGACCTCCGATCAGCTCGAGGACGTGATGTCCGCGCTCAACGAAATGGGCGTGAACATCGTCGAGAACGAGGAAGGCGGCGAGGACGAGCAGCCCGAGGACGACAGCGCCGACGAGGCCGCCGCGTCCGAGGAGGCAGATACCGGCCCTGCCCTCACCACCACCGTCAAGAAGGAAACCGTCGATCGCACCGACGATCCGGTGCGGATGTATCTGCGCGAGATGGGTGCCGTCGAACTGCTCAGCCGCGAGGGCGAGATCGCCATCGCCAAGCGGATCGAGGCCGGTCGCGATACGATGATCCTGGGGCTGTGCGAGAGCCCGATCACCTTCAATGCGATCATCGACTGGTCCAACGCGCTCAACGAAGGCACGATGCAGCTGCGCGAGATCCTCGATCTCGACGCCATGCTGTCGAAGGGTCCGACCGCCGAGCAGGTCGAGAATGAGGACGAAGGCGGCGAAATCTCCGCCGAGACCGCCGGGCCGACCTTCAAGGAGGAGGAAGAGCCCGAGGAGGAGCCCGCCGCCGACGAAGACGAGGAATCGATGACCGAACGGCGCACACCGCGCCCGCAGGAAGACGATGATGAGGACAACACCCTCAGCCTTGCCCAGATGGAAGAGCAGCTCAAGCCGCTGGCGCTGGAGCGGTTCGCGACGATCACCGACCTCTACAAGTCGTTCTCCGCCGTTCAGGCGTCGCGTGTCGCCGCGCTCAGCGTCGGCGACGACTTTCCGTCGTCCGAAGAGGACCGCTATCAGGAGCTGCGCGAACAGCTGACCGCCGAGGTCGAGAGCGTCCAGTTCCATGGCGCCAAGATCGAATATCTCGTCGACCAGCTCTACTCGTTCAACCGCCGGCTGACCACGCTGGGCGGCCAGATGCTGCGCCTGGCGGAGCGCCACAAGGTGCCGCGCAAGGACTTCCTCGACGCCTATATCAACCACGAGATGGAAGAAGGCTGGCTGGAGCGAGTCGCCAAGATCGACAAGAAGTGGGCGAATTTCGCGGCCACTGAGGTCGATGCCGTCGAACGGATTCGCAATGAGATCAACGAGATTGCTCAAGCAACCGGCATGGCACTCAGCGAGTTCCGCCGCATCGTCAACATGGTCCAGAAGGGCGAGCGCGAAGCGCGAATCGCCAAGAAGGAAATGGTCGAGGCGAATCTGCGGCTCGTGATCTCGATCGCGAAGAAATATACCAACCGTGGATTGCAGTTCCTGGATCTGATCCAGGAGGGCAATATTGGGCTGATGAAGGCCGTCGATAAGTTCGAATATCGGCGCGGCTACAAGTTCAGCACCTATGCGACCTGGTGGATCCGGCAGGCGATCACCCGCTCGATCGCCGATCAGGCGCGGACCATCCGCATTCCGGTTCACATGATCGAGACGATCAACAAGCTCGTCCGTACGAGCCGCCAGATCCTCCACGAGATCGGCCGCGAGCCGACGCCGGAAGAATTGGCCGAGCGTCTGTCGATGCCGCTCGAGAAGGTCCGCAAGGTGATGAAGATCGCCAAGGAGCCGATCAGCCTTGAGACGCCGATCGGCGACGAGGAGGATTCTCATCTCGGCGACTTCATCGAGGACAAGAACGCGATCATCCCCGTCGATGCCGCGATCCAGGCCAACCTCAAGGAGACGGTCACCCGCGTCCTGGCGAGCCTCACTCCGCGCGAGGAACGCGTGCTGCGGATGCGTTTCGGCATCGGCATGAACACCGATCACACGCTCGAGGAGGTCGGCCAGCAATTCTCGGTGACACGCGAGCGGATCCGCCAGATCGAGGCGAAGGCGCTGCGCAAGCTCAAGCACCCGAGCCGCAGCCGCAAGATGCGCAGCTTCCTGGATCAATAGCCAACCAGTTGGACGATCGATCCGCTCATCCGGAGTAAGGCCCGAGCTTCGGCAGGCTTGGCCGGGTGAGCGGACGGAACAGCATGCGCTTCAACCGCCCACGCTGTATTGCGAATTATTCGCATTAGCTATTGCGGCATGACAGCCTTCGCGTTACTCGGCGCTGGTGAACCGGTCGCCTGATCCCGCCACTTTCGTCGAGAGGCGCAAGCCAGTATCGAGGCCCTGGTATCGGTCGCGGGGCTGGTGGCTCAAGCAGCTACATAAGTGGCATTGGATGAGTGCGGCGGTGTCGATGATCGGCATGCTGCTCTTCGCCACGACCGGCATCACGCTCAATCACGCGGCGACGATAAACGCCGCCCCCCATACGCGCGAGCTCAAGGCCCAGCTTGCCGCCCCGTTGCTGTCCGAACTTGCGAAACCCGCCTCGGACGTGGCCAGCCTCCCTGCTTCGGTAGCCGACGACCTCCGCAACAGCATCGGACTGGATCCCGGCGGAAAGGCCGGCGAATGGTCCGACGGCGAAGTCTATGTCGCCCTGCCCCGCCCCGGCGGAGACGCATGGATCAGCATCGATCGCCGCAGCGGTGCGGTGACGGCCGAAGTCACCGACCGCGGATGGATCAGCTGGGCCAACGATCTCCACAAGGGACGCAATACCGGCGGCGCGTGGAGCTGGTTCATCGATATTTTCGCGGGTGCCTGCATCCTCTTCACGCTCACAGGGCTGTTCCTGCTCTACATGCACTCGAAGCCACGCCCGCTGACCTGGCCGCTGATCGGCCTTGGCCTGGTCGCTCCGCTGCTGCTCATCCTCATCTTCGTCCATTGAGAGTATATCGATGCGTTATTCGTCCTTCCTGACCTTGAGCGGCATGGTCGCGGCGCCTGCCATGGCAGCAGGCACGGTCAACGTCACCATTCCCCGCCTGAACGTCGCCGAATATCACAAACCCTATATGGCGGTATGGATCGAGCCAGCCGGCGGCGGCGCGGCGCGCACTGTGGCGGTCTGGTATGATCTGAAAAAGGGCGGCAACGAGCCGGGCACCAAATGGCTGTCCGAGCTGCGTGCGTGGTGGCGCAAGGGCGGCAAGAACGTGAGCATGCCCGCCGACGGCATCAGCGGCGCGACCCGCGCACCCGGCAGCTATGTGATCCCCCTGCCCGCCGATCTCAAGCCCGGCGCCTATGTCCTCAATGTCGAGGCCGCGCGCGAGACTGGGGGCCGCGAGGTCGTCTCGATGCCGATCAGCGTGCCCGCCAAGGCCGCCAAGGCCGGTGGCAAGACCGAACTCGGCACCATCACCCTCTCCGCTCGCTGAAAGGAACGGCCATGAAGCGCGTCGCCGCCTGTCTTGTCGCAGCCGCCCTGCTAGCGCTGCCGGTCGCAGCCTCGGCGCATCGCCAGTGGCTGCTCCCCAGCGCCACGATCTTCTCCGGGACCGACAGCTGGGTCACCGTCGATGCGGCCGCCTCGAACGACCTGTTCTTCGCCGATCATCAACCGATGCGGCTGGACGGGCTCAAGGCGTGGGCTCCCGATGGCAGCGAGGCCAGGATCGAGAACGCCTCCACCGGTCGCTATCGCTCGACATTCGACGTCAAGCTGGACAAGTCGGGCACTTGGAAGATCGGCACCCAGAGCACGAACGTGACGGGCAGCTTCAAGCTCAACGGCGAGGAGCGCCGCGTCGGCGGACGGCCGACCATGACGCCGCCAGCGGGCGCGCCCGGGAGCCCGCCCCGTCCGGCGGCGGTGTCGGTCGCGGACATCCCGCCAGAGGCTGCTGACGTCAAGCTGACCGAAGTATCGAGCCGCAACGAAATCTTCGTGACCGCCGACGCGCCGAGCACAACCGTGTTCAAGCCGACTGGCAAGGGCCTCGAGCTCGAACCGATCACCCATCCCGACGAACTGGTCACGGGCGAACCGGCAAGCTTCCGCTTCCTCGTGGACGGCAAGCCCGCCGCCGGCCTGAAAGTCACGGTGGTTCCGGGCGGCAAGCGCTATCGCAACGACGATGGTGCGCGCGAACTGACTACAGGTGCCGACGGCCTGGTCCGGATCGATTGGCCCGCACCAGGGATGTACTGGATCAACGCCACAACGACGGATGAGAAGGCGTCCGAGCCTCGGGCCGCTCAGCGCCGGCTCAACTACATGACCACGGTCGAGGTGCTGCTCCCCTGAGCGAACCGCGCATCGCTCTGCCCCGCGAGATCGCGATCGCCGCCTTTGCCGATCGCGATCCGTCGCGACCTGTGATGACATTGGCGGGCGAGACGATGGGCACGAGCTGGTCCGTCCGCTTCGCGGCACCTTCCGGCTGCGATGCGTCTGCCGTCGAGGCGGCGATCGTGGCGCGGCTCGAGGGGATAAACGCGCAGATGAGCCATTGGCGCGAGGACTCGGTGATCTCCCGCTATAACCGAGCGGCTCCGGGAACATGGATCGAGCTCCCCACGGACTTCGCTGTGGTCATTGATGCCGCTTTGGACATTGCCCGGCGTAGCCAAGGCGCCTTCGATCCCGCCATCGGTCGGATCGTCGATCTTCGCGGCTTTGGTCCCGATCCGGCTGGCCGATCGGAGGATGTGCGCGAGATCGAGGTAGCCCGGGCGGGGGGCGGGCGGCGGCGGCTGTGCTGGGATCGCCCGCGCCTGCTGCAGCCCGGCGGACTGGCAATCGATCTGTCGGGTATCGCGAAAGGCTATGCGGTCGACGCGATCGCAGATCATCTCGGCGGGCATGGCATCGACCACGCTCTGGTCGAGATCGGCGGCGAACTCGTCGGGCGGGGCGTGCGTCCAGACGGCGATCCCTGGTGGGTCGACCTCGAAGATCCGCCCGGCATCGCTCTGCCCCGCTTGCGGATCGCACTACATGGCTTGGCGGTCGCGACCTCGGGCGATTACCGACGCGGTGCGCATAGCATCGATCCGGCCTCGGGCCGCTCGATAGACAACGGCATCCGATCGGTCAGTGTCATTCACAAAAGCGCGATGCTGGCCGATGCCTGGGCAACCGCGCTTACGGTGCTAGGCATCGAACGGGGCATGGCGCTAGCGACGCAGGAGGCGCTCGCAGCCCGCTTCGTGAGCGGGGTCGAGCTTCTCAGCCCCGCACTGACGGCGATGCTCGATTATTAGCCTTCGCCCCTTGCCCGCCGCTCCCTTCGTCGCCATAGGGGCGGCACATTCCAATGATGAGGCCGCGATGAAAACCCGCGTCTATGTGACCCTGAAGGGCGGCGTGCTCGATCCGCAGGGCAAGGCGATCCACCACGCGCTGGGCTCGCTCGGCTTCTCCGGCGTGAACGATGTCCGTGCCGGCAAGCTGATCGAACTCGACCATGACGATGGCGTCAGCGACACCGATATCGAGGCGATGTGCAAGAAGCTGCTTGCCAACACCGTCATCGAGAATTTCCGGATCGAACGCAGCTAAAGCGGAGACCAGGCCATGAAGAGCGCCGTCATCGTCTTTCCGGGATCGAACTGCGACCGCGACCTTGCCGTCGCGATCCGCGAGGTCACAGGCCATGCGCCCGTGATGCTGTGGCATGGCGAAAGCGAGCTGCCGGAGGGCATCGGCCTGATCGCCGTGCCCGGCGGCTTCTCCTATGGCGATTATCTGCGTTCCGGCGCGATGGCGGCGCGCTCGCGGATCATGTCCTCGATCATCGAGGCGGCGGGCCGCGGCATACCGGTGCTGGGCATCTGCAACGGTTTCCAGATCCTGACCGAAGCAGGGCTGCTGCCAGGCGCGCTGATGCGCAACGAAGGCCTGAACTTCGTCTGCCGCGACGTGGCGCTGACCGTCGAGAACAGCCAGTCGACCTTCACCGCGCGCTACGACGCCGGCGAGACGATTCACCTGCCGGTCGCGCATCACGACGGCAATTTCACCGCCGACAGCGAGACGCTCGACCGGATCGAAGGCGAGGGCCGGGTCGCGTTCCGTTATGCCGAATCCGTCAACGGCTCGGCCCGCAACATCGCCGGCATCCTCAACGATGCCGGCAACGTGCTGGGCATGATGCCGCATCCCGAACGCGTGATCGAAGCCGCACATGGCAAGACCGACGGTCGCCGCTTGTTCGAAGGACTGCTCGAAACGGTCGCCTGATGCGGCCTTCGATTGGCTGATGCGTCGGACCGGCAGAGGCCGTAGCCTCAGCAGTCCGTTACAGCGCAGCCCTGAAGGGCGTGAAGTCGGTCTTCCCGTCGAAGATGTCGATGCCTTCTCGCCGCTTCAGGAAGTTGACGACGGCATAAGTGACCGGTGTCAGAATCGCCTCCCAGCTGACCTTGAGCACCCACTGGGTGACGAGCACCTTGAGCACGAGCCCGGTCGTCCAGCCCTCCGCGCCGAGAAAGGCCAACGGGTAGAAGATCATGCTGTCGACCGCCTGCCCTACCACCGTCGAGCCGATCGTCCGCATCCAGAGATGCTTGCCCTGGGTCATCACCTTCATCTTCGCCAGCACGAAGCTGTTCGCGAACTCGCCCGCCCAGAAGGCGACGATCGACGCGAAGACGATGCGCGGCACCTGCCCAAAAACCTGCTCATAGGCCGTTTGCCCGCCCCAGTCCGCAGCGGGAGGGAGGGCTACGACCACCCAGCTCATGAATGCCATGAACAGCAGCGCCACCGTTCCCGCCCAGATGCAGCGGCGCGCGCGGGCATAGCCATAGACCTCGGTCAGGATGTCGCCCAGCACATAGCCGATCGGAAAGAACAAAATGCCGGCGCCGAAGGGCCAGGCACCGATGCCCGGAAGGTCGACCCTGGCCACCTTGCCCGCGCCCAGGACGTTCGACAGAAGCAGGATCGTGACGAACGCCGCCATCACGAAATCGAAATAGCGCAGCGGCCGCCCCTTCAGGGCTTCGGCGTCGATCGCGGCGAGAGCTCCGGAGGACATGTCGGGAAAATCCTTCATTGGAGCAGACTAACCTCGTTCCATCGCGGCGCAAACCACGCTATCTGGCGGCGTTATGCGCGCCCGTAGCTCAGTTGGATAGAGCACGAGCCTTCTAAGCTTGGGGTCACAGGTTCGAATCCTGTCGGGCGCGCCAATCCACGGGAAATGGTCGCCCTGATTCAACGGATAGTTCGAACAAAGTTCGAACGGGCGCGCCATATCGAGAGAGCGATACCAGGATTGAGTTCGGAGTTCGTCCGAACGGGCGTGACATTTCGAACCTGAACTTGTGTTTTGGGCGCCAATCCATCCTGGTTTCGCTCGCCTGCACTTGCCGATATTGCGCTGCCCTGCAGTGGCCCCTAAGGCGCTCGCATGACTGATCATCGCACCAGGCTGACACTGCTCGCCCTCGGCGGCGTACCGTTCATCGAAAACGGCGCCGATCTCACAACGATCGTACTGGCAGCCGTCGAGCATGACGGGCAGACGCTCGTCGACGGCGACATCATCGTTCTCGCGCAGAAGATCGTCTCCAAGGCCGAAGGCCGGCTGATCGATCTCGCTACCGTTGTGGCCTCTCCCCAGGCAGTCGACCTGGGCGAGCAATCGGACAAGGATCCGCGGCTCGTCGAGCTTATCCTGCGTGAGTCGCAGGAGGTCATGAGGGTCCGCACGGGCGCGCTGGTCGTTCGCCACAAGCTGGGACTCGTGCTGGCCAACGCGGGTATCGACCAGTCCAACATCGATCATGGCGGGGCGACATTCGCCTTGCTGCTGCCCGAGGATCCCGATGCCAGCGCGCAGCGCATACGCCAGGCTCTCATGGAGCGCACCGGCGCGAACGTCGCGGTGCTGATCATCGACAGTCTCGGCCGCGCCTGGCGAACCGGGACAACCGGCACCGCGATCGGCTTGGCCGGAATGCCCGGACTGGTAGACCTGCGCGGTCAGCCCGATCTTCACGGCCGCACGCTTGCGACCAGTGAGCTTGGCCTCGCAGACGAAGTTGCCGCGGCGGCCTCGCTGATCATGGGTCAGGCCGACGAAGGAAGGCCGATCGTACTCGCGCGCGGGGTGGGCTATGGACGGCGCGAAGGCAGCGCCGCCGAGCTGATCCGCCCCCGCCATATGGACCTGTTCGCATGATCTTGGCGCTAGCGGGCGGCGTCGGCGGCGCGCGGCTCGCAAACGGGCTCGCGGCCATCCTGCCACCCGAACAGCTTATGATCGTCGTCAACACCGGCGATGATTTCGAGCATCTGGGGCTGCTGGTCTGCCCGGATCTGGACACCGTCTGCTACACGCTCGCGGGCATCAACAACCCAGCCCAGGGCTGGGGCATCGAGGGGGAGAGCTGGGCGTTCATGGACGCGCTCGGGCGACTCGGGGGCGACACCTGGTTCGCCTTGGGCGACCGCGACCTGGCGACGCACGTCACGCGAACCGGGATGCTCGGGCAAAACAGCCTTTCCGGAATAACCAGCCAACTCGCATCCTCGCTGGGCATAACCCATCGCGTCGCGCCGATGAGCGACGATCGGGTGCGCTCGATGGTTGATACCGACGAAGGCGAGCTTCACTTTCAGCATTATTTCGTCCGGCGGCGCGCAGAGCCGCGCTTCCGCGCTATCCGATTTGAGGGCGTCGAAGTTGCGAAGCCGTCCCCCGCGCTTCTCCAGGCACTGGACGATCCCGCACTGGAGGCGATCATCCTGTGCCCCTCCAACCCGGTGTTGAGCATCGCGCCGATCCTCGCCCTCCCCGGCATCCGCGCGCGCCTCGACGCACGCAGGGTGCCCGTCGTCGCGGTGTCGCCGTTCATCGACGGCAAGGCCGTGAAAGGCCCTGCGGCCAAGATCATGGCCGAGATCGGCGTGGCCCCTAACGCGGCCGGCCTCGCGGACTATTATGACGGCCTCCTCGACGGCATCGTCGTCGATCGCGCCGATGCAGGCGATCATGTGGCAGCGGCGAAGCTGCACGTCACCGACACGCTGATGCGCGGCCGCGATGACCAGCGGCGCCTTGCCGCCGAGACGCTGGCCTTCGCCCGCGCCATCGGCTGACATGGCCTGTTACGCTCTTCTTGCGGTTCGCCCACCCGGCGAGGGCAAAAGCCGGCTCGCCGGCGCGCTCAGCGACGCCGCAAGAGAAGCGTTGAATTATAGCATGTTCCGCCACATTCTTGGTGTAACACGAGAGGTAATCCTGCCGGCTCATATTATCGTCGTCAGCCGATCCGAAGCATTGCTCGATGAAGCGCGCGCGGCGGGTTGCCATGCCGAGCCGGAGCACGGCGACGGTCTCAACCAGGCCTTGTCGCAAGCTGGGCGCGCGGCCGTCGACAGGGGAGCGGCGGAATTGCTGTCACTCAGCAGCGACCTTCCCTTTCTCGGGGCAGAGGACATAGCGACGATGTTCGCGGCCCGAGGCGACGTCGTCATTGCAACGGATCGGCTGCACATCGGTACCAACGCCCTGCTGATGCGGCAGCCGTTCGCAATCCCCTTCAGCTACGGGCTGGGCAGTCTCGCGGCACATCTCGCCGCCGCCGAGAAAGCTGGACTGAAGGCGACCGTGGTGGATTCGCCGGGTCTGGCGCGCGATATCGATACGCCCGCGGATCTCGCGGAGCTGTCAGCGGGCTGAGCGTCAGCCATCTGCACGACAGTCGACAGCCCGCGCAACATTGATCAAGATTGAGTTAAGAACTTGCAACACATGGGTTAATTATAGGTTATTCGCGGTTGTACTTACACCCGTAAAGCATAACCGTCCTGTTCGGGCGTGCCGAGTCGGGCAATCCCCCTTCGACCATAGCGTGAAGCGACGTCAAAAGGCGTCGCCGGACAGCTCATGCAAGCGGCCGATCGTCCTTTTAGTGGGAGATCGAGATGAAACGCTTTATGTCCATGGCAATTGCGGGAGCATGTCTCTTCGCACCGACACCCCAGGCGATAGCTCAATCCAACGGCACAGCGGAAGAGCATGTTACCCTGGCACAGTGGTCTAGTCGCGTAACGCGTGCATTGGAACATGGGCTTTCCTACCCGCCCGGCCTCTTCGGCAGAGCGAGCAACGAAGGCGTAGTCACCGTAAAATTCAATTGCAGCGACAATGGATCTCCGGCCGCGGTTGCACTGGAGAAGTCGTCAGGTTCACGAGATCTGGACGCCGCCGCCCTGCGCGCGGTTTCCCACATCGCCACGCTACATCCGCTGCCTGACGGCATTATCCATGGCCAGAAATTCCTCGCGCTTGTGCTGTTCGCGACAAGTGAGGACAGCAAGGATTTCTTTATGAAGAGGATATCCAAGGAGATGGCACTGCGTAACGCCTGGTTCGGAAAGAATGCGGAGCTCACCAGCGTCGGGATCGTGCCCGCTTATTCACGATAGGTCCGTCCCCTGGCCTCCAGCAGGGTGGAAAGGTACCGGAAGAACCCGTTCGATTTTCTGGGGGATCCAGGCTTGTCGGATCCCCCACCTATCCTGTTCCCGCCTATTTTTCGATATTGTCGGCAATGAACCTGTCGAGCAGGCGAACGCCGTAGCCGGTGGCGCCCTTGTCCCAAGTCGCGCCGGGCTTCGAAGCCCACACCATGCCGGCAATGTCCAGATGAGCCCAGCGCACGCCATCGTCGATATAGCGCTTGAGGAACTGTGCGGCGGTGATCGAGCCGCCTTCACGCGGCCCGACATTCTTCATGTCCGCGATGGGAGAGTCGATCAGCTTGTCATAGGCTTCGCCCAGCGGCATGCGCCACAGCTTGTCGCCGACCGATGTGCCCGCCGCCAGCAATTGCCCGGCGAGTTCGTCGTCATTGGCGAACATCCCGCCATATTCATATCCGAGCGACACGATCATCGCGCCCGTCAGCGTGGCGAGATCGACGATCGTCTTCGGCGCATGGGTCTTCTGCACCCAGGTCAGCGCGTCGCACAGAACGAGCCGCCCCTCCGCATCGGTATTGATGACCTCGATTGTCTGCCCAGACATCGATGTCACCACGTCGCCCGGCCGCTGTGCGTTCCCGTCGGGCATATTCTCCACGAGCCCGCAAACACCGATCACATGCGCCCGGGCCTTGCGCAGGGCGAGCGCCTTCATCGTGCCCGCAACCGCGCCGGCGCCGCCCATGTCCCACTTCATGTCCTCCATGCCGGCCGGCGGCTTCAGCGAGATGCCGCCGGTGTCGAAGGTGACGCCCTTGCCCACCAAGGCGATCGGCGGCTCCGCACCACCCGTCCCGTCCCAGGTCATCACCAGCAGTCGCGCCGGCCGCACCGAACCCTGCGAAACGCCGAGCAGAGCGCCCATGCCGAGCGCCGCCATCTGCTCTTCGCCGAGCACCTCGATCCGGACGCCGAGGTCGGCGAGCGGACGGCAGCGTTCGACGAAGCTTTCCGGATAGAGGATGTTAGCCGGTTCGGTGATCAGCGTACGGGTGAACATCACCCCTTCGGCGACAGCCTCGCGGGCGGCCCACAGCGTTGCGGCACCTGCGCCGCCGCCAATGATCACGATCTCGTCCAACGAAGGCCGCTGCTTGGCATCGAGCTTGGTGCGATAGATATCGTGCCGCCAACTGCGCAGCACCGCACCGAAGGCAAGCGACACCGCCGCTTCGGCGGGATCGCCGCCGGCTACGCCCGAGATGTCGACCACGAGGCTTCTCTCTCCCGAAGTCAACAGCTTGGCCGCCAGCGCCGCGCCGGCGCGCTCATAATCCTTCTTGGCGCCAATACCAACGAGCAAGAGGCGGCGATGCGCGCCGTCGGTCTCGCCGAAGAACTCCACTACCGCGCCATTATCGCCATCGAAGCGATTGGCCGCGCCGGCCGCGCGTGCCAGCGCCTCGGCCGAAGCCGGCAATGCCGAGACGCCCCCACTGCTCAAGGTGCCGGGAGCGACAACGATTGCCAGCGCATGAGTCGCGGCCGGCCGGCGGTCGGCAAAGCTGATACGCATTTATGAGATTTCCTTATTTGGTTCGTCCTTCCATCTAGGATGGCGATTCCCGCGCCGCAACGGTGCTAATCGTCATCGCCGCACCAGAGGATTGCAGCGGAGCGCCGGGTGCGATAGGCGGCGCGAACGCGATTTGAAGGCTTGGCCCGTCGCACCCGTCTTGTGGGGTAGTGTGAAGAAGCCGAGATTTTTCCTGCTGGCAACCACCCTTCCCTTGCTCTGCGCGGGAACGCCGCTCATCGCACAGGATCTGGCCACCCCTGCGGCGGGCGCTCCGCAGCGGGGCGATGCGCCGATGCCGGCCAACGAGCAGGAGGTCACTTTCGCCGCCGATGCGCTGGCATATGACAGCAATGGCGAGGTCGTGACCGCGACCGGGAACGTCCAAATGATGCGACGTGGCGATCGCCTGCGCGCCGACAAGGTGGAGTGGAACCAGACCACTGGCGTGGTCCGCGCCACCGGCAATGTCGCCGTGGTGAACTCGGGTAACGACACCGTCTATGGCGACTCGGTCGAACTGACCGACTCACTGCGCGATGGCGTCATCGAGAATCTGCTGCTGGTGCTCAACGATGGCGGACGCCTGGCCGCTGTCCACGGCGTTCGCAAGGATGGGGTGTCGACGCTCGACAAGGCGGTCTACACGCCTTGCGCGGTGGTCGACAGCCATGGTTGCCCCAGAGAGCCGATCTGGAAGATCAGCGCCGTCCGAGTGGTCCATGATCCCGTCAAGCACCGCATCAGCTATGACGGTGCGCGGATCAGCTTTCTCGGCGCACCTGTCCTGTGGCTGCCGGGCCTGTCCCATCCCGATGGTAGCCAGGGCGGCGGGTCCGGTCTGCTTCTGCCGAACATCCAGTATAACCGGGTAAACGGCGCCGAGTTGGCGGTGCCCTACTATATCCAGCTCGCGCCCAACCGCGACCTGACGATCACCCCGCATGTCTACAGCGAGGTCCTCCCGGCGATCGCGGCCCAATATCGGGCGCTGACCGATCATGGCGCGTGGCAGGCGACGGCCATGGCGACCTATAGCTCGCGCTTCGCCGCGACCGCCGCCGGCACTGCGGCACCCAACGGCAACCGCGACGTCCGCGGCTATGTCGATGCCAACGGGCAGTTTCAATACGGCCCTTACTGGACCTTGTCCGGTTCGATCCGGGCGACGACCGATCGTACTTTTCTGCGCCGCTACGACATCTCGCGCGACGATCGGCTCCGCAACCAGATCAATGCCGAGCGAATCACCCCCGACAGCTATCTGTCGATCAAGGGCTGGGCGGTGCAGACCTTGCGCACCAACGACGTTCAGGGCCAGCAGCCGATCGCCCTGCCCGCGATCGACTATCGCCTTCGACTGACCGATCCCTGGGTTGGCGGCAGAATTCAGCTCCAGGCCAATACGCTCGCGCTGCTGCGCACCGATGGCCAGGACACGCAGCGCGCCTTTGCCGCAGTTGAGTGGGATCTGCGCCGCTATACCCCGCTGGGGCAGGAGGTCTCTCTTACTGCTTATGGCCGCGGCGACATCTATCACACCGATCAGGTCGGACGGACGACCACGGCAGTCTATCGCGGCAACCCCGGCTGGAGCGGGCGCGGGATCGCCGCCTTGGCCGCCGACATGCGCTGGCCGCTGATCGGCAACTTCCTCAACGGCACGCAACGCCTCACGCCGCGCGTGCAGATCGTCGCCAGCCCCCGGACGCGAAACCTGAGCCTGCCCAACGAGGACGCGCGCTCCATCGATCTCGAGGACAGCAACCTGTTCGCGCTGAACCGCTTCTCCGGCTATGATCGGTGGGAGGACGGCAACCGCATCACCTATGGCGCCGAATGGGCCGTCAACGTGCCCGGCATCGCGTTCAGTACGGTGATCGGGCAAAGCTACCGGCTGTCGAGCAAGCCGAGCATCTTGCCGGTTGGCACAGGGCTGTCCGACCGTAGATCAGACATCGTGGGCCGGACCACGCTGAAATATGGCCGCTTCCTCGAATTCACGCACCGCTTCCGTCTCGACAAGGATAATTTCGCGGTCCGCCGCAACGAGATCGATGCGACTATCGGCACCACCAGGACCTACGCGACCATCGGCTACCTGAAGCTGAACCGCGACATCGCGGCGAGCATCGAAGATCTGCGTGACCGGGAAGAAGTTCGTCTCGGCGGCCGGATACAGATTGCCCGCTACTGGTCGATCTTCGGATCGACTGTCATCGACCTGACGGGCCGCCGGGAAGATCCGCTCACTCTATCCGACGGATATCAGCCGATTCGGCACCGGCTGGGGATCCTCTATGACGACGACTGCATCGAGCTCGGCGTCACCTGGCGGCGCGAATATGATGCGATCGGCGACGCGCGGCGCGGGAATACCTTCCTGTTGCGGCTGGCGCTCAAGAATTTGGGCCGCTAAGCGTTCATTCAGCGGGCGAGCGCCAGGAGAAGCCCACCCCATATGATCGAGGATGTGACTAGGTGCGCGGAATGAAGTTGAGCCAGGGCAAATTCCTCCTGATGGCGCTTGCCGGTGCGGTCGCGATGTCGGCCCCGCTGATCGGACAGACGGTGTCCGGCGACGAGCCCGAACTGTCCGGCGGCTTGAACCTGCCGAAGGACATCACCGTCTTCGGCAATCGTGACCCCAATGTTCGCACCGCCACGGCGATCGTCAACGGCACCATCATCACCCAGACCGATGTCGACCAGCGGCTCGCGCTGGTCGTCGCGGCCAATGGCGGCAAGCTTCCCGAAGAAGAGAGGGAGCGGCTGCGCCTTCAGGTCCTGCGCAACCTGATCGACGAAACACTCCAGATCCAGGAAGCCGCCGCGCAGAAGATCGAGATCGCTCCAGAGGAAGTGGAGCAGACCTATCAGCGAGTGGCTGCCAACTTCAAGAAATCGCCCAAGGAGTTTAGCCGATTCCTGCGTGAACAGGGTTCATCGGATGCATCGATCAAGCGGCAGATCGAGGGCGAGAACGCCTGGCGGCGCGTGCTGAGCCGCAGGGTCGAGCCGTTCGTGGCGGTCAGCGACGAAGAGGTCAACGCGATCATCTCGCGCCTGAACGCCGCCAAGGGCGCCAACGAATACCATGTCGGCGAAATATTCCTGTCCGCCACGCCCGAAAGCATGGCCGATGCCAGCGCCAATGCGGAGCGGATCATCGACCAGATCCGCAAGGGCGCATCCTTCCCGGCCTATGCACGGCAGTTCTCGGAAGCGTCGACCGCCGCCGTGGGTGGCGATCTTGGCTGGGTACGCGCCGAGCAGCTTCCCGAGCAGCTGGCCGGTGTCGTCGCCGGTCTGTCTCCCGGCCAGATCAGTTCTCCCATACCGGTTCCAGGCGGATATTCGATCATCCTGCTGATCGACAAGCGCCAGGTGCTCGGCACCGATCCGCGCGATGCGATCCTGGCGCTCAAGCAGCTGACCATTGCCTTCCCGCCGGGCATGACGCAGGCGCAGGCGACACCGAAAGTCGAGGCATTCGCCCGCGCGCTGCAATCGATCCAGGGTTGCGGCAAGGCTAACGAGATCGCCGCGACGGTAGGCGCGGATGTGGTCAACAACGACCAGATCAAAGTCCGCGATCTGCCGCCTCAGCTACAGGATCTGATGCTCAACCTCCAGGTCGGCCAGGCCACGCCTCCCTTCGGTTCGCTCGCCGACGGGGTCCGCGCCCTCGTGCTGTGCGGTCGCGACGATCCGCAGCCCGCTGCAGGCCCATCGTTCGAGCAGATCCAGTCGCAGATCGAGCAGGAGCGCGTGAACCGTCGAGCCCAGCGTTATCTGCGGGATCTGCGCCGCGATGCGGTGATCGAATATCGGTGACGCGATGGAGATAAGCCCGCTTGCCGTTGCGCTGGGCGATCCCGCCGGGATCGGACCCGAAATCGCCGCGAAGGCGTGGGACGCGCGCACGCAATATGGCTTGGCACCCTTCTTTGCTGTCGGTGACCGGCGCTCGATCCAGGCGGTGTGGAACGGCCCTATCCAGCTGATCTCCTGCCCGGATGAGGCTGTAGCCTGTTTCGACAGTGCGCTGCCGCTGATCCAGATCGAAGATACCGGGCTCATAATCCCGGGAGAGCCGGACCTTGCCGGCGCCCGCTGTGCGCTGGACTCGCTGGAGATGGCCGCCGGGCTTGCCCGTTCGCCAATGGTCGGCGGGCTTGTCACTGCGCCGGTCGCCAAGGCGCAGCTCTACGCGATCGGCTTCACTCATCCGGGCCAGACCGAGTTCGTCGCCGAGCGTTGCGGTATCGCGTCGGCCAATGCGGTGATGCTGCTGGCCGGGCCGACGCTGCGCGCGGTGCCGATCACCACCCATATGCCCCTGCGCGACGTCGCCGACTTCGTCACAGTCGACCTGATCGTCGCCAAGGCGCGCGCTACGGACCGGGGCCTTGCGCGCAATTTCGGTATCGAGCGCCCGCGGCTCGCAATTGCCGGCTTCAACCCGCACGCCGGGGAGCAGGGCGCGATCGGGCGGGAGGAGATCGAGCTGATCATTCCGGCGGTGGAAATCTTGCGCGGCGAAGGAATCGACATCGTCGGCCCGCTGGCGGCCGACACCATGTTCCATGCTCGTGCCCGCGCGCTCTACGATTGTGCGCTGTGCCTGTATCATGATCAGGCGCTGATCCCACTGAAGACGCTCCATTTCGACGAGGGCGTCAACATGACCCTGGGGCTGCCGATCGTGCGCACTGCTCCGGACCATGGCACCGCCTTCAGCATTGCCGGGCATAACAAGGCGAACCCTGGTGCGATGATCGCGGCCATCGCGCTGGCCGCCGAGGCCGCGCGGAACCGACTCATCTACGCATGAGTCGCGCATTGCCGGATTTGCCGCCGCTGCGTGACGTGATCGCGCGTCACGGTCTCAGCGCCAACAAGGCGCTTGGCCAAAACTTCCTGCTCGATGGGCAGCTTCTCGACCGGATCGCGCGAGTGCCCGGCAATCTCGACGGGCAGACCGTGTACGAGGTCGGGCCGGGGCCGGGCGGCCTGACGCGCGCGCTGCTCGGGGCGGGGGCTTCCGTGGTCGCGGTGGAACGCGACGACCGGTGCTTGCCGGCGCTCCAGGAACTGAACCAGGCTTCGAGCGGAAGACTGCGGGTGATCTCCGCGGACGCGATGAAGATCGATGAGCGTGCAGAGGCGGGCGAAGGCGCACATATCGCCTCGAATCTCCCCTATAATGTGGGGACCGCTCTGTTTGTGCGCTGGATGACGCTCGACCCCTGGCCTCCCTGGTGGCGCTCTCTGACCCTTATGTTTCAGAAGGAAGTTGCGGAGCGGATCGTCGCCAGGCCCGGCAGTTCGGCCTATGGCCGGCTGGCGGTGCTCGCCCAGTGGCGCGCCGCCCCGGCCATAGCGATGAACGTGCACCGCTCGGCGTTCGTACCGCCGCCCAAGGTAATGTCGGCCGTCGTGCATGTCGTTCCCGGCAGCCAGCCCGCCGGCGTGTCGGTGCGCACCGTCGAAGCGCTGACCGCCGCCGCCTTTGGGCAGCGCCGCAAGATGCTGCGGCAGAGCCTGAAGGGATTGAAAGGCGCGGTCGAGGCGCTCGGCGCGGTCGGGATAGATCCCGAGCGGCGCGCCGAAACCCTTTCTGTGGAAGAGTTTGTAGCAGTAGGCCGACTACTCGAGGCCTGACAGCCGCGGCTATGCGCCGACGGTGGCTGCTTAATTCTCGCCTGCAGTGCTCTTTTCCTGGCCCTTCGGCGGAACCTGGTCGCTCTGCTGGGCCGCCAACACCGGAGCCGGAGGCCCCTTGGCGATCGCAGCGGCGAGTTGCATAGCGGGAGCACATTCGCTCTTGCACAGCGTCTTGACGCGGGCGAGATTGGCGCGGGCGCGCTCGACTGCCCCCTTCTGCACCATGGCCTCGCCCTGCGCCGACAGGGCATTGACGTCGTTCGGCTCGAGCGACAGCGCCTCGAAATACATGCGGATCGCCTTGCCGGGCAGTTGCTGCGCCTGCGCGACGCGGCCCAGCGAGACGAACGCCGCGCGGTTGCGCGGGTCTACCGCCAGTGCTGTCTCCAGCGCGTCGTTCGCGGCAGCCAGATTGCCTGCCTTCAGCGCCGTCTGCCCCTCGGCGAGCAGCGCCATCGACTTCGGATTGATCTCATCATCGGCCTTCTGGCCGTTCACCCCGCTCGAAACCGCCAACAAGGTCAGCGACAAGGCAACCGCAACAGGCGAAAAACGCATCAACATCTCCAACACAGAAGCATGCTGGCCTTCTATCATGCGCGGACGAACCTGGCGACGAAAAAGCCATCGGTACCGTCGCGCGCCGGGCTCAGCAGCTTGCCGGGACCCTGATAACAGCCGGGGGTGAACAGATCCTTTTCAGGGCGAAATCCCGATGTGCGGGCGAGAAACGCCGCCGCCTGCCCCGCCCCCTCCTCGTCGAGCATCGAGCAGACAGCATAGACCAGCGCGCCGCCGGACTTGACCAGGGGCACGGCAATATCGAGTAGCCGCGCCTGGGTTTCAGCCAGCTTCGCGAGCCGATCCGGCGTCAGCCGCCAGCGCGCTTCGGGATTGCGCCGCCAGGTGCCACTGCCCGAGCAGGGTGCATCGACAAGCACGACGTCGCATGCTCCGTCGAGATCGGCCAGCGTCGCGGCTTCGCGGCCGGGGTCGAGCAGCCGGGCCTCGATGAAACCGGCGCCGACCCGCGCCGCTCGCGGCGCAAGGCGCGAAAGCCGCGCGCGATTGGTGTCGCTGGCGATCAGCCGTCCTTCACCAGCCATATCGTCGGCCAGCGCCAGAGTCTTGCCGCCAGCACCTGCGCAAAGGTCGACCACCGTCATGCCCGGTCTCGCGCGCGCCGCCTGCACGATCAGCTGGCTTCCTTCGTCCTGGATCTCGATCAGCCCCTGTTCCCACGGCTCGCTCGTCTCCACGGCGGTTCCTTCGGGCAGGCGCAGGCCATGCGGCGCGAAAGGCGTCGGTGTCGCGTCGGGCAACAGCGCCGCCACGCTGTCGCGATCGGCCTTGCTGCGGTTGACGCGGATATCCAGCGGCGCGCGCTCCAGCAGCGCGTCATGCTCGGACGGGTCGATGCGGGCGGCGAGCCAGCTTGGCAAGACGCCGGCCGTCGCGCCGAGCTCCTTGGGCTTGATGGGGGCCGGCGTATGCGGTGAGCCATCGAAGGCGGCGGCGAGATCGGCGTCGCTGCGAGCCACGCCGATCAGGGCCGCCCGGCCGTTTTTAGGAGGATCACCGGCGCGCCGGATCGCCCGGTAAACGAGTTCGCGAATCGCGCGGCGGTCCTTGGAACCGGCATAGCGCCGCGTCTTGAAATAGCGCGCAATCAGCGTATCGGCCGCAGCCCCGCCGTCGCGCGCGGCGATGATGATCTCGTCGAGCAGCTCGATCGCGGCCTGCGCTCGTCCGCCCGGGGTCATGCGGGCTTACCGCGTAGGATAGTTCGGCGCCTCGCGGGTGATCGATACATCGTGAACATGGCTTTCCTGGAGGCCCGCATTGGTGATGCGGACGAACTGCGCGCGCTTCTGGAGATCGGGAATGGTGCGGGATCCAGTATAGCCCATCGCCGCCTTCACGCCACCGACCAGTTGGTGGATGACATCGCGCGCGGCACCCTTGAACGGTACCTGGCCTTCGATGCCCTCGGGCACCAGCTTCATCTGGTCCTTGATGTCCTGCTGGAAGTAGCGGTCGGCCGAGCCGCGCGCCATCGCGCCGACCGAGCCCATGCCGCGGTAGCTCTTATAGGCTCGGCCCTGGTACAGGAAGGTCTCGCCGGGGGCTTCGGCAGTGCCCGCCAGCAGCGATCCGACCATCACCGAGCCCGCCCCGGCGGCCAGCGCCTTGGCGAGATCGCCCGACGTCCTCAGCCCGCCATCGGCGATGATCGGGATGCCGGACTTCGCGGCCTCTTCGGCGGACTCCATGACAGCGGTGAGCTGCGGCACGCCGACGCCCGCCACCACGCGCGTCGTGCAGATCGACCCGGGCCCGATGCCCACCTTGATGCCGTCGGCTCCGGCATCGATCAGCGCGCGCGTGGCCTCTGCGGTGGCGACGTTGCCTGCAATCACCTGGACCGAATTGGAGAGCCGCTTGACCCGCTCGACCGCGCGGGCGACGTCGCGGTTATGGCCGTGCGCCGTATCGATGACGATCAGGTCGCACTCTGCGTCGATCAGCGCCTCGGTGCGCTCGAAGCCCTTGTCCCCGACCGTCGTCGCGGCGGCGACGCGCAGCCGCCCCGTGCCGTCCTTGGTGGCGCTTGGGTAATTCACCGCCTTCTCGATATCCTTGACCGTGATCAGGCCGACGCAATGATAATTGTCGTCGACCACCAGCAGCTTTTCGATGCGGCGCTGGTGCAGCGTCCTGCGCGCCTCTTCCTGCGATACGCCGGTGCGGACCACCGCCAGGTTCTGGCTGGTCATGAGTTCGGCGACGGGCTGCTTGGGATTCTCGGCGAAGCGGACGTCGCGGTTGGTGAGGATGCCGAGCAGCTTGCCGCTCGCTTCGACCACCGGGATGCCGGAAATCTTGTGCCGCGCCATCAGTTCGAGCGCGTCGGCGAGGCTCTGCTCGGGGCGCATCGTGATCGGGTTGACGACCATGCCCGATTCGAACCGCTTGACTGCGCGGACCGCGGCAGCCTGCTCTTCGAGGGTAAGGTTGCGATGGAGCACGCCGAGGCCGCCGAGCTGGGCCATCACGATCGCCATGTCGGCCTCGGTAACAGTGTCCATCGCCGAGGACAGCACCGGGATATTGAGGCGAATCGACTTGGTTACCTGCGTGGCGGTATCCGCCTGGCTTGGCAGGACTTCGGACTCGGCTGGCCGGAGGAGCACATCGTCGAAGGTAAGGCCGAGGCTGATGTCCATGAAATCGAATCCCAGCGAGGTGGTGAAGGATTCGAGGCCATATATGGTGAGAGCGCGGGGATAACCAGCGGGTTGTTTACTTCTCCTTCGAACACCGGACACGGGCGGATGTCCCGCGCCCGGCGCTCGAAGGGCTGAACGGCAGCTTCGTCAATCTTCCCCGTGGATGATGACGCGGTTCCGGCCGCCATTCTTGGCGTTGTAGAGCGCCTCGTCGGCACGCCGCAGCATGTCGCCATCGGCTTCGCCCGGCAGGAGCTGCGCGATCCCAGCCGAGAAAGTCACGGTACCCAGAGATTCGCCGGTCGTCCTGGAGACCAGATGGCGGCCGGATAGCTCGTCGCGGATCTCATCGACGCGCATCGCCGCGCGGCGCGCCATGATCCCATCAAATAGGATCAGGAACTCCTCGCCGCCGAAGCGCCCGACAAAAGCATCATCGCCTGCACCTTCCGCCAGTGCGTCCGCGACCATCTTGAGGATGCGATCGCCGGTGTCATGGCCGTGATTGTCGTTGATCGACTTAAAGTGATCGATGTCGCAGAACGCCACGGACAGCGGATAATTCTCCGCCTGCGCCTGGGTCATCGCCCGGGCCAGGCGGGACTGGAAGGCTCGGCGGTTCGCGAGCCCGGTCAGCGGATCGCTCTCGGCCACGGCCTGCGCCTCGGCCAGGTCACCCTGCAGGGACTCCATCTGCGCGCCCATATCGGCCAGGCGGCGCTCCGCGTCCTGGGTCTTGCCGATCATCGTCCGCGTCAGCTCGACCATCAGCTCCACCGCCCTTGCCGCGGACTCGCCACCCGAGTCCATGGCCGAAGCCCCCTTGTCGAGGGCGCTGCCGAACACCTTCACGTCGGTGCGCGACTGGCCGACAAGGCTGGCCGCCAGCGTCATGCTCTGGTGCGCCTGGTCGATCAGTTTCCCGACCAGTTCGGAGGAGATATGGTTCGCGGCAGCGTCGGCAATCTGCTCCGCCACCTCGGTGCGCAGCAGACCGTCGCGCACGATCGCGGTGTCGACCGAGGCGACCAGCGTCGGATCGTTGCCACTCAGATATTTATAGGCGAGATCATAGTTGATCGGCGTCGGATCGAGCCGATGTGCGCGCAGGAACCCTCCGATCCGGCCGAAGAGATCGGCGGCCACTATGGCCGGCTCGAGCGCCGGAGCGATCGGTGCTATTGGGGTAGCCGGGGCCTGCTCGACGGAGCGCCCGAACAGCGCGTCGAGGCTCCAGCCCTTCCGGCCGGCAGACGAAGGTGGTTTAGATTCGTACATTGCACCCGCCCAGGAGATTTCCTGATCGGTTTAGGAGCCGCCCCCTTAATTTTTGGTGGGGGAATCATGGTAAATATTTCACATCCGGAGCGGTTCTTCGGCGCCTCGCTTCGACCGAAAACAGGCTTGCCCGGCTGTAGAAGCGCAGAGGCCAGTCGCGCTGGCCCTCGGGCTCGAGCAGCAGCCCATTGACCCGATCGAGCAGCGACGTCGCCCCGGTGCGCGCCAGCCACTTCCTGATGCCGGCGATGAAACACTGCGTGATCGTGTCATGATAGCCGCTCTGATCGTCGTTCAAGCCGCCGATAGCTGCGTTATAACCGCTGATGATCTCGCGCATGTCGCGCTCCGGCAGGATTTCCGGGCGTTCGGTGAGTATCCACAGGCATGTCGCCAGGTGCGCCTCATGCGTCCACTGCTCCTTCGGCAGGGTGCGATCGAGCAGGCCGAGCCCGATGCGACGGATCTCGTGTTCGCCCCCGAACAGCCGCGGTGCTTCGGACATCGTTTCCTATCCCCAGATGCAAGAAGGGCGCCCCTGCCGAAGCTGGGGCGCCCTCCTGAAGGCCGCTAGGGCCTACCGGATGTGCGTCAGGCCGCCTTCGGTGCCGCCTGACGAACGCCTTCGTCGACATGATCCGCGAATTCCGCGAAATTCTCGATGAA
>NZ_JBANFK010000010.1:0-154232 GCF_037861105.1 Rhizorhabdus argentea
CAGACCGGCCTGGTGCGACATCATTTCGCCGACCGTGATCGCCGCCTTGCCGTTCGCCGCGAATTCAGGCCAATAGGCCGAAACAGGCGTTTCATAATCCAGCCTGCCCCGGTCAACCAGCATCGCGATGCAGATCGACAGCACGCCCTTGGACGTGGAATTGACACCGAAAAGGGTGCGATCCGTAATCCTGGCGGAGCGATCGTCCACACGACTTCCGCCCCAAAGGTCAACGAGGGGCGCGCCATCGCGGTAAACCGCGAAAGCTGCCCCGATGTCCTGGCCCGATACAAGATTATGTTCGAAGGCCAAACGGACGCCTTCATAGCCGCGGAGCACGGTTCCCTGGACTTTATCTGACACGAACCCAATTCCTATCCGAGATTGCTTGTCCATTCGCCGGCGTGGACACAGATGATCCTATGCGGCGCTGGCGCAAGAGGGCGGCGGCTGCATCACCCGTCTGAGGATGATGCAGCAGCTCCGATCAACGTGGTTAGAATATATACTCCAGCCGAATGCCATATGTGCGAGGCTTGGCGGCATTATAGTAGACGCCATAGGGCTGGGCGGTCTGCCTGAAAGCAGCATAGTCCTTGTTGAACACATTGTTGGCATAGACGCCAATGCGCAGCTTCTCTCCGGGCGGGCTGATATAGCCCGATGCGTTCGCGGTGAAGAGATGCCCGTCGCGATCATAGCCCAGCTGACCGCCTGCCCCAGGCTCGAAGTTGATCGAGGAGCGGTATTGCGCGATGGCCGAAAGCGAGGCCGTCCACGTCCCGATCGCGAACTCGTACCCCGCGTTGAGCGAGCCCGACCACTCCGGAGCATAAGGCGGGGCGGTTCCGGTCACGTCGATTGCGCAAGGATAGAGCGTTGCGCCCGGAGCGATCGGGTTCGACATGCCGGTCGGATCCAAGCAGACGAGCGCGGCATTGCGGAACGGCTTGTAGCGGGCATGCTGCCACGAGCCGCTGACGCCGAAATGGAGCCCTTCGATAGGAACGACCTGCGCCTCGACTTCGACGCCGTAATTCTCGACCGCGCCGGCGTTGCCTGTGACGGTGCCGCCCGAGGTCAGATCGAGCGTCTGAACCTGCTGGTTCTTGTTCTTGAAATAGAAGGCGGCGGCGTTCAGGCGAAGCCGATTATCGAACATGGCCTGCTTGACGCCGACTTCGTGGCTAAAGATCTTCTCGGGCTGCAACGGCGGCACGGGCGCGGGCGCTGGACCCGGCCCCGAAAAACCCCCGGCTTTGAAGCCGCGGGTGAAGCTGTAGTAGATGTTGGTCGGCCCATTATCCCAGGCCAGTACGAACCGCGGGGTGAACGCACGCTGTGAGGTGCGAAGATTGATCGTGTACGCACCGGGGATCCCGAACAGTGCCGCGAAACCGGCATTCGTGTCGCCCCTGGCGGTGCGCTCCTCATAGGTATAGCGGCCGCCGACCGTGACCTTCAGCTGGTCGGTCAGGTCGTAATAGCCTTCGAGGAAGGCCGCGTAGGACTTGGTCGCCGCGCTATTGTTGAAGCCCGGAGCCGTCGCGGGGTCCAGGCTGCCGCCGAATGCCAGCCCTAGGAAGGCCGGCCCGAAGTAACCCTTGTCATGCAGGTAGCTGAGGCCGAACAGATAGTTGAACCGGCCATCCAACTTGGAGGTGACCTGAAGATCCTGCGTATAGGACGTACCACCCGATTTCGGTACCGCAAACTCGAACAGCGGCAACGGCGTGTAATCCTGGTCAGATGAGCTGTCGATCGACTTCTGACGACGAAATGTCGTGATGCTCGACAGGGTGAACTTGCCCATGTCGAAGGTCATATTGAGATTGGCGCCATAATATTCGGTTTTGACGGGCTGGATCGTCGTGTTGTTTTCGGTCTCGTGGAAGCCGATCGAAGGCCTGACGATGCCAGGCGCGATGATGCAGGCATAGCAGGTCGAATCGTTGCGCCCCAGCGTGGCCAATGATCCGAGCACATAGTGAGTATTATAATATTGGCCGCCGAGGATGATGTCGGCGTTGCCGGGTTGCCAGCGCAGCTTTGCGCGCGCGCTATAGGCTCGCCCGCCGCCGGCATCCTGGCCCGTCGTGAGATTGCGAACAAAGCCATCATCATGCTTGTAGCTGCCGGTGGCGCGCAGGGCGAGATCCTGGCCCAGCGGCACATTGATCATCGCATTGATCTGCCGATGGTCGAGATTGCCATATTCGGCGCGCACCCGTCCTTCAAATTCCTGTTTCGGATCGGCGCTGTTGATGATGATGACGCCGCCGGTCGCATTGCGGCCGTACAGCGTGCCTTGCGGTCCGCGGAGCACCTGGATGCTGCCGATGTCGAAATTGTCGAGGATCTCGTTTACGGTCAGGGTGCGCGTCAGATAGGCGCCGTCTTCATAAACCGCGACCGGCGCTTCGATGCCGGTGGACACGAAATCGGTGCCAATGCCGCGAATATGCGGGGAGAAGAAACCGTTCGTCGTCGTGAAACTCGCGCTGGGCGTGATAGCCGCGATGTCGATCGCGTTCGTCAACCCAAGGCTCTGGGCGACTTCGGCCGTCACCGCGGTCACCGCGATCGGTGTATTCTGCAGGCTCTCGGACTTGCGTTGCGCGGTAACGATGATCTCAGCGGTTTCGCCCGCGGCATCACTGTTCGATCCCTGTGTCGCATCAGCCGTTGCCGCACGAGATTGTGCATAGCATGTGGAAGCGAGCATTGCGCTCATCGCAACCGCCACCCGTCCAAATTTTCGCATCTATCCCCCCATTTTTCGTCTGCTTGCCTGCAGGCGTTTGAATTCCGTACAGGCATGAGGTCGGCAGAGCCGCCGTGTCCAATACGTATTTCGCTATGATATATAAGAATATCATCATATTTGGGTGCGAGTTCGACTCTGGGGGATATGCGTGCCTATTGATCCGAAGCTCATGATCGACTTCGCGACCATCGCCGAGGAAGGCTCGTTTACCCGCGCCGCACAACGGCTGCGTGTCGCTCAGCCATGGCTGTCTGTCCGTATTCACAAGCTTGAAGAGATCGTCGGCTATCGACTTTTCGATCGCAGCACGCGGAGGATGTTGTTAACCGAGCCGGGGGCGGAACTTTTCGAAGCTGCCCGTAATGTTGCAAAAGCCGCGGAGGCGGCCGAGCGTTTGGCGCTCCAGCTCGGCCGCAGGAGCCGAACCGTGCTGCGGATCGGAGCCCCACCCTATTCGAAGATAATTCGTGAGCGGCGGGAGCTGATCGGCGAGTTCGCCCTCGCCCATCCGAATGTGAGTCTCGAAATCGAAATAGGCTGGTCGCTAGCGCTCCTCGATCGCCTGGCCAGGGGAGATATCGACCTGGCCTTCATCATGGGTGACACCGAGGCCGTCGGCTTTGAAAAAGTGGTTTTGAAATGGTTTGGGGTCGCACTCAGCCTGGCTCATGATCACCCATGGGCCAAGTTGTCGTCAATATCGCCCGAGCGGACGGTTGGGCAACCTATCGAGGTGTTCATCCGAAACCTGAATCCCGGTTTGTGGGATCAACTCTACGCTCCCCTGATCGAAGTCGGCGCCGATGTGATCGAAGTACCAGAATTGGCGGAGGGAGCGCCCGATAGAATGAGATCGCCAGAGGCCGTTGCCGCTTACCTCGACTTCGGAGCGGACGATCCTGGATTGGCCGAGATCGTCCGCATTCCCTTGGCAACACCGGCGATAGTTCCTTTTCAGCTTCTGCGCCATAACGCTGCGCCGTCGAAAGTTGGCGAGGAGTTCTGGCAGTTCGCGCATTTCCGCAGCGGACAAGGGCAATCGTCCCTATGACCTCGATTTGTCGAACTGCTCTGCCACCTCCCGACCCATCATCACCCGCTCTAGACCTTGAATAGAGCCTGATTCACCTCGCCCGCGGAAGCGCACAGCGCTTCCACCTCAGATGATCAGGCTCTAGCGCTGCGACCGTATATAGAGGATGGCCTCGCCGTATCGATCCGCGCCGATCCGGTGCGGGACGAGCCGGTAGCCATTCTGAAGCGCGAAACGCTGCAGCGGTATCTCCATCGCGCCCTCCTGGCCGATCAAAATCGCGTCCGGCGGATCGCGACCGAGAAGCTCGCCGATCGTGGTTGGCGACGTGATGTGGTAGGCGCGGCGCTGCTCGGCGGTCAGATAGTCGCCTACGCGATAGTAAAAGGGCCCGGATGCCAGTTCCGGATAAACCTTCAGCCCGGCCTCGATCGCGTATACCGGTGCCAGGGTCGCGATACGTGGTGTACCGTGGACGAAAGCCAGCTCCGCTCGGATGCGCTCGCCGAAAGCATGGATGCGGTTGCCCTCCCACTTCGCGGGATGGAGCAGCTTCGGGATGTCGGCCAGCAACATCGGCAGGCCCGCGATAAGCGCCGCAATGCCGAGCGCGATCAGCAGCGGCCGGGCTTGTGCCCGTTCGCCCCGCGTCAGCGATCCGGCAAGCGCGGCGAGCAGCAGGATAGCGAAGGGCACTGGCGGCATAAAATACTGCGAGAAGGAAGGCTTCGGCACGAAAGAGACGAGCAGCCCACATAGGGTGAGTGCCAGGCACAGCAGCACGGGCCAGCGGCCAAAACGGGCCGTCATGCTGCCCTCCGACTTCTGCCGAGCCGCAGCGATCACAACGCAGCCGATGATGCCGGCGATTACGAGCAGGGTCGAGCCGCCGCTCCAGAGACGATAACCGTAGACCAGACGTCCAGACAGGCTGAGGCCGATCACCTCGCCGGCATGCTCCGGGCGGCTCCAGTAGACCGTGTGCGGCCCGATAAAATACTCGAACACATCGAAGAGGAAGGCATCGCTATGCGTCGCGAGATAGTAGAAGGTCGGCAGCCCCCCGATGATGCCGCCGATCATCATCGGCAGCGATAGCGATAAGAGCCGACGCGATAGCGGCAGCGCGACCGGAAGCAACAGGCTTGCGATCGCGAAAGGCGGGATCATGACGACGTAGTTGGCCTTGAATCCGACAGCAACCGACAGGCAGACGCCGCATAGCAGCATCCTGATCGAACTCACCCGTTCTTGCGCCATGCCGTCGAGGAAGAAGAGCAGCGCGAGGGTCGCAAACGCGATCGGGAAGAGGTGCGTCGCAATGATCATGCCCTGATAGTCGACGAACAGGGCATTCGTGACGAGCAGCACGACGGAGACTATTGTCACCATCTTGCTGGCAGACAGGCGCCACGCCGTCGCCGCGAAGGCATAGAGGAGGCCGACCCAGCAGAGAAAGACGAGCAAGCGTGCGGCGAGGAAGTAATGGTCGGTAGCCGTGACTAACAGGAACCAGTGGAGCAGTATCGGCAGGTTGGGAAGGTGCGCGTAGCTCATCTCCTGGTAGAGCGCGTGCTGGCCGAACAGCATGCCGATGGGAAAATAGATCTGCTCGTCGTGGCGCAATTCCTCGCCCATCACGCGCGAGAAGAGCGCGACCAGCAGAAGCGCACCGGCGGCGATGATCGCGATCCGGACGCGACGATCCTGGCGTTCGGCAGGCATAACGGCTTGCGCGCCGCCATCGGGCGTCATCGAGCCGGAAACGACATTCATGCCGGAACTCGGGCGCGGATCTCGGCGGCCAGCGCCTTCGCGATCTTCCGGCCTTCGCGAACGGCGTGCGGCGTCCCGCGATCCTCGGGGTAGATTTGCGCCATCGAGGCAATCTTGAAGCCTTCGACCGGCGTGTCGTTGCCGGGGATGGCGTCTGCATAGCCGACCGTCGTCACTGGCTGGGTGTATGGCGCGCGCCACAGGTGGAAGGCTTTGATCCAATCGCGTTCGAACGCGGGAAACATGCGCTGGAGGTGAGGAACGGTATAATCGAGGAAATCCTGGGCGCCCATCCGGTAGACCGAATCGTCGGCCGGCAGGTATCGCGACAAATAGACGATATGGCGTCCGTCCTCGCGTTCGTTGGGGTCCATATTGGTATGTTCGATCACCGCGACGAAGGGGAAGGACGGGTCATTGACGTTCATCCAATAGAGCTCCGAGAGGCTGCGATCGAGCTCGAGCACGAGACACATGCTGCCGAGATATTTGACGTTGCGCAGCCGGGCCGCATAACCGGCATCGATCGCGTCGCCCATCACGTCTGCGACGATCGGCAACGCGGTCGTTGTGATCGCGCCTTCGCACGCAATCACATCGTGCTGCGTCCGTACTGCAGTGATAGCACCATTGCTCGTGTCGATGCCGATGGCGGGCGTGTCGAGCCGCAATGCGCCGCCATGGCTGCGGATATCCACCACCATCGAGTCGACCAGTGCCTTGAAGCCGCCCTTGTAATACATCAGGCTCTCGCCGCGCGCGCCCTTGCGGCTACCGCCGCGGAGCACGAGCTTGGCCCAGAACCATGCTGCGGAAACCTCGTAGGCATAGCGGCCGAACTTGCCGACCAGCAGCGGCTCCCAGACGACGCGGAACCCCTCCCGCCCGCCGATCCTCACAAGCCAGTCGGCGGCGCTGATATGGTCGAGCTCGCGCCACGACTTGATGCGCCGCGCCGCAAGCACGATCAGGCCCAGACGAATGCGGTGGATCAGCGGCAGCGGCGTGAAGCGCAACACGTCAAGCGGCGTCGTCAGCCGGAACAGCTTGCCCGCGAAATAGAGGCCGGTGGGGGAAGGGCGGGTCACGACCTGATCGCGCAGACCCATTTCCTCGACCAGATCGAGCAGGTAAGGATCATCATGGTACCAGAAGTGGTAGAACCGCTCGATCTCGCGACCGTCGGCCTCGAAACTTGCGGCGAGGCCGCCGGGTTGTGAGTCGGCTTCGACCACGACAGGCTCAATGCCTTGACGAACCAACTCGTAGGCGGCGGCGAGGCCCGCGAAGCCCGCGCCGATCACGACTACGCGCGGGCGGTTAGGTGGCATCGAGATGCTGACGAACTCACCCATTGATCGCATGCTCCCCCCGGTGCGCGCGGAACACGAAGCGGCTGCAGCCGAAATAATTGTAGAAGAAGACGATCGGGATCGAGAGACCCTTCGCGAGCATCTTGTCCACGGCCATGGCGAAAAGGAACACGAGCACCGTCGAGAGAGACAGGCCGATCAGGTTCAGCCCGAAGAAGCGGACAAACTGCCTCTTGGATCGCGCATCACGGTCGCGGAAGGTCCACTCGCTGTTCAGCAGATAGCTGACCATGATCGCCGCGGAGAAGGACAGGATGTTGGACAGGACGGCTGGCAGTCCGACAACGGTGGCCAGCACGGCATAGCCGCCCACATCGATCGCGAGGTTAATGAGCCCGACCGCTGCATAGCGGGCAATGCCCGTTATGTGTACGGACCGGGCGGATCTCGACAGAGTTATCGAGCGCGCCATGGCATGCTCTCGGCGGTGAGTAATTGCACGGACACCTCGTTTCGATACGAGAGACAGCGAGCCATACTCCAGTGTCGACAGCCGAGACGTCCGCTCGCACGGACCATAGCCTTAATCGCCAGAACGCAATTTCGGATGAGCCAACAGCCGCGTTGTGATGGCATCGAGGCGCCATGCCTCCCCCTCGAGCAGACGGTTGCTCGCAGTGCGAACTTGCATTTTTGTGCCGAAGTCGTCTGGACGACCGCTGAAAACCCCGTCGAACAGCCTCGACAGTCCGATGGCGCCTGCGATCGAGAGGTGGTCGTCGTCGCGGTAGAGCGAAACGCCGTCCTTGACGACCATGCAGCGATCGGCATCGCACAGATTTTCGGAAGGTCGTATCCGCTGCAAGTCCACTCCACCGGCGATGCCATCCAGGAATATCCTGGTTCGGCGGGTTCTCCGCGCATAGGTGCGGGCATCGAGATAGACGCCGTCCAACTGGCCGCCCCGGATCGCGAGCTGGGTGAGCCGATTTGGAACATTCGTACCTATTTCGGGAACCGGATAGACGATCGCCACATGTTTGCCGACCGCCCGCAGGCGGGCGATCGTTCGAGCCATTGCCGCAAGCACCAGATCGGACGCCGGGCCGGGTGGCTCTCCGCCGGCGGTGGCGAAGGCCGGCTCCGTGGAATGCTCTTCACTCGGCCCATAGTTCGAATGCTCGACATAGGCCTGCAGCCGGGAAGCGAGCACCACCGTATGGATCTCGCGGTCACTGACAAGCTGTCGCAGTGCCCACATGTTATAGGCATTGCAGATGTGCTGCCGTACGCCATCGGTTCTTTCGATACCGATCGCGGGCGGACAGCCGCCGCTGCCGTAGAAGATGACCCGCTCGCCGGCCCGATCGGCCGCGGCCGCGACACCCGGCAGCAGTGCCCAGGCGTGGCTGTCGCCCCACAGCGCGGTCCTGACCGGCCCCTTCGATCCGCGGACGCATGGCTTCGAGCCTTCATTCCAGCCGCTTCCGCTGTCGACCAGACATTCTGGCCAGGCTTCCTTCAAAGCCGCGCGGTCCATCGCCGCAACCGGCGCAGGCAGGCGCCACCACCAGCCATTGCCGAGATGGACCAGACTGCCAAACATCACGGCGGCGGCGATCGACGCGCCGGACGCGGCGAAGACGGATTTTGTGCCGATCCGCCATTCTTGCTGGCGATGCTGGCGAAACGGCTTCTCGACAAACCGCCAGGAGAGCACGGCAAGCAGCCCGGATGCCGCAATGATCGCCACACTTGCGGATGCCGATATATAATCGTTGGTCGCATAGCGATACAGGACGATGATCGGCCAGTGCCACAGATAGAGCGAATAAGACACCAGGCCGATGAAGACGAACGGCGAAAGGCTGAGGACTCGACGTACGAGCGTTGGCTGTTTCCCATTGTGGATGAGCAGGGCTGCGCCCAGGCAAGGCGGAACAGCATTGAGACCGGGAAACTTCGTGGCGCCGCTATAGCTGAACACGGTGAAGGCGATCAGCGCAACTCCGGCAATCGAACCCAGCTCCCGCAACATTGTTGAACGTGTTTCGGGAACTGCGCCGGTCGCCAGCAATGCACCGAGACCAAGCTCCCAGGCCCGGAAAGGGGCGAGATAGAAGGCGGGTACGGGATGGGCCGCAGTGGCCCACACTGACGCAGCGAACGACATCACGCAGACCACGCCGATCACGGCCGGGATGTTCCAGCGAAGCCGCGTCGAAATGATCAGCAATATCGGCCAGAAAATGTAGAACTGCTCTTCGACGCAAAGCGACCACATGTGGAGAAGGGGTTTCGCGTCCGATACGAAATATCCGCCTTGCTCGAGTGCAAAAAGGATGTTCGCTCCGAACAACGCCGTTCCCGCGACACTCTGCCCAAAATCCTTGAAATCATTGGGCAGCAGGATGAAAGATGCTGCCACGCAGGTTGTTGCGATAACAGCGAAAAGGGCCGGCAAAATGCGCCGCGCACGTCGATCATAGAAGCTGATCATCGAAAATCGGGACTGGGCAACCTCGCTGACAATGAGGCTGGTAATCAAATAGCCTGAGATGACGAAGAAAATATCTACTCCGACGAAGCCGCCGCTGAACCCTCCCACGCCGACATGATAGAAGACCACCGGAACAATCGAGATTGCCCGAAGTCCATCTATATCAGATCGATAGGTGGTCGATGAGGTTCCCATTCAACCCCCGGCAATTTTCGAACGATATCTCGTTTTGAGCAAGCATCGCATGGCGACAACCGCCAATAAGGGTAATGGGGCGAAATTCCCTTCCCACTCGGAAGGAGTATGTAACAAGCACCTGCACGATGGCTTGAGGATCAATTCCGTATTGCGTCCACGAAATTGCGTGGTTGCGGGCGCGACGCGGACGCAGGGCCCTTGTTGGCGTCTCAGTAGACGTCCGAAGCTTCGGGCTGCCCCATCGCAAGCCGAATGCCGATGGTGAGCAGCGCCCAGGTGGTGAGGAAGGCATAGCCTAGCAGAGGCCAAACCATATTTCGAACATCGACCAAAGCCATGAAGATCAACGTCAGCAGGGCGGCGACGATCATGGCGCACAGGGCGGTAAGGAAGAGTCTCATCGATCGCATCCCTCAGTTCGCGCCTGACATATGTACTACGCATATTGCGACTGCGACACTTGAGTCATAGGGCGGCCTGCTGGCCGTTGCAGCCCAGTCAGGATCGCCAGTCGATTAGAGCGGCAGAAGCCGACCCAAGCTCGGTCATCCTGGAGCCAAGTCGCGGCGCTTGGAAGCCGCCGTGAGGCCTGTCGATATAAGCCGCGCGTAATACGGTATATCCGGCCTGCCTTAATCTCCCCAGCGATCAGCGTATTAGCGGCCGGGACATTCCAAACCACGCCGCCTGCTCAAGGGTGGTCACCGCCTTACCTCCGCTGAACTCCCCCCTCATTGCCGCCAGCCCGGCGTCAATGTGCGTTTCTGAAAGCTCGCCGCCTTTATACTGCATGGGGCATCCTACGTCGGCACACGTCCGCTTTCCACTTCAAGCCTGTCCAAGGTGGACAGTCGGAAAATCACTCCTTTTCAGTCGTCCAGCGTCGTCGACTTTCCGCTCCCTTTCAGCCGTTTCACACTATTTTCGGCCGAGTGGCCACTCCCGACCCAAGGGCGGATATCCTCGGCCTAATTCGCTGCAAGTCGTTTCGGGAAGGACACCTCCAGCACCACTGCGCCAACATCTGTTCGGAATGGCCCATGTTCCTCATACGCACGGCGGCTCGCGTAATGACCTTGTTCCAACCACAGGTCGAACGCGGCGTCGTAGAGTCTCCCGCTGACGACGAAGATTTCTTCGGCATAGCCGTGCTTCTTGACGCCGATGTGGGATGTGTCCGCTCCCGCATGAAACCGCGTCAGCTTGGTATATTCCAGGGTCTCGGGGTCCTCGTTGAGCAGCAATTCTTCGGCCATGTTTTCCAAGCCGGGACACGGAGACCATCTCACGGCGGCTTCGCCTGCCAAGGTGTTCCAATATATAGCTGTCGTTTTCGTCACAGTCCTCCCCCTCTCCAAACTAAAATACGACATTGCTGGCCATCGTGATCGCGTCAACTGCTGCGCATCGAAGCGTCGCTTCCCACGACTTGCAGCCGGTTCATTCCGTTTCGATGGAACGACTGACGCCGACCATATTGCAGGCGTTCAGCCGAACGCTATGCTGGCGAGGTGATGCAGAGAATCGCCTCCTGTAATTGCGGCCAACTTCGTGCTCGCGCCGAGGGAGAGCCAGTCCGAATCTCGGTATGCCACTGCTTGGCCTGCAAGCGGCGTACAGGGAGCGCCTTCGCCCACAATGCGGGTTTCAACCACGATCAAGTTTCGATCGACGGGGAATGGAAAAGCTGGTCTCGCACGACCGATACGGGACGTACGAACACGTTCAATTTCTGCCCAGATTGTGGTTCGACGGTTTTTTACGACGTCGAGATGCGGCCGGGCATTGTCAACATCCCCGCAGGCGCGTTTGCCGATCCAGACTTTCCTGCGCCGACCATCGAGGTCTATCCCGAGCGCATGGTAAACTGGTGCACCGTCGAGCTGGAGCCGTGAAGGCCTCGCCACGTCCGCGTTCCACCCATCTCGGTCATTCCGCACCAAAGGAATCGGACGGCCGTTTCCACCCCAAGTCAGCCGCTTAGTGTAGCTTTACAGCTTTTATAAAGCGCAATCGGACCGAAGCCCAAGGCCGCGGCCGTATCACCGGGTAGGCCGATCCGGCGGATTGTAGCGCTCGATGAAGGCAGTGGCAGCCTCCAGCATCGAAGCGCGCGTGGTTCCGTTGGAGAGCCAATGATCTTCCCCTGGCAATGTCAGCAGCTCAACCGGCTTGCCGGCCTGCCGTAGAGCGCGTTCCATGGCGATGCTCTGTTCGTACAGGACGACGGTATCATCCTTGCCGTGGATGAGCAGGATGGGGGCATCCGCACGATCTGCAAAACGGATTGGGGAGATCGCCTGCAAGTCTCGCCCTGAGCCCACCTCTTGTTTGAGCGACCTGATCAGGGTCTGATTGCCTCTGCTAATTCGCACATCCGATTGATACATCCGCTGAACATCGCTCACGCCCGCGACGGAGACCGCGCATCGATAAAGGCCTTTCTGTAGCGTCACCCCCGCAAGCGCGGCATAGCCTCCATAGCTGCCTCCCATGATGCAGGCGCGGGCAGTGTCTACAATGCCCTGCCGGCCCAGCGCCTCCAGGCCATCGGAAATGTCCGTCTGCATCTTGCGACCCCATTGGCCGTGGCCGGCTTCTTCGAAAGCCGTTCCGTAGCCCGTCGAGCCCCGGAAATTGGGCTGGAACACGGCATAGCCCCGCGCGGCAAAGGCCTGCGCCCACCAATCGAATTGCGGGTAATCACGGCTGGCTGGGCCGCCATGGGGGAAAATCACGACGGGAAGATTCTTGGGCTCGCGGCCGGGTGGCAGGGTCAATACGCCGGAGATATCCAGCCCATCAGCGGCCTTATAGCGAAACATCTTCATTGGTCCGACGTCTGCCGCTGCGATCGGATAGGAAACCCCTAGTATAGTGGCCTTGCCGGATCTGATGTCGACAAGCCACCATGTTTGCGGGTCGCCAATTCCATCCGTTCTCACGATGAGCCGGTCGAAGGCATCGTTCCAGTCAATCAGCCTGACATTTACCCCAGGAAAGGCCTTAAGCGTTGCCGCCATGATCTTGTCGTGTCGGGGATCATAGAAGTGGGCCAGGGGCGCGTCACCCTCACGCAAATAGCCTATCAGGCGACGCTCTCGAGCGTCGGTAAACGTCCCGCTGATATACTCTTCCGCCAGGATTTCGGTGGGCACGCCCCCCGTCAGCGGCAACTCGAACCATTGGGTAACGCCAGTCTCCTCATTTTGCTGGCCGTATATGATGGTTCCGGGTGTCCGGCCCAGACTAATCAGGCCAATGTCGCCGCGGGGGCTGACACCCGCGGCGATGACGTTCGCGTCGCTATTTTGGATGCGCCACCTGCCGGCTTTTGGACTGAAATCGAGCGTTGCCGCCACCTCCCCGGTCGAGCCGAGCAGCCAGGAGCGGAACATGCCATCACCTTCAACACGGGGAGCAATGCGTCGAGCCTTGCCATTCTCAAGGTCTACTTCGTAGAGCTCGGGATGGGTGCTGCTGAGGTACGTCTCCCTCTGCCCATCGCGGTCCAGCGTAATACCGCCGAAATATCCCAGCCAGCGCCCTTGACGCTCCAGAACACCGTAGAAGCCAACAATGCCTCCAGTGACAGTCGATACTCCGTCAAAGATGGACCATGGCTTGCCCCCATTTATCGGGATCACGAGCATGGTAGACAATTCAGCCTTGGCTGTGGTGAAGCCTACCAAGGGTACGGTGCTGCTGATCTGCAGGAGAATTTTATTTTCTCCAGCCCAGTTGATGCCCCGGATTTTCGGGTTGCCGACAGGCACATCCAACAAAATATTATTATCTTTGTCGCTAACAACGAGCCGCCTCGCTTCTTTGGCAGCGCCGATGATCGCGACCCGCTCACCCGACGGAGAAATGGCGGCCATTTCGAAGCCGGGAAGATTTCCATACAAGGCGATCGAGGGCGCGCCCATCGCTGTTCCCGCAAACCCTACGCACACCATGATGAAAACGCAGCGTAGAATGAGCTGCCGAAAAAATACTCCCGCCACAGTTCCCCCTTGAGCGATCTTCAGTTCGAGAGCCTCACCGACTGCTTCAGTGGCTTCGCTTCAAGATCATCATTGAGGCCGGGAGCGCGGGGTTATTCCGTCTGATCCTCGTCTTTTTCGCTGTTTCTCTTGCGATCATCATTATTGGCCAGTGGGGTAACGATAGAGACCACAGAAAGATGACGCCGGAAATCGCTGTCATCATGGGCTTTGGCGTGCAAGAAAGTCGCTGGCATCCTGGCCTAATTGTCGTGTCGGCTCAGAATCTAGACGGCATAACCGGAAGCGCGGCCGTTCCACCGGCACAAGTCGCCGGATGCCGTGTCGGCGACAAAATCAGGGCGGAACGTGATGGGATAGCCCTGTACCCTAATCCGGCTCCGTGCCCTATCCAACTCCAGCCCAGCGAAGCTCAAAAGGAAGCTTGGTCGGGATAAGTCCAAAAGAGCTACCGCCAAGATTTAGATGACGATGCCCGGAGTCATTCGTAAACGACACGCTCTTGGGCTTTTCTGATCATCCTCCGTCATCCGGCGACGTGACGAAACAATAAGTATCTTCCGTCGTGCGAGAGGAGATGCGCCAGCCGTCCTGAGTTCGGACATATTGATCTATATAATAGAGGCCACGTACCATCACCGCGCCTGACCCGGCGCTCTCGGCTGGCTTTGGCATGGGCAGCGGATTGTAACACATCACCCGTCCTCGTGCGCGATCACCATCAATAACAAATTGGTGATTGGCCATCATGTGATGCGTCGGGCCCAAGGCGGCCAGACCCGGCACTGCCCATTCCATCAGATCCGCAATCGTGCCGACGGGGCCGCCCACCGATGAATAATCCGAGGTGGGCATCCGCAGTAAAAACGGCGGAGGAAAGGGTTTCGAAATCGCGATCATCTATCGCGCTGGCATAGACATAGGTAAGATCCTGAAGCTCAAACCTATCTGAGATATTCTGCAAGCTAAGCATTATCTCTCCAATGCATATTATTCGGGACTATATGGGTCGGTGTACTCTAAAAATCCACATCCCCGGATGCCAGCAGCGACTCAAGCTTCCTTCGGATGATCGTCAAGAAGGTCTGGCGCTGGCATTTCGTTCCACCTTTTCTGCCATGTCTCAACAAAGTCAGAGTGAAGATCCGACCCTCTTGCGGATTTCAGGGACGACGTAATCCATCAGATATTGTGTACGTGGATAAGTGCTCGCAATCGGCTCACCGGGCCCGCTGCTGGCCACGAAGACCACCTCCTCGATGACTGGGTTCGCGGTAACCGCCTCGACAATCTCGGAAACGGCCTTTGCGCCGTCCCAAATCCTGTAGATATCGAGATCAACCGCTTCTTGGATCTTTTCGAACCGTGAATGTTGCACGAACCCACGCTCAACATAGGTGTTCACGTAATTGAGCGCATATTGCTCCAGTTCCGCAACCGCTCGCTCAGGGTCTTCCGCGATGAGAGCCACCTGCGCGGCGATCACGGTGCCAGTACGCCCATAGTCTTTCAGGGCATCAGCGTAGATTCGCACGTGCTCGTTGTTACTCGATAGAAAACCGTCTCCGATCAACGCTGCCCGCCTTATGGCTGGCTCCGAGACACCTCCCATCAAGATCCGCGGGGGATCCGCGGGAACCGGCGTCACCGCAATTTCGGGCATCTTGAACCTTTTTCCCTCGAACGTGAACGGCTCGCCAGTCCACGCGCGACGGACAAAATCGACCGTATCTTCCATCAAACTGGGCCGGTGGCGCATGTTGACGCCGAACGCTGCGAACTCTTTTTCGCTGTAGCCCATGCCAATGCCGAGATCATATCGCCCTTGCGACAGGACCGACACCATCGCCGCATCCTCGGCGAGACGGAGGGGGTGATACAAGGGAGCAAGCGCCACGATGCTGCTCAGACGCACCCTCTTCGTCCGCATGGCGGCCGCGGCCGCCATGACTGCCGGCGAAGGGCACAGCCCATCGAAATGGTGCTCGCAAAACCAAACCGAGTCGAAGCCGATTGATTCCGCCCAGGCCACATGATCGAGCGTCTCCGCCCAGTGAGGCTCATACCGCCGGCGCGATGGGTCAGTCGCAGTAGCACGGTCGTTGTCCAGATAGTTGTACGCCACGCCGAAGCGCAATTTCCTTGCTTCGCCCTGCGTGTGCGCAGGCGCGGTGTAAACCAGCTCAGCCATCAGAGTCCTCCAACCATTGGGGCCCTTGGCTAGAGCCTAATTGGAAGAGGGTATGAGCGTAGGGGGCACCGTATCAAGGGCCGACTTCCCTTTTCGCGTCACCACCGAAGGCCTGCAACCACGCGTTGCCAGTCTGCACCCATCACCGCGCCGCTGGGTAAGGGGCCTCAGCCCACAACCCGCAACGGATCGCTGCCGTCCCACGACCGCGCCGCATCGCGCATCATTTCGAACAGGCCTTCCGAGCCCGCCATCGGCTGCAGCAGCTCGATGACGTGGCCGGGGCCTCCCCCGGCGTCGACATAGATCACTTCGCCGCTGTCGCCGACCTTGCCCTCGACCAGGATCTCGGCCCCGGCTTCGGCACAGGCGCGGCGGGCGTCGGCGATCGAGGGGACGAAGATGCAGATGTGATGCAGCCGGTCCTTCACGGCATATTCGCCGCTATAGATCGACGGCGCGTCGTTTTCCGGGCGGATCAGTTCGATCTGGATGTTGCCCCAATAGCCGATGGCGATCGAGAAGAGCGCGTCGGTCGGTGCGCCGCGATACTTCATCTCGCCGAGCTGGACATTCTCGATCAGGAAGAACGGGCCGACGCCCATGATTTCCGTCCAGTATTTCACCGCCGCGTCGAAATCTTCGGGCAGGTAGGCGAGCTGGATGATGTCGCCCAGGGCCTTGATCGAGCCGGGATTGGTCATGGTCGTTCCTTTCAGGAGAAGAGACCTTCGGGCGCTTCGATCAGGCCCTTCAGCGTGGCGAGGAAGGCGGCGCCGGCGGCGCCGTCGATGGCGCGGTGATCGACCGACAGGGTCAGCGCGATGCGGGTTTCGAACAGCACGCCGCCGCTGGCCGTTTCCACCGGCTGGCGGGTGGCCGCGCCGACCGCGAGGATCGCGCCCTGCGGCGGGTTGATGATGGCGTCGAACTGCTCGACGCCCATCATCCCCAGGTTGGACACGGAGAATGTGCCGCCGTCCATGTCATCGAACGAGAGCCTGCCCGCCGCCGCCTTGTCGATCAGCGCGCGGGTCGCGGCGGCGATCTGGTCGATCCGCAGACGATCGGCGCGGCGGACCACCGGCGTGACGAGCCCCTTGGGGCTGGCCACCGCGATCGCGACATCGGCGTGGGGAAAGCGGTGAAGCTCTTCGCCATGCACCTGCACATTGACGTCGGGGTGCCGGACGAGCGCGTTAGCGACGGCCTTGACGATATAGTCGTTCACCGATGCCTTGCAGCCGAGCACCACATTCGCGGTCTTGCGCATCGCCAGCAGCGCGTCGGCGCGGGCGGAAATGCGCAGGTAGAAGTGCGGGATCTGCTGCTTGGCCTCGGTCAGTCGCCGCGCCACGATCTTGCGGATCCGGTCGAACGGAACGATCTCGGGCTGGTTGGCGACCGCCGCCAGTTCCGGCACGGCGGGGGCCGTCGCCTTCGCTGGCGCCGGCGCGGGCATAAGCGCCAGCACATCGGCTTTCGAGATGCGGCCGCGCGGGCCGGTGCCGGTGACGCCCGCAAGCGCGATGCCATGCCGGGCGGCGATCCGGTGCGCCAGCGGCGAGGCGAAGGCCTTGCGGTCTTCTACGATCAACGGTGCCGCGCCGTGCAGGACCGCATCGGCTTTGGGCAGCGATGCCTGGTGGACATCCTGATAGGTGATGCGGCCGCCGCGGCCCGACCCTTCGAGATCGGCAATGTCGACGCCCTCGGCCTCGGCCAGCTTGAGCGCCTCGGGACTGATCGGCCGGTTGGTCATGATCCTGGTGGGCGCGGCGGGTGCTGCCGGGACAGGGGCAGGCGTCGCATCGGCCTTGCGCGCCGCGACCTGGGTATCAGCGGGGCGGAAGGCGGCGATGAAGGCGTCGACCTCGGCGTCGGTCGCGGCGGCATCGGCGAAAACCGCGAGCAGCGTGCCGACCGGCTGCGCCCCGCTGCCGGCCGGGACCAGCACGCGCCGCGCGACGGCGTCATATTCGGCCTCGACCTCGTTGGTGATCTTGGCGGTTTCGATCAGGCACAGCGTCTGGCCGCGGGTGAAGCTTTCGCCTTGCTGCACCATCCATTCGGCGATGGTGCCCTCGGTCATCTCGATGCCCCATTTCGGCATGCAGAACGGGCGGATATCGGCCATGTCAGTTCCCTCGGCGCCAGGCGAGGAGCTTGCGCACCGCCGCCTCGATCCGCTCGACCGACGGCAGGTAGGCGCTCTCCAGCTCCCGCGCGAAGGGGATCGGCGTGTGCGGCGGCGTGACGGCCTGCGGCGGCGCCTTCAGGCTGGCAAAGGCCTTGTTCGCGACCAGCGCACAGATGTCGACCGCAAGGCCGCAGCGCGGCGGGGCCTCGTCGACGATCAGGAACCGCCCGGTCACCTCGACCGAATCGAGGATGGTTTCCTCGTCGAGCGGGCTGGTGCTGCGCAGGTCGATCACGTCGCAGCCGATGCCCTCGGCGAGCAGCTTGTCGGCGACCGCCTCGCAGAAGCCGAGCAGCAGGCCCGACGACACGATGGTGACATCCTGGCCGGCGCGGGAGAGCCGGGCGTGGCCGAAGGGAATGGCGAAGTCGGGATCGTCCGGTACTTCGCCGCTGATCCCGTAGAGCGCCTTGTGCTCGAGGAAGATCACCGGATCGTCATCGCGTATCGCGGTGCGCAGCAGGCCCTTCACGTCGGCGGGCGTGCTGGGCATGACGACCTTGAGCCCCGGCATGCCGGTGAGGATCTGGTGGACCGACTGGCTATGCTGGGCCGCGGCGTTGTAGCCGGCGCCATAGGCCATTCGGATTACCGCCGGGCATTTGGTCTTGCCGCCGAACATGTAGTGGAATTTGGCGAGCTGGTTCCAGATCTGGTCGAGCGACACGCCGATGAAGTCGGCGAACATCAGCTCGGCCACCGGGCGCTTGCCCGACAGAGCGAGGCCGGCCGCCGCGCCGATGATCGCGCTTTCGGAGATCGGCGTGTCGATCACCCGGTCCGCCCCGAACTTGCCGAACAAGCCGACCGAGGTGGACCAGATGCCGCCGATCGCTTCCGGGCCGCCCGCGGTGCCCATGCCGCCGACCACGTCCTCGCCCAGCACCACCACATTGGGGTCGCGGGCCATTTCCTCGGCGATCGTCGTGACAACGGCGTCGCGGTACATCATCTCTGCCATGGGGTGCGCTCCGCCGTTCAGTAGGAAATATAGACGTCGACGAGGACGTCGGCCGCGGTGGGCCGGTCGGCGGCACGCGCCGCGACAACGGCGGCGTCGATCGCGGCAAGCACGTCCTGGTCGACCGCGTCCAGGTCGGCGTCGGTGAGCAGGCTGGCGCCGGTCACGCTGGTGCGGAACGACTTGAGGCAATCCCGCGTCTCGCGGATGCGATTAAGCTCGCCCTTGGCCCGGTAACGTTGCGGATCGCCCTCGAAATGGCCGAAGAAGCGTTCGGTATCGAACTCGACCGAAGCCGGGCCGTTGCCGGCGCGGACATATTCGAGCAATTCGCGCATGGTCTCGTACACGGCGAAGAAGTCGGTCCCGTCCGCACGCCAGACCTTCATGCCGAATGCTTCGGCGCGGCTGGCGATGTCGGTCTGGGTGCCGACTGCATATTCGAAGCCGGTATGTTCGGAATAGTGGTTGTTCTCATAGACGAAGATGCAGGGCGCCTTGGTGACGACAGCCATGTTCATCGCTTCGAAGGTGGTGCCCTGGTTGCAGGCGCCGTCGCCCGAGAAGGCGATCGCCACCTTGCCCTTGCCCTCCAGCTTGGCCGCCAGCGCGGCGCCTACGGCGATAGGCGCGCCCGCCCCGACGATGCCGTTCGCGCCGAGCATGCCCTTGTCGATATCGGCGATGTGCATCGATCCGCCCTTGCCCTTGCACAGGCCGTCGCGGCTGCCCCAGATCTCCTTCATCATGCCGTCCACGTCGCAGCCCTTGGCGAGGCAGTGGCCGTGGCCGCGATGCGTCGAGACGATCCTGTCGTCCTCGTCGAGAAGCTCGCACACTCCGACGGCGACCGCTTCCTGGCCGCAATAGAGATGGGTGAAACCGGCAATCTCGCCGGTCTGGATCTCCACATGCAGGCGTTCCTCGAACTCGCGGATCACCTTCATCTGGCGGTAGGCGCGCAACAGCGCTTCGCGGCTCAATTGCATCCCTGTTCCTCGTCCTGTTCTACAAGCCCAATACGGACCGCGCTATGATGTTGCTTTGAACTTCGTTGGTTCCGCCGAAGATGCTCCACGCCCGGCTGTTGAGATAGCGTGGCGCAGCCAGCTGCGCTTCGCGGGAGTGGAGCGGCCGGGGCGCATCGGCACCATAAAGCGGGCGCGTCTGTTCCAGCTGCAGGCCGGCGGTGCCGAACAGCTCGACCGCCAGGAAATCGATATCCTGCCGCAGGTTCGACGCCAGCAGCTTGGTCAGCGACGTCTGGGGCCCCGGCAAACGGCCCTTGGCAACTTCGGAGATGATCTTCAGCTCGATCATCTCGAGCGCCTGCACCCCCAGTCGGAGCTTGGCCAGCTTGCGCAGCCATATCGGGTCCTCGGCCATCGATCGACCGCGCCCGTCGCTCTCGCCGCGCGCAGCCACTTCGATGCGGTCGAGATCATAGCTGAGCTTGGGCGCGTGGCACGATCCGCCGCGCTCGTTCTCGAGCAGGAACTTGGCGATCTGCCAGCCCTGCCCTTCGGCACCGACGAGATCGTCCGCGGGCACGACGACATCTTCGAGGAAGACCTGGTTGACTTCGTGATCGCCGGCCGCGGTCAGGATTGGGCGGACCGAGACTCCCGGCTGGTTCATGTCGACCAGCAGGAAGCTGATGCCGGCCTGCTTGCGCGTCTCGACGCTGGTGCGCGCCAGGCAGAACATGCGGTTGGCGTGGTGGGCGTGGGTCGTCCAGATCTTCGAACCGTTGAGCACATAGCGTTCGCCCTGGCGCACCGCCCGGCACTGGAGCGACGCGAGATCGGAACCGCTGCCGGGTTCCGAAAAGCCCTGGCACCAATAATCGTCGCCGGACAGGATACGCGGCAGGTAATGCGCCTTCTGCGCATCGGTCCCGAAGGTCCAGATCACCGGCGCGACCAGCTTGAGGCCCAGCACCGTCAGGTTGGGCGCGCCGGCAAGGGCGCATTCCTTTTCGAACAGATAGCGGCGCAGCGGGCCCCAGCCGGTGCCGCCATGCGCGGCAGGCCAGTTATAGCCGAGCCAGCCCTTGGCATGCAGGATGGCGTTCCAGGCCTGGCCTATTTCCGGCTCGACGAACACCGAGGGTGACGCCGCCGCGTCGGAGGTGAGGCTGGCGGGAAGATTGTCGCGCAGGAAACTTCGGATCTCTTCGCGAAACGCCTGCTCTTCAGGGGAGAAATCGATGTCCATCAGCGTTCCAGGATCGCCACGGCCGAGACGCCGGGCGCCCCGTAGACATGGCTGTACGCCGTCCTGGGATTGCCCGGCACTTGGCGGCCGCCGCCGTCGCCGCGCAGCTGCACGACATTTTCATAGACCTGCCGCAGCCCCGAAGCGCCGATCGGCTCGCCACAAGCGAGGCAGCCGCCATCGGTGTTGACCGGCAGCTTGCCGCCAATCTCGCTCCACCCCTCGGCCAGCCATTGCTCCTGGTCACCGTCCCGGCAAAAACCGTTTTCCGCCATATGCATCACCTCGGCGCCGGCCTCGGTATCCTGAAGCTGGGCGACCGCGATATCTTCCGGCCCGATGCCGGCGAGGCGGAAGGCGTCCGCCGAAGCGATCATGGTCGACGATCCGCCGCGGGCAATGTCGATGGACGGCGCGAAAACCTCGAACGATCCGGCCGGACGGGTGCGCATCGCGGCGGCCTTGAGCCGGACCAGCGGCTTCCCCAGCTCGCGCGCCTTCTTCTCGCTCGCCAGGATCAGCGCGACGCCGCCTTCGGCGGGCGAGCAGAACATGAACTTGGTGTAGGGATCGCTCACCAGCGGCGCATCCAGGATGTCATCGAGCGCAACCGGCTCGCGCCGCCAGGCATGTGGGGCATGGACGCCGTTGCGAAACGCCTTTTCCGCGACCCGGCCCAGCGTCGTCCGGCTGATGCCATGCTCGTGCATATAGCGGGTGATCTTCGCCCCGAAAAACTGGGTGGTGATCATGTAGCCGGCTTCGCCATACCAGTCGGGCAGGTTATATTCCGACGGCATCGCGTTGAATGCGCCGCGCGGATGTTTGTCGAAGCCGACGGCAAGTCCGAGCTCGAACTCGCCCGACTTGATCGCCATCTGGGCAGAGAACAGCGCCGACCCGCCCGCCGCGCAGCCGTTCTTGACGTTGATGAACTGGACACCGGTAAGCCCCAGCCGCTCAACCATGGTGTCGGGATTGCCGGCCGCCTCCGAGCCGCCATAGGCGAACTGGATATCGCTCCACGTCACCCCGGCATCAGCCAGAGCCTCGCGCACGGCAGCGACGCCCTGGTCGAGTCCGGACAGCCCATCCGTCCGTCCGAACGGATGGATGCCGATGCCGATGATGCAGACATCGGTCATCCCGAGTCTCTTTCGTTCGAAGCCAGTGGCCTGAAGGCGTGCGTCAGCACCAGTTCGGCGGCAGCGGGATCGAGCGGGACGAGCGTCAGCTCCAACGGCATGCCGATGCGGATGGCATCCAGCTCGACATCGGCCAGCCGCGCCTCGACGATGGTTTCGCCGGGCAGCTCGACATAGCCCACCGCCCAGGGCCGGAACTCATTGGGCCCCGCATAGGGCGGTGATTTCGGGCGGTAGCGCTGGACGGTGTAGGACCATAAGGTCCCCTGCCGCGCGAGCGGCCATGGTTCGTAATCGGCGTTCGGCGGACAGGGGAATACGATCCGCCCGGTCGTCCGGTCACGGCCGCCGACCAGCCTTGGCGGCGTTTCATCGGTGAACAGGCCTTCGGCAATGGCGCGCATGTCGATCCTCTCCCGGCAACGACTCCGGTCCCTTGCCTTTACCTGCGATGTCGCGCCGCACTGACTCGTCAAAACGCTAGGGTAGCGCCCGGACCCTCCTGTGCCACCTTGGCGGAATAAGGAGAGACCATGGCCGAGGCGTGGGACTATATCATCGTCGGGGCCGGTTCGGCCGGCTGCGTCATGGCCGAACGGCTGAGCGCCGACGGCAGCGCGCGGGTGCTCGTGCTGGAGGCGGGCGGCGAGAACAACAGCTTCTGGGTCACGCTGCCGAAGGGCGTGGCCAAGCTGGTGACCAAGCCCGCGCACATGTGGACCTATGCCGTCACCCAGCCGCGCGAGGAAGGCGGCCCGGCCAACGAGTTCTGGATCCGCGGCAAGGGCCTTGGCGGCTCATCGTCGATCAACGGCATGATCTGGAGCCGCGGCGAGCCCGCTGATTATGACGCGTGGGAAGCGCTCGGAGCCACCGGCTGGAACGGCGCGGCCATGACCGAAGCCTTCCTTCAGCTGGAGGATCACGCCGCCGGCCCGGGCCCGATGCGCGGCAGCGGCGGGCGGGTGCGGGTCGACCCGGCGATCTTCCGCTATCCGCTGGCCGATCGGATGATCGAGGCGGGCGAGGCGCTGGGCCTGCGCCGGGTCGACGACCTGAACGGCACGACCGGGCCGCGCGTTGGCCTGTACAGCCACAATATCCGCAACGGCCGGCGCGAGAGCTCGGCGCGCACCTTCCTTGCCCCAGCGCGCCGCCGCCCCAATGTCGAGGTTGTGACCGGCGCGCTGGCCGAACGGATCGTCTTCGAAGGGCAGCGCGCCATCGCGGTCGAGGCTATCGTCGACGGTCGACGGCGCCGTTTTAACTGCCGCGAGGAAATCATCGTTTCCGCCGGCAGCATGGAAAGCCCGCTGCTGCTGCAACGCTCGGGGATCGGCGATGCCGGGCGGCTGAAGGCAGCCGGCATCAATGTCGTCGCCCATTCGCCCGACGTCGGCGAGCGCATGATCGAGCATCTCTCCATCTCGATGCCCTATCGCCTCGAAAAGGGGGTCGGCACGCACCGCAACTTCTTCGGGGTCGGTGCGGCGATGGCGATGGCGCGATATCTGTTGCGGCATGACGGCATCATGGCGACCGGCCCGTTCGAAGTCGGCGCCTTCCTGAATGTCGCGCATCCCGACGGGCGGACGGACGCACAGCTCTACCTGGGCGGCTACACATTCAAGGTGGGGGACGACAATAATCCCGTCCCGCTCGACAAGATCGATCCGCGTCCCGGCGTGACGATCTACGGCCAGCTGCTGCGCCTGACGAGCGAAGCTTCGCTGCGGGTGACCGGTCCGGCGGTCGGCGATGCGCCGCAGATCCTGCCCAACTGGCTCAGCACCGAACATGATCGGACATCGGCGGTGCGGCTGATGCGGACGATGCGCGCCTATATGGCCGCGCCGCCATTGGGCGACATGCTGGGCGCGGAGATGCTCCCAGGCCCGGCGGTGGAGAGCGACGAGGATCTGCTCGCCGCGTTCCGGCGGCTGTCGAGCTGCGGCCTGCACGCCATAGGCTCATGCCGGATGGGCAGCGATCCTGCCGCAGTGGTCGATCCGCGCCTGCGCGTGAACGGCGTTCAGGGCCTGCGCGTGGCCGATTGCTCGGTAATCCCGGGGCACGTCACCGGCAATACCAATGCGCCGGCCATGGCCATTGGCTGGCGCGCGGCAGACATGATGATCGAGGATCGCAGAGGCTGAACCTCGGGCTGGTCAGGAATTCCCCAGCGAGATGAAGCCGAGCTGTGCGGCCTTGAACACCGTCTGGCTGCGGTTGACGGCGTTGAGCTTCGTCGACGCATTATGAATGTGGAAGCGCACCGTGGCGCGGCTGCGCGACATGATCATGCTGATTTCCAGATCGGTCTTGCCGATCGCCGCCCAGCGAAGACATTCCACCTCGCGCTTCGACAGGCGCGATTGGGGCGGCAGTGCCTGCAGCGATCCCATGACATGGACATAGCTGGCGATGAAGGTGCGGCCGTACAGGCCCAGAGCATCCCCATATTTTCGGAAATCCTCGGCGAGGTCGGTGTGGTTGCGGTCCAGCGGATTGAAGCTGACCGCGCCGATCTGCCCGAAGGGCAGGTGGACCGGCACCGCGATGGCCGCCCGGGTCATCGCGCGGTTTTCGAAATTGCCCAGGGCGATGGAGTTGAGATAGGGGCTTGGCTGGCTGGTGTGAAAACCCTCGGCGTTGGCCCAGAAGGGCTGGCTTTCGAACCTGCAGGCCATGGTCAACGGCGAGTCCAGCGCGATCCGGGAATTCCGCCACCACGCGCGCTCGTTATCCGCCCAGCCGAAGATCTCGCCGGCGAGCAGAACCCCATCGGCATCGACGGGAGTGCGTTTGCCGGCGATGTCATGCGCCGGAGCTGCCCGCATGCCCAAGTCCATGGCGATCTCGTGCAGCGACGAGGCCGCACGGCGGATGTCCTCCGGCGCCGTTATCCTCACCGAATCAATCTTCTCTTGGCTCAGCAGCGACATTTATCTCTCCGCCTTCACTCTAGCCCGCGCCGCAGTGCTAGACAATCGCGGCGTAGTGCTGCGGTGCCTAACCTTTTGCCCAGCGGGGCCGGGCGACCGAAGATGATAAAGCGATCTCCGCACAAGGGGATTGTTCGTGAACTTCGATCTGACCGAATATGAGGAGATGCTCAAGGCATTGGCGGAGCGGTTCGTCAGCGATCGTTACGACATGGAGCGCCGCGGGGCGTACCAGGCCGAGAGCAATGGCTTCGGCGCCGCAAACTGGGCGCTTCTGGGTGAGATTGGCCTGATCGCCGCGCCTGTGGCGGCAGAAGATGGCGGTTCGGGTCTCGACGCCACCGCCATTGCAACCGTCTTCGAAGCGCTCGGCCGCGGCCTGGTCGTAGAGCCGCTGATCGAAAATGTGGTGCTGGCGACCCGCCTCTTTGCCGCTGCCGCGCCGGAACCGCTGCGCAGCCGATGGCTGCCTCGGCTGCTTTCGGGCGAAGCGCGTATTGCGTTGGCCCACAGCGAAGCGGCGGGGCGGCCAGGACGGCTCTGGATCGAGACGCAGGCCAGCGCCGGCCCAGAGCCCGCTCGGCTCAACGGAGCGAAGGCCTATGTCCCCGCCGGCGGCGGAGTCGACGGCTATATCGTCAGCGCGCGCCAGTCGGGGGCGCCGGGCGAAGCCGGGGGGGTCGGCCTGTTCCTTGTCCGCGCCGATGCCAAGGGGCTCGCATGCGAGAGCTGGCGGATGGCGGACGGCAGCGTCGCCGTTTCGCTGACGCTCGACGATGTCGCCGCCGAACCCGGCTTCTCGCCAGCCGACGGGGTCGCCAGGATCGAAGCAGCAGACACGCTCGCCAGCCTCGCTCGATCGGCCGAGGCGCTCGGCATCATGGAGCGGATGTTCGCCGAGACGCAGGACTATCTGCGCACGCGTGAACAGTTTGGCGTAAAGCTGGGAAGTTTCCAGGCGCTTCAGCACCGGATGGTGACGCAATATGCTGCGATCGAGCAGAGCCGAGCGCTGATGAACCTCGCCATCGTATCCTGGGGAACGGGCAGTTTCGACAGGGCCGTAGTTGGGCTTCGCGCCTTCGTGGCGCCTGCCTCGGTCGCACTTGGGCATGAGATGATCCAGTTCCACGGCGGGATGGGCGTGACCGACGAACTGTCTATCGGCCATGCCCACAAACGCCTGCTCGTGCTGTCACGCTGGCCCGACGAACCAGAGGCGGCTCTCGATCGCTTCGCCGGGATCGCTGCTTAGGACAAAGCCTGGCGTCGATTATCTCGTCATCCCGGCGGAGGCCGGGATCTCAGGAGATGCTCGCGACCTCAACTCCGTCCCTGACGACCGAGATCCCGGCCTCCGCCGGGATGACGATCCTGGGGCTGGCGCTGTCTTCGGCCGCTAGGCTGAGGCCGGTTCGCGATCCTTGAGCCAGTCGATGCCCCGCCGCAACAAGCCGTAGAACACCGGCAGATCCCAGGCGCAGCGGTCGACGGTAGGCCACCAGTCGAGCATCGGCTGGAGATCATAATGGCCGCGACAGTGCCCCAGCGTCAGATAGAGCACAGCCCCGGCACCATGGCGCTTGATGTAGAATACCGGTTGCCGGCCCGGCGCGTCTTCGGCTTCGACGAAGCCGGTGCCGGCTTCGGTGCACTCGGTCTCGAGCAGGACGTGCAGATCGCCATGACGTTCGAGATGATAAAGCTCGTCGGTGGTCTCGAAGGGTTCGACGCCGTGGACGAGCGGATGGGACGGATCGGCCACCGTGACCCGATATGGCGCGATCGGCGGATGCGAGATGAACTGGCTGCCCAGCAGATCCATGAACATCGGCGCCCAGCGCGGCGCATCCCACAATCCGTTGTCGAGCAGGCGCAGTACGGAATTCGTGCCGTGCAGCGCATACCAGCGGCCGCCCTGCGCCAGCCATTCGCGCAGCACTTCCTGAGCCTTGAGGGACGGCGTTACGTCGCAGGTATAGGTGATGAGGATATCGGCGGCGGCCAGCACCTCGACATTCTCATAATCCTCGAACACCCGAGTCCGAACCCGCCCGTCTTCCGCCAGCAACTTCAGCAATTCGAGCCGGGCGAAGTCCATGTCGTGCCAGACGCCGCCGCAGATCAGCACGCAGTCGATACGTTGCGGCCGGGCCTCGGCCGGCCCGTCGCTCATGCCACGGATCCGGTTTCGCCCAGGACATATTTGTCCATCGTGCGGTGGAACTGGCGAATGCGGATTTCCTGATAGTCGGCGAGCTGGATCTTGCCGGTCTTGGAGCAGTGCAGCCCCTCCTGAACGAACGGGAGATTGGCCATGTCCTGTTCCAGGACATCGCCCAGCCCGCCCAGTTCGGGCGCGTCCGTCCAGGGCTGGTCGAGGCGCAGGAAGTGCATCGGCACGCCGCGCGGGATCGGTTCGCCCTTCTTGGTGCGGGCCAGCACCCGTACTTCCATCAGGCATGTGTCCGCAGTCTTGCCCGGCCGCCAGCGATAGACGATGTTCGGCATATATCCGCCCCAGGGCGCGAAATTCGGGAAGACATTGTAGACGAGCGCGTCGAGCAGTTCCGCATCGGTCGCCTGCTCATGGTCGTAGCCGCTCTGTTCGGTATAGGATTTACGCAGCGCAGCGCCCAGCGCCGCCCGTGCGCTTTCGCCCGGGGGCACCTCCACCGCATAGGGATCGGCCGAAGGGTCGTAATTGTCGGACGAACGGCCGTTGAACTTGATGAACTCGTCGACGATCCACTGCTCGGTCTTGCCGTCCGGATCGATGTGCGGGCTGAGAATGCCGAACGGCACCAGGTTCGCATTCACATTGTCGCCCCAATACCAATAGGCACTGTTGCAATCGCCCGTGAAGGGCAGCAGCTGGGGGTGGGTGACGACGGTGTGCCAGGCCTCCATGAAGGCTTCCGTGGTGACTTTCCAGTTGGCCGCGACTTCCTTCCCCACCCAGACGACGGTGGTGCATTCCTCATGGCGCCAGCGCTTGAAATGCTCGGGCAACGGATCGAGATATTCTTCGAGGGTCGGGCCGCCTGCCTCCTCGCGCACGAAGATATAGCCGCCCCACCGGCCCACTTCGGCTTCGGGAAGGGCCATGTCGCCACTTTGGAGATGGGGAAAATCCCACCGGCAGGGCATTCCCGCGAACGATCCGTCCTTGTTCCAGGAGAATCCATGGAAGGGACAGGTGAGCGTATCGGCGGTGCCGTCCTCGGTGCGCAGCTTGCGGCCGCGATGCAGGCAGACATTGTGCAGCGCCTTGACCGAGCCGTCGTCCTGGCGCGTGATCAGGAACGAGCGGCCGGCATTTTCGAAAAGGGCATAGTCGCCGGCTTCCGGCAGATCCTCGTCGCGCGCGGCGAATTGCCAGACATGAGGCCACATCTTCTCGCGCTCGAGCCGGGCGAAGTCCTCGCTGGTGTAGCGCGAAGCCTCGAGCGGCTCGGAGCCGAGATATTCATAATGCTCCTCGGTCAGGCAGGTCGGCGCAGGCCGGGAGTCGCTGGCCATCAGTTCCGTCCAGCTGATCCCGGGACTGCGTTTCCTCCCGCCGGAAAGCCGCGGATCCTCCTGAGCCATTGCGCGAATCCTCATATCCCGTTCGATCGTTATACGGTGTTTGTGCCCAGTCGGCACGCCGCCGTCACCTTATCGAAAGCATAGGTTGCAGCGGCCCGATAATCCGTCACACCACGCAGCAGAAGTCCCGTCCATCGGGAAGCAGTCTGGGAGGATGCCGTGAGTCGACGGCTTGAAGGCAAGGTCGCACTGGTGACCGGCGGCACATCGGGAATCGGCGCAGCCACGGTGCGACGGCTGGCGGCGGAGGGCGCCGATGTCGTCTTCACCGGCTCCAATCGCGTGGCGGCGGACGAGCTCTGCGCGGCGACGGGCGCGACATTCCACGCGCACGACGTATGCGATGCAGCGGGCTGGGCCGGGCTGATGGACAAGATCCGCGGTCGGTTCGCCAGGCTGGACATCGCCTTCGCCAATGCCGGAATCGAAGCGGGCGACGCCAGCGTCGAGGATATCACCATCCAGGGCTGGGAGAGGGTCATCGGCGTCAACCAGACCGGGGCGATGCTGACGGTGCAGCATGCGATCCGGGCGATGAAGCAGAACCCCGAAGGTGCTGCCGGGTCGATCATCGTCAACTCCTCGATGAACGCGCACCGCGCGATGGGCAATTTCGTCGCTTATTCGGTATCGAAGGCCGCGGTCGTCGCCCTGGTGAAGTCGGCCGCCGTGCACTGCGGCAACCGCGGCTATCGCATTCGCGTCAACGCCATCCTGCCCGGCGTAGTCGAAACCGCGCTGATCCTTGGGCTGATCGAACAGGCTCCCGATCCGGCGGCTGCGCGCGCGGCCTATGAAGGCATGTCGCCGCTCAAGCGGATGGCAAAGGTGGATGAGGTGGCGGGGCTGGTCGCCTGGCTCGGTTCGGACGAGTCCAGCTTCGTGTCCGGCAGCGAATATGTGATCGACGGCGCAACGACAGCGGGGACGATGGGCGTATGAGCGAACTTGGCGCGCAGCGGCTGATCGACAGGGTGGCGTTCGTGTCCGGTGGTTTGCGCGGTATCGGGCTCGCCTGTGTCGAGCGCTTCCTGGCGGAGGGGGCGCAGGTCGTGCTGTCCGACCTCGACGCGCCGGACAGCGAGGTTGCGGCAACCACCATGGCGCGACTGGGCCAGGCGGCAAGCTATGTGCAGGCTAATGTCACGAGCGAGGAGGACTGGCTGCGGGCCTGTGAATGGGTCCGCGAGCGCCACGGCAAGCTGCATGTGCTGGTCAACAATGCCGGCACCGACCTGACCGGTCCGGTCGAGAGCCAGGCAATGGAAGGCTGGCGGCGGATCATGGCCATCAACGTCGACGGGGTCTTCCTGGGCGTGAAGACGTTCGTGCCGCTGATGGCCGAGAGCGGCGCGGATGTCCGCGGCGGCGCTTCGATCATCAATGTCAGCTCGATCATGGGCTTGGTCGGCTACACCGACACGTCCGCCTATAACGCCAGCAAGGGCGCCGTGCGGATGTTCACCAAGGCGATCGCCGTGGAATTCGCCACCAAGCAGATGCCGATCCGCGCCAACTCGCTGCACCCCGGCTTCGTCGTCACCCCATTGCTGCAGGAAGGTTTCCAGCGCTGGGTGGACAAGGGCGCCGCGGAAAAGCCGCAAGACCTGATCGACTCGGTCGCCGCCCAGACGCCGATGGGCCGGCTCGCCGCGCCGGAAGAACTGGCAAGTGGGGCGTTTTTCCTCGCCAGCGCCGACAGCGCGTACATGACCGGCGCCGAACTCGTCATGGATGGCGGCTGGACCGCGCAATAAGGAGTCTGGGATCGTGACGATCGCGTTGGATGATGTCGTGGCCGTGGTAACCGGCGCGGCCGGGGGCATCGGCCGTGCAGTGGTCAAGGCGATGAAGGCGGCCGGCGCCGTGGTCATCGCCACCGACCTGCCGGACAGCGCGGATGTCGGCGCGGATCACTATCTCCGCCATGATGTGACCAACGATGCGGACTGGAACGCCGTCGCGGCGTTGGCGCAGCGGGACTATGGTCGACTGGATGCGCTGGTAAATGTGGCGGGGGTCTCGGTGGTCGGCAAGATCGAGAGCACGCCACTCGCCGAATGGCACCGGGTCAATGCGATCAACGTCGATTCGGTGATCATCGGCACCCAGATATTGCTGCCGCTGCTAAAGGCCGGTGGGCAGGCGCGCAAAGGTGGCGCCTCGATCGTCAACTTTTCCAGCGTCGGCGGCCTGCGCGGTGCGGCGTTCAACGCGGCCTATTGCACCAGCAAGGCCGCGGTTAAGATGCTGTCCAAGTGCATGGGCGCGGAGTTCGCGGCGCTGGGCTACAATATCCGCTGCAACAGCGTGCATCCCGGCGGCATCGACACCGTCATGCTGACCAGCATCATGGACAGCTATGTCGATCTCGGCGCGGCGCCTTCGCGCGAGGCGGCGATGCAGGCAATGATCGCCAATCACCCCATCGGCCGCATGGGCCGCCCCGACGAGATGGGTGGCGGCGTGGTCTATCTCTGCTCCGAAGCGGCGAGCTTCGTCACCTGCTCCGAGTTTCTCATGGACGGCGGGTTCAGCCAGATCTGACCCGCGAAATCGAAGGGCTTTATAGAACCCGCGCCCTTCCTGCTCGTCATCCGGAGATTGTGGGGGCCCACAGGCACACCGCCTCAATCCTTCCCGCACACCATATCGTTGAGCAGCTCGTGGAAACGCTGCACGCGTTTTTCCTGCCTCGGCAGGATGCAGCCCTTGAAGCCGCGCGAGTTCAGCCCCTGCTGCTGGCTGGTGCCGATCGACAGATCCTGATCTGCGACATAGCCCAGCGACTGGCCGTCGCCATAGACCGAATGGCGATGTTCGGCATGCTCCAGCGGCACCATGCCAATCGGCGTTTCGACCTCGGTCATTCCCGCGACGTTCGGCACCAGGATCCAATGCTGGAAGACGCATTTCTCGGGATCGCTCGGATGCGGCTCGGTGCGCAGGATCTGGCATTGCTCGGGTGACATGGTCAGCGTCAGGTTGGGGAACAGCGTGCAGTGGAAATAATCGACCAGCTGCTGATCCGACATGCTGGCATAATTGACATATCCCCGCTCGGGGCCCAGCCGGCGCTTGGCCTCGATGACGGCCTGGCGGATGTCGCCGGTGCGGCCCTTATACTCGCCGGGATCGATGCCCCATGCGCGGGCGACCGCGTCGAGTGGGGACGGCACTTCGCCGCTGTGGAAATCCTGGCGCGTGGTGGCCTGATGGCCCTTCATCCACATCGAATTATGGCCGCTCGGGTACATCTCGAACAGCGTGTCCGGCAGGCCGTCGTTGATGAAGGTCGAAAGCTCCGGGTGGATGGTCGGGAGGTGATAGCTTTCGTTGAAATTGTCGCGGATGATCTTCCAGTTGAAATCGCAATCGGCCGACAGGTCGAGCACGCGCACCCAGCTCTCCAGGCCATAGCCCGCCAGCCGCTCCGGGAAGGGCGAGAGCCATTCGTGCAGCGGCGCGACGTCATCGTCCATGCACCAGAACACGAATGGCCCCCATGTCTCGCACCGCAACGGTGAGAGCGTCACCTTGCCGCAGGGACTGCCGCCGGCGAAGTCATCCGGATCCTGGACATGGATGAGCGTGCCATCGGTATCATACTGCCAGCCATGATAGGCGCAGGTGATGCGCGGGACGCTACCGACGTCGACCTGTATCAGGCGGTTACCGCGATGCGGGCAGCTATTGTAGAAAGCCTTGATCGAGTCATCCGCCTGCCGGACCATGATGACCGATTCCTTGCCGAAATTGTGACGGATGAAGTCGCCTTCTTCCTGCAGGTCCGCCAGCACGCCGCCAAGGTGCCACACCTTGGGCCAGAGATGGTTTTTCTCCAGCTCCATCCACTCCCGGGTGATGTAGCGCTCGCCGGTAATCCGGTCTCCCCGGACCGGCGGATCGAATTCCTGCGAATAGCGGGAGAGCATGGGCGCGGCACTCATAGGAGCATCCTTCGATCGGTTTTTTCCGCTTGGCTGGTGATAGACTCGCGCACGGCTGTCCTCCACTCGCCATTGTAACAGGAGGCTCGCCCGGCGGGGCGGCCGTGCTCGCAAACTGGCCGGACTAATAGTTTACCCGGGCAGATGCCGGTCGCAGTGTAGCAGCCGGGAATAAGAAGGAAGGATGCCCTCGATGGCTTATGTTGCAATTACCGGCGCGGCGCGCGGAATCGGTTTCGAACTGGCGAGGCAGCATCTGGAGGCAGGAGACCATGTCTTCGCGCTGGTGCGGAATCCCGCGGCGGCAGACCGGCTGAACGCCCTGGCAGCGGCATCCGGCGGGCTTCTGACCGTCCACGCCATGGATGTGGGAGACGATGCCTCGGTCAAGGCGGGAGCGGCGGCCACCGGCAATGGCCACATCGACCTGCTCTACAATGTCGCCGGCGTCGGCGGCGTGATGACGCCCGAACTCGACAGCGTGGATTGGGACGCGTGGGACGATGTCTTCAACATCATGGTCAAGGGTCCCCTGCGTGTCCTGCAGGCGTTTCTGCCGCGGCTCGATCCGGGTTCGAAGGTGATCAATTTCTCCAGCCAGGTGGGCGCATCGACCTGGCCCTATGGCGGCCTCTACGCCTATGCGGCAGCGAAAGCTGCGCTGGGCAGGCTGATGCGGTCCGTCGCCACAGACCTGAAGCCGCGCGGGATCATCGTCGGCATCATCCATCCCGGTTATGTGAAGACCGACATGGGCGGGCCGGGGGCGGAAATCACGCCCGAGGAAAGCGCAGCCGGCGTGCGCAAGGTCGTCGCAGGCTGGACGCTCGAGCAATCGGGGGATTTCTACAAGTGGAATGGCGAGCCCCACCCCTGGTGAAGCGCAACGACGCCGTGTCCGGTCAGGCGTGGGCTTCGAGCCAGCGCCTGGTCGCGCCGGCGACCGCCCTGGCCCGGAGCACCGGATCGCCGAACGCCTCGCGCAGTGCGCGCGACCGTAGTTCGATCGACAGTGGAATGTCGGCCGGGAGAGCGTCAAGCAAGGCTGCGAGCGGCAGGCCGCCTTCGCCGCATTGCTCGCGCAGATCGATTGCGTCGGTGATCACCGCAGCGAAATCCGCCGGGTCGGGCCGCTCCGGGCGCGCATCGCAGAACTGGGCGTAAGGCAGCAAGGCGGGATCGACGGCGGCGATCTCCTCGATCGAACTTCCCGAACGATCGACATGGATCGGATCGACCAGCAACGCGCGCAGCGGATGCCCCACCTGATCGAGCACGGCCAATGCGCTGCGCAGATTCTTCACTTCGGTGAACACGCCGAACTCCAGCGCCACGCGCATCCCCGACGGCTCGGCATGGCGGCACAGCTCGGCGAGCCGCGCGGCGGTACGGGCATGGTCCGGATCCGAAGAGACGCACAGCACATTGGCTGCACCGAGCTCCATCCCCACATCGATGACCTTGCGGTGCTCGTCCATCGCGCTGTCCGGCTTCAGCCAGATGACCTCGACATCCAGCACCGGCAGCCCGGCATCGTCTCTCGCCGACCGCACCTGGCGCACCAGCGCTGGCGTCCAGTCCCCCGGCTCGACCCACAGGCCGACCGCATCGAACCCGGCGCCAGCCGCCGCCCGGATCGTGTCGACCGGGCCAAACTCGGGCACTACGCCGGAGGCCAGCGCGATGGGCCGCGACCCGCCGGAGCCGATCACATCACAGGCTCGACCGCCGAGGGATCATCTTCCAGATACCAGTTCAGCCATTCATGGAAATACTGGTTCGCGCGCTCGTTGCGGCCGAACACCAGATGGTCATGAGCGCCGGAATCCAAGCCCTTCTGTATCTCGAGTCCTATCACATAATCCTCGGTATAGGTGACATCACTGAAGAAGTTGATGGCAGCTTCGGTCGCTAACCGGTCTTCCTCGTCGCGGATCGGCTCGCGGCGCAGATAGTTCAGCACGGTGCGATTGCGATCGGGCGTCGGCCCGGGGAAGATCTGGGCGACCTGGGTTATTTCGGGAGCGATGAAAATCGCGACATTGGGGAAGAAGACCCGCACGAAATCGAAGCCGTTATTTTCCTGCAGACCCCAGCTCTCGCGCGGGAGCGGCCGCAGCGCCTCGGCAATCCGGCGCTGCGGAAAACCGATGCGGATGTTGGGACCGAAGCCCTCGTAATGCATGCAGTTGGACGGGGTGCGCGTCGCGATGGTTTGGGGATGGAGCGAGGCGAAGTGATAGCCTTCGAGATAGCCGTCGAACGCTATCTTCCAATTCGCTCCCTCGATCGTGCGCGAGCCGAGATAGGACCATCCGGCGAAGTCCAGCGCTTCGAAATCCTCGAGGAGCCCGCGGAAATGGCGATCCAGATCGAGCAGGCCGTTCGGCGTGAGGCTTGCGAAGATCATGCCCGCGCGTTCCTCGCAAGGCAGTTCGCGCAAGCCGCGTTCGGCCTTGTCGACCTCGCCGAAGGTGCTGGCTTCGGCCACGGCGAGAAGCCTGCCGTCCTGTCCGTAGGTCCAGCCGTGATATTTGCAGGTGAAGCGCGCGCAGTTGCCATGCCCATCGTTCGCGACCGGCGCGCCGCGGTGAGCGCAGACATTGAGGAATGCCCGCACCTTGCCCGCCTTGTCGCGGTTGATGAGCACGGGCATGCCGACCGCTTCCATAGCCTTGTAGTCACCCGGATTGGGCAACTCGGCGGTGAACGCCAGCATCAATGGCGCCCGTTTGAAAACCAGTTCCATTTCGGCGAGCCACTGGTCGCGATCGGTGTAGCTGGCCGTGGGAACGTCCAGCGTCTTCGCGCCCTGGTGAGTCTTCCTGTTCTCGACATAATCGAGCATGATTTCGGCGACCTCGCCGACGCGCTGGATATGATCCACGATCTTCTCCCGATATTGTTAGTCGAAGCGGATTTCAGCAGAGCATGCACAGCCCGACAAGCTGGGACAGGTGACAGGTACGGTCCCTGATCGCCAGCTTGTCTTTTGGCCAGTTGGCATGGCCGGGCAGACGGAGCAGCCAGACGCCATGGAAGAGAGGATACCCCCGCCCTGGGCCTGGCTGAGCATCCCGGCGCCGCATCATGCCGCCTATGCCGGCAGCGGTCTGTGGGACGAGCGCACGATCGCGGACCAGGCTTTCGCGCTGGCCGACGCGGACCCCGACTTCGTCGCCTTCATCGACGCCGAGGCGCAGCTCACCCGCGCCGAACTGATCGCGGATGCCGAAGCACTGGCGGCCGGATTACATCGTCGAGGCCTCCGGAGCGGCGACGTCGTCGCCTTCCAGATCCCCAACTGGCGAGAGGCGGCAGTCATCAACCTGGCGGCGGCGCTCTCGAACCTGATCGTCAATCCGATCGTGCCGATCTACCGCGACCATGAAGTCACGTCGATGCTCGGCGACTGCCGCGCCCGGGCCTTCTTCGTTGCCGACCGGTTCCGCGATTTCGACTTCGCTGCCATGGCACAGCGCGTACGAGCGGCCCTGCCCGATCTCACGCATGTGTTCACCGTGCGTGGCGCAGGGGCGGATGATTATGCGGCACTGCTGGCCGAAGGACGAGGGGTGGCGTTTGCGCGACCGCGCGTCGACCCTCTCGGCGTCAAGCTGATCCTCTACACGTCGGGTACGACAGGGCGACCCAAGGGCGTATTGCACAGCCATGTGACGCTGGCGCGCATCCTGCGGACCAGCGCCGCGCATTGGGGGATGGCCCCGGGCGCCGCTACGCTGATGCCATCGCCCGTCACCCATGTTTCCGGCTATGCCAACGGGCTGGAGGCGCCTCTCGTGTGCGGAACACGCGCGGTGCTGATGGAAAGCTGGAATGCCCGTAAGGCGGTCACGCTGATCGACCGCCACAAGCTGGTCGGGACGGTTGCGGCAACGCCGTTTCTGGTGGAACTCGCCGCCGCCGCGCGGGAAAGCGGCAATCGCCTACCGTCGTTTCGCTTCTTCGCATGCGGCGGCGCAGCGGTGCCCGGCGACCTGATCTCTGCAGCCAACACAGCCTTCGCCAACGCCCGCGCCTTCCGGGTGTACGGTGCCTCCGAAGTCCCGCTCGTCAGTTTCGGCTGGCCGCAGGACGAGGTGCTGGCCGCGACGACCGACGGCGAGGTCGTGGACTATCAGGTGCGCATCGTGGACCATGACGATCATGAGCTGCCCGACGGCGAGGAGGGCGAAATCCTTGCGCGCGGACCCGGCATGTTCATGGGCTATGCCGATGCCGAACAGACCGCGGAGGCGATCACGCCCGACGGCTTCTTCCGCACCGGCGACCTGGGCACGCGCAGCCGGGACGGCGCGATCACCATCACCGGGCGCAAGAAGGATCTCATCATCCGCGGCGGCGAGAATATCTCGGCCCGGGAAATCGAGGAGGTGCTGCACCGGCATGGCGACGTGCGCGAAGCCTGTGTGGTCGCCATGCCGCATCTGCGACTGGGAGAAGGCGTCTGTGCCTTCGTCATCCTTCGCGAGGGCGCCGATGCGGACGGCGCTGCGCTCGCGGCGCATGTCGCGGCCAGCGGTCTGGCCAAGCAAAAGATCCCCGAACGTTTCGAGTTCGTCACCGATTTCCCGCGCACCGCCTCCGGCAAAGTGCGCAAGGACCAGTTGCGCGCCGAAATACGGGAGCTGCTTGCCAGGCCTTGAGCCGATCCGGCGACAAGATGCGGACGCGCCCGATCCTGATCAAAAGGCGAGTGGTGCAGGCAGGGACCGCCAGCGACAACCGAGCGCTACGGAAAAATGGACGAGAGGACGCATCATGGATCTGGGACTCAAGGGCAAGAAGGTCATCCTGACCGGCGGCAGCCGCGGCATCGGCCGCGCAGCGGTGGAGATCTTCGCTGAAGAAGGTTGCGATATCGCGTTCTTCTCGCGCAGCGCCGAAGGCGTGGCGCAGACCGTGGAGTCGCTCTCGCGGCATGGCGGCAAGATCATCGGCGAGGCGCTCGATATGAGCGATCACGAAGCCTATACCGCCTGGCTGAAATCGGCGGCGGACCGGCTGGGCGGCTGCGACATCTTCGTGCCCGGCGCCAGTGCTTCCGGCTCGGGCGCGACGGGCGACTGGGACATGTGCTTCAATGCCGACGTCAAGGGCACGGTGCTCGGCTGCGAGACGCTGCAGCCCTATCTCGAAACGTCCGGCGCCGGCTCGATCGTCATGATGTCCAGCACCGCAGCCTTCGAGAATTTCATCGTCCCGCAGGCTTTCAACGCGCTGAAGGCGGCGTTGCTCACCTATTCGTCGCAGCTCGGCCAGGCGCTTGGGCCCAAAGGCATCCGCGTCAATGCAGTGTCGCCCGGTCCGATCGCCTTTCCGGGCGGCAACTGGGAAGCGATCAAGGCGGCGGCGCCCGAACTCTACCAGGCGACCGAGGCAAGCTTTGCGCTGGGCCGCTGGGCCGCGCCCGATGAGGTGGCCAGGACGATCGTGTTTCTCGCGAGCCCTGCATCTTCCTATACAACGGGCACCAATGTCGTGATCGATGGCGGCTATACCAAGCGGGTCCAGTTCTGACAGTCGTTTGCTGCGATCGGAGGGAGGCGGCTATTGCCGGGTCATTGCGCCGCCATCGACGAAGAAGCCCTGTCCGGTCATGAACCGCGCGTCGTCGGAGGCGAGGAAGGCGATGACATCGGCGATGTCATCCGCCTGCCCGAGCCGGCCGAGCGGCGCCTTGTTTTCCCAATATGTCCTGAACTCCGGCATCTGGCTGAAGGCCGGCGCCGTCATGGGCGTGTCGATGGCGCCGGGCTGCAGGCAGTTGGCCGTGATGCCGAACGGACCCAGCTCGCATGCGATCGACCGGGTCATTCCGAGCACGGCATGCTTCGATGCGCCATAGGCGACCAGCCCGGCGTCGCCGAAACGCGCCAGCGTCGAGCCGATGGTGACGATGCGGCCATGGCCGGACCGCTTCAGCGCCGGCACCGCATCCCGGATCAGGCGAAAGACCGCGGTGACGTTGACCGCCAGAACGCGGTCGAAATAGGCGTCGTCATGCCCTTCGAGCGGGTGGAAGGCGCTGATGCCTGCACAGGGCACGAGGATGTCCAGCCCGCCATGTCGTTCGATCGTCTCGGCGACCAGCTGGGCATTGATACCCGCCGCGGTAACGTCGGCATGACGATCGACACCGCCCTTCAGATCGACCGAATAGACCCGCGCGCCATCGGCGGCGAGGCGCTTCGCCGTAGCCGCACCGATCCCCGAGCCTGCGCCGGTCACCAGTGCTACGCGCCCTTCAAGGCGCCTGTCCCGCATCGCAGGCATCAGGCGACCTTCAACACCAGCTTGCCGCTGTTGGCTCCGGTGAACAGGCGCATGAAGGCGGCAAAGGCATTCTCCAGCCCCTCCTGCACATCCTCGTCCATGCGGAGTTTGCCTTCGGCCATCCACTGCGCCATCTGCGCCCCGCCTTCGCCGAACCGGTCGAGATAGGCTGCGATCAGAAAGCCGTGGATCGTGGCTTGCTTGACCAGCACCTGCCACAGGTTGCGGATACCGACTTTCTCGGGCGAATTATATTCGCTGATAAGTCCGCACAGGACGACGCGAGCGCGCGGCGCCAGGTTCATCAGTTCCGCGTCCATCACCACGCCACCGACATTCTCGAACACGATGTCGGCGCCATCGGGTGCAGCAGCGGCAATCTCGGCAGCCAGTCGATCGACCGGCTTTCCCTTATAGTCGATCGCTGCGTCGAAGCCGAAATCGTCGATCAATCTCCGGCATTTCTCGGCACCACCGGCAATGCCGATCACGCGGCAACCCATGATCTTGCCGATCTGGCCGACGACCGACCCGACGGCTCCGGCCGCTCCCGAGATCAACAGGGTTTCCCCCGCTTTCGGCCGGGCGGTGTCGAGCAGGCCGAAATAGGCCGTCAGCCCCACGGCGCCCATGGCGGACAGGAAGCTTGCCGGGCTCGGCGCCTGGGAGATGTCGATCCGGCTGGTGAATCCGCCCGGGGCTACTACCGAATAATCCTCCACAGCGTTGAGGCCCATCACCCAGTCGCCGGGCTGGAAATCAGGGTTCGCCGAGGCATGGACGACGCCGACGGTGGTCGCCCGCACCGGATCGCCCAGCGCGATCGGCGGCATGTAGCTCGGCGCATCGTCCATCCAGCCGCGCTGCGCAGGATCCAGCGAGATATAATGGTTGCGGACGACGAAGCTGCCCGGTGCAGGCGGCAGCACGGGCTCTTCGGCGAGGCGGAAATCCTCAGGCACGGGCATGCCTTGGGGACGGCGGATCAGAAGGAATCGTCGGTTCATGAGCATCTCTATTCTCCCATGCAGCACATGGTCGCCGATGTTGCCGTAACGAAGTACCTGTAACAAATCCCAGTAGGGCCACCCAGGCCAAGTCGGTAGAACTATCGGAAAGATATCCGCCCAGAAGCGATGCTGACAAAAGGTGAGGAACTCATGAGAGCGATATTTGCGCGCCCGGCCATTCTCTCGGCGCTCGTCACCACATCACTGGCGGGCTACGCGATACCTGCTTTTGCGCAGGCAGCAACTGAGAGCACCGCTGCGGCAGGGGCCACCGATGGCAACGAGATCATCGTTTCCGCCCGCCGCCGCTCCGAAACGCTGCAGGAAACGCCCGTCGCGATAACCGCGATCAACGCCGCCATGCTCGAAAACAAGGCCTCCACCAATATCGGCGATCTGCAAGGCGCCGCGCCGAACCTCTTGATCACGCAGCAGAACTCCGGCGCGCAAGCCGCCAACCTGTCGATCCGCGGCCTCACCTATGCCGATATCGAAAAGTCACAGGAGCCGACCGTCGGCGTGGTGGTCGACGGCGTGTTCATCGGCACCAACACCGGCCAGTTGCTCGACTTCTTCGACATCGAGCAGATCGAAGTGCTGCGCGGCCCGCAGGGCACGTTGTTCGGCCGCAACACCATCGGCGGCGTCATCAATATCCAGCGCACCCGTCCAACCATGACGACAGGGGGCAGGTTCGAGGCATCCTACGGCAAGTTCGGCACATGGGCGACGCGCGCGGTGGCCAATGTCGGCGATGGCGAGACGATCGGCCTGAAGGGCTTCTTCTTCCACAATGAGTCCGACGGTTTTTATCGCAATGGAGTGACCGGCAAGCGCACCGGCGGCGTCAACAACGATAATTTCGGCGCCTCGCTGCTGTTCAAGCCACGCGAGAGCAACTTCGATGCGCTGCTGACGCTCGAGAAGCAGAACCAGACGTTCGACGTGGTGAACAGCAATATCGCCCGGACGGGTGAAGTGTTCTGTTCGTTCGAGCCGGCGGAACAGTGCAACCGCAACACCACCGGCGATCTCTACACCGTCTTCAATAGCCCGGCGTCGAGCAAATATAGCGCGCCCGCCGCCACGCTGGAAACGAACCTCGATCTCGGTGCCGTCAAACTGACGTCCATCACTGGATATCGGAAATCGCGGGAGACACAGACGCAGGATTTCGACGCCTCGACGGCAGATCTCTATTATGTGTATCGTAAGCAGCATTACCGGCAGTTCAGCCAGGAGCTGCGTGCTTCCGGCAAGATCGGTTCGTCGTTCGATTATGTGGTCGGCGGCTATTATTTCAATTCGCGCTATGACCTGACCCAGTGGACGCGCCTGTTCGGCTTCAACACGGCGATCGATCCCAGGGTCGCCGACCTCAACCCGCAGACCGTTATCGGCCACACCAAATCCTATGCGGTGTTCGGTGACTTCAACTGGGCGTTCGCGGATCGCTGGCGCCTGTCCTTCGGCGGTCGGTACACCCATGACAAGAAAGAATTGTCGAACAGCTTCGCCCAGACCGGCGTCGTCGGCAACGGCAAGGGAAGCTTCAATAAGTTCACGCCGAAGATCGGCGTCGACTTCCGCCCCAACGACGATGTCATGGTCTATGCCAGCTGGTCGCGGGGATATCGCTCGGGCGGCTTCAGCCCGCGCGCGGCGACGGCGGAGACGGCGGGGACGCCCTACGCGCCCGAGACGGTCGACAGCTATGAGGCCGGCGCCAAGCTGAACCTGCTCGATCGCAAGCTGCAGTTCAACGTTGCAGGCTTCGTATCGAAATATAAGGATCTTCAGCAGAACACGACGATCCCGGGCGGACCGACCGGTAACCAGACGATCACCTCGAACGTCGGTTCTGCAACGATCAAGGGCATCGAGCTGGATGTCACGCTACGCCCGGTCGAAGGGCTCAGATTGATGGCGACGATGGGTTTGCTCGACAGCAAGTTCAAGAATTTCATCGTCGGCAATATCGCGCCGGTGGGCGGGGCGATCGTCCCGTTCGACTATTCGGCCAACAATCCGATCTACAGTCCGAAATTCTCCGGCTCGGTGAGCGCGGAATATACGATGCCGACATCCTTCGGCAAAGTCGTGACCTCGGTCGGCCTGCGCCACATCAGTCCCTATGACCAGCAAATCTCGCTGGGCGCGCTCAGCGGCAACCTCACCACCGGCCCGGTGATCGTCAACGGCAATGATCCGCGCGTCCGTACCGATACGCAGAACCTGCTCGACGCCAGCATCACGGCCAATTTCACGCTGGGCAACACCGATGCCTATCTGACGCTGTTCGGTCGGAACCTGCTCGACGACAAGGGCACAACAGCCGCCTTCACGGTGGCCGGCCTGTGGTCCTTCGCTTCGGCGCGCGAGCCGCGAACCTATGGCGCCACCGTCGGCGTGAAGTTCTGATCGTCTGCATTCGCCAACCTCGGGGGCGCCGGCGGATCGCCTGTGCCCCCGCTCTTTTCGGGAACCCCAATGAATCGTCTCGCAGGCAAGATCGCGCTCGTAACCGGCGGCGCTTCGGTGCCCGGTCTCGGCAGCGCAACCGCGCGCTGTTTCGCGCAGGAAGGCGCGATCGTCTATGTCACCGACCGTGACGGCGCCGGCGCAGAGGCGGTGGCGCAGTCGATCCGCGATGCCGGCGGCAAGGCCCGCGCGCACGCGCATGACGTGACCAGCGAGGCCGACTGGGATGCGGTCATGGCCGCGATCCACGCGGAGGAAGGCCGCCTCGACGTGCTGGTCAACAATGCCGGAATAGCCGTGCTCGGGCCGCTGGAAGGCGTGACCACGGACGATTGGCGCCGTCAGCTCAACGTCAATCTGGATAGCGTATTTTTCGGCTGCCAACGGGCCGTTGCGGCGATGCGCGCGTCCGGTCGCGGCGGCTCGATCGTGAACATCTCGTCGGTGCTTGGCCTCATCGGCGTACCGGGCTGTACCGCCTATGCCGCGGCGAAGGGCGGCGTGCGCCTGATGACCAAGACCATCGCGCTCGAGTGCGCCACCGACGCGATCCGGGTGAACTCGGTCCATCCCGGCATGATCGCGACCAATATCCAGGGCGACGCTCTCGCGGACAATGCCGAGAATTACGACGCGACGATCGCGCTCATCCCTATGCGGCGCATGGGAGCGCCCGAGGACATCGCCTATATGAACCTGTTCCTCGCCAGCGATGAATCCAGCTATGTGACCGGCGCCGAGTTCGTGGTCGATGGCGGCATGGTCGTCGGATAAGGATCGCGATCAGCCCGGCAGGCGAACGAGGACCTTGCCGATGTGGCGGCCGGCCAGCATCGCGCCATAAGCCTCCAGCGTGTTTTCGATCCCGGCATATTCCGCGAAGCGCGTCGCAAGCCGGCCTTCGTGCAGCCATTGCTGCAGTCGAGGCATGAACTCCGCGCCGCGCTGCAGGAAATCGGGGATGAAGAAGCCTTCGATCCGCAGGCGCCGCATCAGCACCTGATCGAACTGCGCCGGCCCGGGGAGCGGCGCGTCATTGTCGTAGGCCGCCACCATGCCGCACACCGCGACACGGCCATAGAGCGCCATGTTGGGCAGGACGGCGTCGAGCAGCGGCCCGCCGACATTGTCGAAAAAACCATGCACGCCGCCATCGATCGTGGCGAGTTCGGACGCGACATCCTGGTTGCGATAGTCGATCGCCCTATCGACGCCGATCTCGTCGCGAAGATAGCGGCACTTCTCCGGGCCGCCCGCGATCCCGACCACGCGGGCGCCGAGATTGCGGCCGATCTGGCAGGCCAGGCTGCCCGTCGCGCCAGCAGCAGCCGAGACCGCCAGCCATTCCGACGGCCTGATCCGAGCCACTTCCGCCACGCCGACATAGGCGGTCCAGGCGTTCAGTCCCAATGCCCCGAAATGCTGGCGAGGGTCGGCGACACCGTCGTCCACCACCTCCAATCCGGCGGCAGCGGGCAGTACCGTCGAATATTCCGCCCATTGGCCGAACCCCCGCACCAGCGCGCCTTCGGCGAAGCGGGGATCGCGGCTCTCGCACACCCGCCCGAGGCACAGCCCGACCATGCGGCTGCCGAGCGGCAATGGCGGTTGATAGCCGTCTGTGCGCGGGCTCATCCACATCCGCGTTCCGGCGTCCATCGAAAGCCACTGCGCCGCCACCCGCACCTCGCCCTCCGCCAGCGGCGGCAGGACCTCGCATTGCAGGCTGAGCGCAGCGGCAAAATCCTGGCCTCGCGGGTGGCGGTCGAGCTGCCAGAAGCGGTTGCTAGCCATATTAGAGCCGCATCCTCGGACCGATGCCGGTCCGCACCGCTTCAAACCCCTTTCGGGGCATGCTGGCGATGGATGTTGCGGAACGACCGGCTGCTGAACAGCCAGCGGCCATCGACCTTGACGCAGACATCTTCATAGGCGCCGAGGTCGCGCATGGTGACGTCGCCCTGGTCATAGACTTCCGACGTATAGCTGCGCATCGTCGCGCGATCTCCATCGACCTCGATGGCGCCGGGCCAGGCCTGGAATATGATACCGGGATAGGCCTTCATCGCCTCGGTCCACATGGCGACGATGGCGTCGCGCCCGCGCGTGACGCCGATTTCCGGATAATCGGGCAGTGACCATTCACTGTCTTCGGCCCAGGCCGAGCCCCAGGCCACAGGATCGCAGCGGATTACGGCATCGGCATAGGTTTCCAGCAGTTCGCGTATGGCGAGACGATCTTCGGCTGGGCCGGTAAAGGACATGGCAGGCTCTCCTAAGGCTTGTTCTCGATCAGATCAGGACCAGCGTCTTGCCGATCGTCCTGCCCGACATCAGGTCGATGAACGCCTCGGGCAGCGTTTCGAATCCGGATCGAACATTGGCGAGCGGCTTCAGCCGGCCATCGGCCACCCAGCCGTCCAATTCGCGTTGCGCATCTTCCAGGACGTCGGGATAATCATAGGTGATGAAGCCCTCCATACGGATGCGGTTGACCACCAGCTGCCACAGCGTCGTCACGCCGTGGGGCCGGTCGGCATCGTTGTACTGGCCGATCATCCCGCACACCGCCACGCGGCCGTGGAGCCGCATCAACGGCAGGATCGCTTCGAGCGTTTCCCCGCCGACATTGTCGAAATAGACGTCGATTCCTTCGGGCGCGGCGCGCGCGATTTCCGCCGCGATATCGGGCGTCGCGCGATAGTCGATCGCGGCGTCGAAGCCGAGATCGCGAATGACGCGCGCTTTCTCGGCCGATCCGACGAGACCGACGACCTTGCAGCCGCGCGCCTTCGCAATCTGACCGACCGTCGACCCGGTAGCGCCGGCGGCCGCGCTCACCACGACCGTCTCGCCGGGCTTTGCCTGCCCCACCGCAAACAGCCCCACCCAGGCGGTCAGACCGACCGGGCCCAGCGCCCCCATATAATGGTGCAACTCCGCGCCAGGACGCGGATTGACCGCTTCCAGCCCCAGCGCATCGTCCCCGATCACATAATGGTCCGACCATGTCGCAAAGACTCGCACCATCGTGCCAACCGGCCACGCCGGATTGTTGGACTGCACGATCTCGCCCAGCGACATGCCGCTGACCGGCGCGCCGAGGGCGACCGGCGGCAAATAGCTCGGCCGATCGTCGAGAAAGCCGCGGGTTGCCGGATCGACCGAGCCGACGCGCATCCTGACGAGCATTTCCCCCGGGCCGGGCTCAGGCATCGGCGCTTCGGCCAGCGCAAAGTCGTCGGCAACGGGGATGCCGATCGGCCGGCGGGCGAGGATGATCTGGCGGATGCGGTTCATGGCAAGGATCCTAGCCGCAAAGCTGCCGGCGCAAGGCTAGCCATATCGCTAGGTTCACGGCGCGGCGCGTTGGCGGAGAGATGGCAGGCACGACAAGACGGCAGCGCGCAGGAGAAAAAACATGACCATGTCGGCCTCGGACATGCTTCAACTCGTCGACAATCTCTACGCGGCGGCCGGCGCGGGAAACTGGGATGCCGCAGCGTCCATGCTCACCGACGATTTCTTCGTGACCGAAGCGGACTCGTTGCCGATGGCCGGCGTCTATCGCGGACGAAATGCCCTTCGCGATCTCTATGGGAAGGTCATGGGCATGATGGATGTCGCTGCACTGGATCGGGTGCAGACGACCGTCGGCGGCGATGTCGTGGTCGCCGTGCTGGTGTTCAGGTTCGCCGATCCTGCCCTGGCGCCCGCCGAATTGTGCGAACTGTTCAAGTTTCGCGACGGGAAATGCTGTGAGATCAGACCCTATTATTTCGATCCCGACACCGTCATTGCGGCCTGCCGCGCGAAGACATAGTCCGGCTCCGCCCGCTTCATGGAGTCGTTTCGACCTTCTCCTCTGTCCCGCGCTCACCCGGGTCGGGTTTCAGCGGCCGCATGAACCAGAGCGTCGCCATGGTGAAGACCGCCAGCACGACCGCCACATCGTAGCTGCCGAGCCCGGCGGCCACGCCGATCGCGCCGGTGACCCACAGGCTGGCGGCGGTGGCGGTGCCCCTGACGGAGTTACGCTGCTGCAGGATCGCGCCGCCGCCGAGAAAGCCGATACCGCCGATCACGCCTTCGAGCACGCGCGCCATCGCACCGGCATCGTCGGTGGTCAGCACCTCGACCGCCTCGACGAAGCCGCAACTAGCGACTGCCACCAGCGGAAACGTTCGGATTCCGGCGCTGCGCTCTTCCCGCTCGCGGTTCCAGCCGATCGGGAGCGCCAGCAGATAGGCGATGCTGAGCGCCAGCAAATGGGGGAAGAGATCGAAATGGTCGGTCATCCGGACACCTGGCAACGCGCCCGTCCAAACAGGCGCACCGGTCAACGCATTATCGGGGACATCGCTCCGATGCTGCGCGCCCTTCTCCACCGCAGAGCGTTGGGAGGCCGCGAGGAGAACAGACATGGCGGATTTGCCTGAGCCACCCGAAGACCCTGTGGAGTCCGACGCGGGCGAGCCCCGTCCTGCGTCCGACGACGACGCGACCGTCGATCCGATAGTCGAGGAGATTGAGGAGACCGGCGAGCCATCGGGCGGCAACTTCGCCTGATAGCCCGCGATTGCACGAGCCGCGTCAGGCATTGACGCAGGGGGCGACCCGGCACAGTGCTACGGCATGGGCAACAGCGACAGCTTCACGATCACAAGCGAAGTCTGGCTGTGGAAGCCGACATCGCGCCCGTCCGGGGCGGGCTGGCATTTCCTGACGATCGATGGCCAGATCGCCGCGGAAATCCGCTTCGCCGCGCTCGGCCGGACAGGCGGGTTCGGCTCGATCAAGGTCGAGGCGCGGATCGGCGGAACCTCCTGGACGACCTCCATCTTCCCGCAACGCGACAGCGGCGGCTTCATCCTGCCGATCAAGGCCGATGTGCGGAAACGCGAAGCGCTTGGCGCGGGCGACGTGGCGACGGTGGTGCTCAGGGTCTAGCCTGAGCCCAAGCTGTCCCGCGCTTGTCCCCCATCGGGTCGAGCGCTACCGCTGATCCGTGGCCTGGGACTTCTGGATCGATCGCGGCGGCACCTTCACGGACGTGGTGGCGCGTGACCCGCAGGGGCGGATCCATACCGCCAAGCTGCTCTCCGAGGATCCCGAGCGCTATGACGACGCCGCCGTCGCCGCGATCCGCCGGCTGACCGGCTGTCGCGATGGACCGCTGCCACCGCTCGCCGTGCGGATCGGGACGACCGTCGCCACCAACGCGCTGCTCGAACGCAAGGGCGAGCCTGTCCTGCTCGCCATCACCCGCGGTTTCGGCGACGCGCTGACCATCGGTTACCAGGACCGGCCGGACCTGTTCGCCCGCGCGATCCTCCGTCCTCCGCCGATCCATGCGCGCACTCTGGAAATCGAAGAGCGGGTTACGGCCGCGGGCGACGTGACGATCCCGCTCGACCTGGACAAGGCGCGGGCCGGTCTTGCCGCGGCCTTCGATGCGGGTCTGCGCGCGATCGCGATCGTGCTGATGCACGGCTACCGCCATGTGGCGCACGAGGCGGCGCTGGCCGCCCTCGCCCGCGACATCGGCTTCACCCAGGTCTCCGCGAGCCATCAGGTCGCGCCGCTGATCAAGCTCGTCGGGCGCGGCGATACCAGCGTGGTCGATGCCTATCTGTCGCCGGTGCTGCACCGCTATGTCGACGGCTTCTCGCAGGCGCTCGGTGCCGGGGCGGCGGCGCTGTTCATGCAGTCCAACGGCGGACTGGTCGAGGGCGGCGACTTTCGCGGCAAGGATGCGGTCCTCTCCGGTCCGGCGGGCGGCATCGTCGGCATGGCGCGCACTGCAGCCCAGGCCGGCTACGACCATGTCATCGGCTTCGACATGGGCGGCACATCCACCGACGTGTCGGTTTATGCCGGCCAATATGATCGCGAAACGGAGACGATGATCGCGGGCGCCCGCATCCGCGCACCGATGATGAAGATCCATACCGTCGCAGCGGGCGGCGGATCGATCTGCCGCTTCGACAATGGCCGCTTCCGGGTGGGCCCCGAATCCGCGGGCGCGATCCCCGGGCCGGCCTGTTATCGCCGCGGCGGGCCGCTGACCGTAACCGACTGCAATGTCATGCTCGGCAAGATCCAGCCCGATCACTTCCCGAGGCTGTTCGGCCTCGATGGAGACCAGCCGATCGACCGGGTTGCCGTCGAAGCGCGCTTCGCCGAGCTGATCGCCAAGGCTGGCGGCGGGATCGACGCGCGACGCCTGGCAGAGGGCCTCGTCGCCATCGCCGTCGCGAGCATGGCCAAGGCGATCAAGGCGGTGTCGATCGGCGCCGGCCATGATCCGGCGCGATTCACCCTCGCCTGCTTCGGGGGCGCCGCGGGCCAGCATGCCTGCCTGGTGGCCGACGCGCTGGCGATCGACCGGGTGATGATCCATCCGCTGGCCGGGGTGCTGTCGGCCTATGGCATTGGACTGGCCGACCGCAGCGTCATCCGCGAGCGCAGCATAGTGCTCGCGCTGGACGATGCTGCAGAAATTGCTGCAGCGGTGGCGGCGCTGTCGGCGGAGGCGCTGGCCGCCCTGCCCCTCGCCCGCCGCATCGATGCGACCGCGCATGTCCGGTACCCGGCCAGCGACAACAGCATCGCGGTGCCGCTCGGCGATGCTACAGCGATGCGGGCCGCGTTCGAGCGCGCCTTCGCCCAGCGCTTCGGCTTTGCCGGCCAGGGCGAGCCGGTCATCGAGATGCTGCGCGTCGAGGCGGCAATGCCCGGCGGAGAGGATGCCACGCAGGCCGCGGAGCTGCCGACCCGCTCCGCAACCCCGAGCGCGATCGTCCAGACATGGATGGCGGATGCTGCGCACAAAACGCCGCTGTTCGACCGTGCCGGCCTCGCGAGCGGCTTCGCTGTCGATGGACCTGCGCTGATCGTCGACAGCGTCGCCACCACCATCGTCGAACCGGGCTGGCGCGCAGAGGTCGACCGTCTCGGCAACCTGATCCTCACCCGCCATCTCCCGAGGCAGACCCGGCAGGACGCCGGCACCGCGGTCGATCCGGTGCGGCTGGAAATCTTCTCGGGCCTGTTCATGGGCATCGCCGAGGAGATGGGTGCCGCGCTGCGCCAGAGCGCGTCCTCGGTCAACATCCGCGAGCGGCTGGACTTCTCCTGCGCGCTGTTCGACGCCGCCGGCAAGCTGATCGCCAATGCGCCGCACATTCCGGTCCACCTCGGCTCGATGGGCGAGAGCATCCGCACGATCATCGCGCGCCGCGGCGGCGCGGCCGATGGCCGCGGCATGCGGCCTGGCGATGCCTATGCGCTCAACGCGCCCTATCAGGGCGGCACCCACCTGCCCGACATCACCGTCATCATGCCGGTGTTCGCCGGCAGCGACGGCACAGAGCCCGACTTCTTCGTCGCGGCGCGCGGCCATCATGCCGATATCGGCGGGATCAGCCCCGGCTCGATGCCGTCGAACAGCCGCAGCATCGACGAGGAGGGCGTGATCCTCGATAATGTCCTGCTCGTCGACGAGGGGCGGCTCTGCGAGGACGAGATCCGAAAATTGCTGCGCAGCAATCGCTGGCCGGCGCGCAACCCCGACCAGAATATCGCCGACCTGAGCGCCCAGGTGGCGGCGTGCACGCGGGGCGGCGAGGCGCTGCGGCGGCTGGCACGCGACTATGGGCGCGATGTGGTCGCTGCCTATATGGAGCATGTCCAGGCCAATGCCGAAGCGGCGGTGCGTACGCTGATCGGCGGGCTCGACGACGGCGAGCATGCGGTCGAGTTGGACAATGGGGCGGTCATCAGGGTCGCGGTCCGCATCGATCGCGCCGCCGGCACCGCCATAATCGACTTCACCGGCACCAGCGACCAGCTGCCGGGCAATTTCAATGCGCCGCTGTCGGTGGTCCGCGCCGCCGCGCTCTACGTCATGCGTATCCTGGTCGATGCGCCGATCCCGATGAACGACGGTTGCCTGCGCCCGGTGACGATGATCGTCCCGCCGGGCTCGATGCTCAACCCACGCTATCCTGCGGCGGTCGTCGCCGGCAATGTCGAGACCAGCCAGGCGATAACCGATGCGCTGCTCGGCGCGTTCGGCGCAATGGCGGGATCGCAGGGCACGATGAACAACTTCACCTTCGGCGACGAGACCCACCAATATTATGAGACGATCGCCGGCGGATCGGGCGCGGGCCCGGGCTTCGACGGAGCGGCGGCGGTGCAGACGCACATGACCAACAGCCGCCTGACCGATCCGGAGATACTGGAAACACGCTTCCCGGTACTGGTCGAGCAGTTCGCGATCCGGCACGGTTCGGGCGGCGACGGCGAACGGACCGGCGGCGACGGCGCAATCCGCCGCATCCGCTTCCTCGGTGCGATGCACGCCGACATATTGTCGAACCGGCGGCGGGTTGCGCCATCGGGGCTGGACGGCGGTAGCGATGGCGCGGTGGGCGTGAACCGGATCGAACGCGCGGACGGTTCGGCCGAGCTGCTCGGCGCGACCGGTGCAGCGGATATGGCGCCGGGTGACGTGTTCGTGATCGAGACGCCGGGCGGCGGCGGCTGGGGTAAGACGGGATGATCCCCTTCAACCGTCGCCCCAGCGGAGGCTGGGGCCCGTGTCTCTCACCTGCCAGCCGTCATCTGAGAAGAAAACGGACATGGACCCCAGCCTCCGCTGGGGCGACGCCGGAAAGGGGCGGTTCCTTCCGGTTGAACCGCTCATCCAGAGTAGCCATTGAGCTTGTCGAAATGGCGTATCGAAGGCCAAGCTGCGCCCCGCGCACCAGTGGCTCCTTCGATACGGGTCTTCGCCAAGCTCAGCCCCTGCTCAGGATGAGCGGATAACGATCCAACCAGGCTGAAATCAACTCTAGCCAATCAGGCGCTAGGCGCGCAGAAAATCCCGCACCATCGCGATGAAATCGGCCTGGCGATCATGGTGGACCCAATGGCCGGCGTCCTCGAAAACCTCGACCCTGGCATCGCGGAAATGGGCGGCGCGGCCGTCCACCGCCGGGTTGGAGGCCCAGCTCTGCGCACCATAGACCAGCAGTACCGGGCAGCTGATCGCCGCCCATAGGCGATGTTTCGTCTCGGTCGTGATGTCGAGCGCGGCTTCCTGCATCGCCGGATCATGCTTGGGCGTGGCGCTGCCATCCTCGTTCACCCGGACGGCATGGCGCGCCAGGTGCTCGGCCAGTTCCGGAGAGAGCCGCTCGTTCGCTTCCCGGAAGCGCGCCACCATCGCCGCCAGATCGGGATAGCGCCTTGGCACGAAGGCCGAACGCAGCGCGCGTTGCTCGACAAGATTGCGCAGCACGTCGACCGCATCGCGTTTCTCGCGCTCCGCCGTCAGCTTCGGCGACAGTCCCAATCCCTCGATATTCACCAGCTTCGTCACCCTGTCGGGATAGAGACCGGCGAAGCGCGTGACGATGTTGCCGCCGAGAGAATGGCCGACGAATGGGCAGGGCGGCAGATCGAGCGCCTTGGTCAGGGTCGTGAAATCCTGGACATGATCCACCAGATCATAGGCGCCGTCCGATGCCCAGTCGCTGTCGCCATGGCCGCGCAGATCGGGAACGATGACATGATAATCGTCGAGAAAGGCGGCAGCGACTGCATCCCAGCTGCGGCCATGATCGCGCCCGCCATGCTGGAGCACCAGCGGCGGCGCCAAGGGGTCGCCCCATTCGGTGATGTTGAGCTGGAGGCGCGAGGAGGTGATCCTGCGGGTGCGGGGCGTGGGCATGCAGCCGCCTTAGGAAAGAAGCCGGCGTGGTGTCGAGCAGGGATATGCGCGGGCGATCGATCCCGGCGTCATGCTTGACGCGACCGGTTCCCTCCCGGCATGGCCGTAACGATGCGCATCATCGAACGCCTGCTCAGGGGGCTCGACCCCTTTCTCTTCCTGCTGGTGCTCACGACGATCCTCGCGTCGTTGCTCCCGGCCAGAGGCGCGGCCGTCCCGCTGTTCGGCTGGGCGACCGACATGGCGATCATGCTGCTGTTCTTCCTCCACGGCGCCAAGCTGTCGCGTGAGGCGATCATGGCCGGCATCGGCAACTGGCGGCTTCACCTGCTCGTGCTCGCGTCGTCCTTCGTCCTTTTCCCGGTACTAGGATGGACGATCACGCGCAGCGCCGCCGGGTTCACCACCCCGGAAATCCTGTCCGGGCTGCTCTACCTGTCGCTGCTGCCATCGACGGTGCAATCCTCGATCGCGTTCACCGCCATGGCGCGCGGCAATGTGCCCGCGGCCGTCTGCAGCGCTTCGCTGTCGAACATCACCGGCATCCTGCTCACCCCTGTGCTGGTCGGGCTGCTGATCCATGTCGAGGGCAGCGCCCCCGGCGTTTCGCTCGATGCGATACAGGCCATCATGCTCCAGCTGCTGCTGCCCTTCCTGGTCGGCCATCTGATGCGGCCGCTGGTTCGCGGATTCCTCGATCGGCATCGGCGCGTGCTGATGCCGGTCGACCGCTCGTCGATCCTACTCGTCGTGTACACCGCTTTCAGCGCGGCGGTGGTCAACGGTATCTGGCAGCGGACCGAGGCTGTCGACCTGCTGGTGATCCTCGGGCTCTGCACGGTGCTGCTGGCGCTGGTCGTAACCATCAACCTGTTCGTGGCCCGTCGGATGAAGCTGCCGCGCGGCGACGAGATCGTGCTGCTGTTCTGCGGCTCCAAGAAGAGCCTGGTCTCGGGCGTGCCGATGGCCGGTGCGATCTTCGCGCCGGCGCAGGTCGGCGTGATCATCCTGCCGCTGATGATCTTCCACCAGCTCCAGCTGTTCGTGTGCGCGGTGATTGCGGCGCGCTATGCGCGCGATGAGTGAACCGGTTCGGCGCAGCTTCGTTCAGCGCACATGGCGCGCATCGCTCACCTGTCGGACATCCATTTCGGCGCCCATGATCCGCGGATCGTCAGCGCGACCGAGGCATGGCTGGAGAACAGGCGCCCCGACGTCGTCATCATCAGCGGCGACCTGACCCAAAGGGCGCGCGAGGAGCAGTTCCGCGCCGCCTCCGCCTGGCTCAACCGGCTGCGTGCGGCGGGCCTGCGGACATTGGTGATTCCGGGCAATCACGACATACCGCTCTATGATGTCGTGCGCCGGTTCGCGGCGCCGCTGGCGCGCTATGAACGCTACATCGCGAACGAGCTTTGCCCGTGGTTCGAGAACGACAAGGTCGCGGTGCTCGGCATCAACACCGCCCGCTCGCTGACCTTCAAGGACGGCCGCATCAACCGTCGGCAGATCGACCTGATGAAGCGCCGCTTCGCTGCGGTCGAGCCGCACAAGACGCGCATCCTGGTGACGCATCATCCGCTGTTCGCCATGCCGATCGGCGAGGGCGGCGAGCTGAGCGAGGCAGTCGGGCACCATGACGATGCGGTCAAGGCGGTCTGCGAGGCGGGCGTCCATATCGCGTTGGCCGGGCACTTCCACCGCACCTATGCCGAAGCCGCGCGCAAGATGGTCGCGAACGCCGGCTCGGCACTGGTCATCCAGGCCGGCACCGCCACGTCCACCCGCCTGCGCAACGACGAGCCGCAGAGCTTCAACTGGATCCACGCCCATCTCAACAGCGATATCATGCTGCAGGTGATGGTATGGGACGGCAACAGTTTCCAGGGCGGCGACGAGGTGCGCTACACCAGGCTTGGCGAGGACTGGACGTCGAGCGTCGCCAGCGCGGTGCCGCGCCCGGTGAAAGCCGGCGAGTTGGCGGCGCGGTAGCCCTCGATAAGGTGTGCCGATCCACACTCATCCCGTTCGTGTCGAGCGAAGTCGAGACACCGCTCGTATCGCTTGCGACCCGTCCCTCGACTTCGCTCGGGACGAACGGATCAAGTAAACGTCGCCCTGCTTCAAGGCGCATCGGCGAACCGCCGATACGCTTTTTGCGCCGCGCTGCTGTCGTGCCCTTCATATGGCTGGCGGGAGGCTGAACATGCTGTACCAATGGCGCGCATGACCGATCTCGCCGCCTTCGTCGCGGGCCTGCCCAAGGCCGAGCTTCATCTCCACATCGAGGGCAGCCTCGAGCCCGAGCAGATGTTCGCCTTTGCCCGGCGCAACCGCATCGACATCCCCTTTGGCAGCGTCGAGGAGTTGCGCGGCGCGTACAGCTTCTCGCGCCTCCAGGACTTTCTCGACATCTATTATCAGGGCGCCGACGTGCTGCGCACCGAGGAGGATTTCCGCGACCTCGCCATCGCCTATTTCGACCGCGCGGCCGCGGACAATGTCCGCCATGCCGAGATCTTCTTCGATCCACAGACCCACACCGATCGCGGCATCCCTTTCCAGGTGGTCGCCGATGGGCTGCTTGGGGGCATGGCCGAAGCCGAGACGAAGCATGGTCTCAGCTCGAAGCTGATCCTGTGTTTCCTGCGCCACCTCGACGAAGAGGCCGCCTTTGCCACGCTCGCGGCAGCGGAGCCCTGGCTGGACCGGATCGCCGCGGTCGGTCTGGATTCCTCCGAACTTGGCCATCCCCCGTCCAAATTCGCGCGGGTTTTCCAGCGGGCCGGCGCGATGGGGCTGCGGCGCGTCGCCCATGCCGGCGAGGAGGGGCCGCCGGACTATATCCACGAGGCACTCGACCTGCTCCACATCGACCGGCTCGACCATGGCAATCGCGCGCTCGAGGATGCGGCGCTGACGACGCGGCTGGCACGGTCGGGCATGACCCTGACCGTCTGCCCGCTCTCCAACCTCAAGCTGTGCGTGGTCGACGATATCGCCGCGCATCCGATCGAGCGAATGCTGCGGCTCGGCCTGCGGGCGACGGTGAACTCGGACGATCCCGCCTATTTCGGCGGCTATGTAAACGATAATTATCGCGCGCTGATCCCCGCCGGAAAGCTCGACGCGCAGGATTTCGCGGCGCTGGCCCGCAACAGTTTCCTAGGCTCGTTCCTCGATGACGCGGATGTCGCCGGGCATTTGGCCGCATTCGATGCTTATGTGGCGAGTGTGCCGACACAAAATGGCTCGTCATCCTGAAATAAATTCAGGATGACGACGAAATGAGTTTCAGCGAACCAGCACCAAGGAACCGCTCATGCCGACCCTCACCCCCGTCGACCAGCCCGAGTTCCTCACCGCGATCCATTATATCGCGGCGCGGATCAAGGAGAGCGGCTGGACGCCCGACTTCATCATCGGCGTCGGCCGCGGCGGGCTCACGCCCGCGGTCTATCTCAGCCATGCGACCGGCCTGCCGATGCTGTCGATCGACCATAGCTCGCACCTGCCCGACTTTTCCGCCGAACTGCTGGTCAAGCTGGCCGGACGCAGCCTTACCGACCGGCTGCTGTTCGTGGACGACATCAACGACAGCGGCGGAACCATCGCCCATCTCAAGGCGGGCCTGGCCGAAGCGGGCGCCAATCTCGAGAATGTCCGCTTCGCCATGCTGATCGACAATGTCGTCTCGGCCGAGCATGTCGACTATCGCTTCCGCACGATCGACCGCTCGATCAACAAGGACTGGTTCGTGTTCCCATGGGAGCAGGTCTCCCCGGTCGCGAAGGTGATCGAGGACGCGGCGGTGGTGCCGGCGCGGCTCGCTTAGATCGCTGGGATATTGAACGCGGCGGCAGACAGGCTAGCTTCTGCGTCATGAAAATCGCCCGACTCGCCCTTGCGCTGCTCTGCGCACTGCCGCTCCCCGCCGTCGCGCAGGATGTAGCGCCGCCGCCGGTCGCCGCACCGGCGCCGAAGCCTGCCACGGTCAAGGTCAGCCTGTTGACCAGCGAAGGGCCAATCCTGCTCGAGCTCGAGAAGGAGCGCGCGCCGATCACCACCGGCAACTTCCTGCGCTATGTCGACGCGAAGCGGTTCGACAACATGACCTTCTATCGCGCCGTGAACGTGCCGAACGCGCCCGAACTGGGCCTCGTGCAGGGCGGCGTACATTATGACCCGCGCAAGATGTTCCCGACCATCGCGCACGAGCCGACCACCAAGACCGGCGTGCTCCATGGCGACGGGACGATCTCGATGGCCCGCAGCGCGCCGGGCACGGCGGCGGGCGACTTCTTCATCACGATCGGCCAGATGGATTATATGAACGCCGATCCTTCCGCGCCCGGCGACAATGCCGGCTATGCGGCCTTCGGCCATGTCGTCGAGGGGATGGACGTGGTGAAGCGCATCCTCGCCGCGCCGCGCTCGCCCACGCTGGGCGAAGGCATGATGAAGGGCCAGATGCTCGCCGCCCCGGTCAAGATCATCAGCGCGCGGCGGGTCGTTACGAAGTAGCGGCCGGCGACGGACGCGCCCTATTGCAGCAGCGCCTTGTGCTGCTCGCGGAGTGCCGCCTTCTGCACCTTGCCCATCGCGTTCTTCGGCAGCGCGTCGACGAAGACGATCGCGCGTGGCTGCTTGAAGCGGGCCAGCCGGTCGGCCAGACTCGCCTTGATCTGCTCGCCATCGTTGAGGTCGCGATCACGCGGCACCACCACCGCCACCACCCCCTCGCCAAGATCGCGCTGGGGGACGCCGATCACCGCCGACTCATGGACCTGCGGCAGCTCGTCGAGGGCGGCCTCGACCTCGGCCGGATAGACGTTGTAGCCGCCCGAGATGATCAGGTCCTTTGCTCGGCCGACGATCGAGACATAGCCGCGCCCATCGACCAGGCCGAGGTCGCCCGAGATGAAATAGCCGTTGCGGAACTCCGCCTCGGTCTTCTCGGGCATCCGCCAATAGCCCTTGAACACATTCGGCCCGGCGATCTCGATCACCCCGACCTGTCCCTGCGGCATCTCCTTGCCGCTGTCGGGATCGGCAATGCGGATCGCCACGCCCGGCAGCGGCAGGCCGACCGTGCCGGCAATGCGGTCGCCGTCATAGGGGTTGGAGATGTTCATGTTGGTCTCGGTCATGCCGTAGCGCTCAAGGATGGCATGGCCGGTGCGCTCGCGGAATTCGCGGTGGATCTCGGCCGAGAGCGGCGCTGAGCCGGAGACGAACAGCCGCATGTGGCGGACGAGATCGGCGGTGAAGCCCGGCTCGTCGAGCAGCCGGATATAGAAGGTCGGCACGCCCATCATCGTCGTCGCGCGCGGCAGCTGCCGCAGAACCTCGGCGGCGTCGAAGCGCGGCAGGAAGATCATCGACGCGCCGGCCGCGAGGATCGCGTTGGTTGCGACGAACAGCCCATGGGTATGGAAGATCGGCAGCGCGTGGAGCAGCACATCATCGTCGGTGAAACGCCAGGCATTGCGGATCATGAAGGCGTTCGAGCCGAGATTGTCATGGCTCAGCATCGCGCCCTTCGAGCGCCCGGTGGTGCCCGAGGTGTAGAGGATCGCCGCGAGATCGTCGCCGCCGCGCTCCACCGTGTCGAAGCCCGCCGGGGCCGCCGCCGCGCCCTCTGCGAGCGCCGCAAGCGCCGCCACGCGCGGCACCCCCGCCGTCGCTGCCAGAGGAGCGATCCTGTCGACCGCGGCAGGATCGCAGACGAACAGCGCCGGCTCGGCATCGCGCATGAAATAGTCAAGCTCGCCCGGCGTATAGGCGGGGTTGAGCGGCAGGAAGACCGCCCCCGCGCGCAGGCAGCCCAGATAGAGCATCAGCATGTCGATGCTCTTCTCGGCCTGCACCGCGACCCGGTCGCCAATGCCGACGCCATGATCGCGCAGCACATGCGCGAAGCCGGCGGAGCGGGCCTCGACCTCGCCATAGCGGACGACGCTGCCATCGGGCAGGTGGGCGAAAGGACGATCCGGCTCCGGAAAGCCGCTGGCGAGACGTGCGTAGAGATTGGTCAATGCTGCCGCCTCCCGAACCGGCGGCGCAGCTTTACGATGCGGCCGCCGTCACGCCAAGCTTTGGCCGGCGCTTTCGCGTGATCGGATTGATCCGTTCCCGCGGTCTCTCCCGGCATCCCCGCGCCGTCGTTACGGGCGCAAGTGATTATTCTTAAAGGTGAACTTCGTCCGCTCACCAGCCGATTCCGCCACCCGTTGCGGCGTGGCGATGGAAGGAGCGCCGTGCGCAAAGCTGGCTAACCTAGTTGGTGGAGCCGCCACAGCGACTGCGCAAGATGCCGTGCAAGGGAGGGCGGCGAGTCAGGAGAAGGTGCATGAAAGCGTTGGTCTGGCACGGCAAGGAAGACATCCGGTGCGACACCGTATCGGATCCGGGTATCGAGCATCCCCGCGATGCGATCATCAAGGTGACGAGCTGCGCGATCTGCGGCTCCGATCTCCACCTCTTCCACAATCTCATCCCCGGCGGGATGCTGCCCGGCGACATCGTCGGTCATGAATCGATGGGCGAGGTCGTCGAAGTCGGCGACGAAGCCAAAAGCGCGCTGAAGAAAGGTGACCGGGTCGTCATCCCGTTCACCATCGTCTGCGGCGAATGCGAGCAATGCCGGCGCGGCAATTTCTCGGTCTGCGAAACCACCAACCGCAAGAAAGGCTTAGGCGACAAGGTTTTCGGCCACAGCACGGCGGGCCTGTTCGGCTATACCCACCTTACCGGCGGTTATGCGGGCGGGCAGGCCGAATATCTGCGGGTGCCCTTCGCCGACGCCACCCACGTCAAGGTGCCCGACGGCATTCCCGACGAGAAGCTGCTGTTCCTGAGCGACATCCTGCCGACCGGCTGGCAGGCGGCAGTGCAGTGCGACATCGAGCCCGACGACACCGTCGCGATCTGGGGCGCGGGGCCAGTCGGCCAGATGGCGATCCGCAGCGCGATCCTGCTTGGCGCGGAGCAGGTGGTTGCAATCGACTGCCTGCCCGAGCGCCTGTCGATGGCGCGGGCGGCCGGCGCGATCACGATCGATTTCACCAGCGAAAGCGTAATCGAGCGGCTGAACGAACTGACCGGCGGCAAAGGGCCGCAAAAGTGCATCGACGCCATCGGCACCGAAAGCCACATCAGCCTGTCGCAGCCGGACACCCTGCTCGACCGCGCCAAACAGATGACCTTGATGGCCAGTGACCGCCCCCACGCGCTGCGCGAGATGATCTATGCCGGCCGGCCGGCCGGCGTGATTTCGGTCATCGGCGTCTATACCGGCCTGATCGACAAGGTGCCGATGGGCCAGGCGATGAACAAGGGGCTGACCTTCCGCATGGCGCAGGCCCATGTCCCGCGCTGGACCGGTGATTTGCTGCGACGGATCGAAGAGGACCAGATCGATCCTTCGTTCGTTATCACCCACACCGCCGATTTGACGCAAGGACCTGAGATGTACCGGAAATTCCGCGACAAGGCGGACAGCTGCATCAAGGTCGTTCTCAAGCCCTGAAGGTATCCATCATGGCAACACTTGCAAATATCACCCATAAAATCGCCCGCTCTCCCGGAGACCCCCGGGTCCAAGCCAAGGGGCCCGGCTCGCTCACCACCTGGGATCAGCTGGCCCGCGGGCTCGGCTGGTTCAGCTTCGGCCTCGGCGCTGCCGAACTGGTGGCGCCGGGACGGCTTGCCAGATCGCTCGGCCTCGACGGCAAGGAAAGACTCCTCCGCGCCTACGGCGCACGCGAGATAGCGGCCGGCATCCCGACATTGTCGATGGACAAGCAGGTCGGGCTTGCGTCGCGTATCGCCGGCGATGCTATCGACCTCGCGACCCTGGCGCCGGCGCTGAGGCGCGACAATCCGAAGCGCAGGAACGCGATGATCGCAACCGCCGCGGTGGCGGCGGTCACCGCGCTCGACATAGCCGCCTTTGCCGGGGTGGTGTCGAGCCGTCGCCGCACCGGCCAGCCGCGCGACTATAGCGACCGGAGCGGCCTGCCCAAGGGCGTGGAAGGCTCGCGCGGCATCGCCCGCCGGGACTTCGAGACGCCGCCCGACATGCGCGCCGAGCCGGTCAATATGCCGCCTGCGCGCAACGCCGCGACGCGCGACCGCAGGACAGCACCGGAAACCGTGGGCACCGCTTGAGACACGACGGCTAACGAGAATGATGGAGGTCGAGGATGAACGAACCGGTGAACAATGGCGGCGGCACGGAGCAGAGCGGCGCCAACCAGACCAGTAGCCCCGGGGCAGGCAGCTCGCAGGCCTTCGGCGGGGGAACGGCCCCGATGCAGGCGGACCCGCTGCAGCCTCGCCAGACGCAGCTCGACCAGTCGGCTGGCACTGCGTCGCAGTTCGGCGGCAGCGATGCCGGCGCTGGTGGCGGCCCGCAACCGGGCGGCGGGCAAGCGGGCACGAACGGCGGCGGACGCGGCAACCTCGGCGGGTCGGTCAACCGGCTCGTCGGCGAACTGCGCGACAAGGCTATGTCGGCTGCCGATCAGCAGAAACAGGGTTTCGCCAGCCGCCTCGAAGGCATGGCGCAGGCCGTGCACCGCTCCGGAGAGCAACTGCGCGGGCAACAGGACTGGGCCGCGGAAGCGATCGAGCGCGGCGCGGACGAACTCCAGTCGATCGCCGGCAGGCTGCGCAATGCCGATGCCCGCGACCTGCTGGCCCAGTTGCGCGGCTTTGCGGATCGGCAGCCGGCGATGTTCGCCGCCGCATCGCTGGTGGCGGGGCTTGCGCTGGGCCGGCTCATAAAGCTTGCGGCGGCGGGCGGCTCGGGCGGCAACGCGCCGAGAGCCCCGGAGATAAGCTATGTCGGAAGCTGACGCGACGCCCTCGCCCGGACTGGGCGAAATCGCGAGCGGCCTCGTCGGCGATATGCAGGATCTGGTGCGTGGCGAGCTGGCGCTCGCCCGCGTCGAGCTGGACAAGAAGTCCCGGGCGCTACTCGCCGGATCGATCTCGCTGGTGGGGAGCGCACTGCTCGCCTTTGCGGGGCTGGTCGTGCTGCTCGAAGGTGTCGCGGCGGTACTGGCGCGGTGGATGCCCGCCTGGGGGGCGCTGCTGATCGTCGGCGCCGCCATCCTGCTGATCGGCGGACTGATCGCCCGGGCCGCTCTTTCCCGGCTATCGCTGAAGGCGCTGACTCCGGAACGAACGATCGAGAATGTTGAACGCGACGCTCGCATGATCAAGGAACATGCATGATGGCCGATATGCCCGAAGATCCAGAGAACATAGAGCGCAATCTCGCCGAGACCCGCGCCCGCATGGAACAGCGCCTCGACGAATTGCAGGACAAGCTGGCGCCCGCGAGGCTGGCGGACGACATCGCCCGCAACGTCTTGTCCGACGCCAAGGCCAACCCGATACCGCTCGCCCTGATCGGCATCGGCCTGGGCTGGCTGGCGCTGGGCCGTTCCGATCAGGCAAGGGCGGCACCGGCTGCTGACGAGAGGGCATCGGACGGCTGGATATGGACCCGTATTCGCGAAGCCGAGGCGCGCATCACCCGTGGCGAAGGCGAAAGCGACGCCGATTATCGCAGCCGGCTCGATCACGCCCGCGGCGAGATGCTGGGGGTCGCGCGCTCGCCTGAAGACAGCAATGGCTCCTACGCCTGGCAGGTTCGCAAGGCGATGGCCAAGGCGACATCAGGGCTCCAGGATGCCCGCCACCGCGTCGGCGACGCTTTGGGCAAGGTAGGCGAGAAGGTGGGGCTCAGCGCCTCGTTGAACGGCCGGGGCAGCCTGCGCAGCGGCGCCATGTCGATGCCGGCCGGCCTGGCCATGGGCGGGGTGGCCGTGGCGGTCGGCGCGCTGGCCGGCGGCCTGCTCCCGATCAGCCGTCAGGAAGAGGCGATGCTCGGCTCGACCGCGACCCGGATCCGCTCCGCCGGACATGACGCCACTCAGCACCTGCTCGACCGCAGTAGCGAGGTGGCGCAGGAGGCGCTCGGTGCGGTCCATCTGACCTGAACACCGCCGCGGAACCGTCCGCTGCCATGGGGGTTCGTCGCTCGATAAAGGAAGCGTACGCCATGTCCATCGACAGACACCGGCCAATCGAGGGAGACCGGACGCACCCCCGCTCGACCGCCAGCATCTTCGGTCATCCGATCCACCCGATGCTGGTGCCCTTTCCAATCACCTGCTTCATCGGCGCTCTGGTGACGGACATCGTTTATGCCAGCACCGCCAACCTGATGTGGCAATATTTTTCAATCTGGCTGATCACCGCGGGCCTGGTAATGGGCGCGCTCGCCGCCGTGGCCGGCCTGACCGACTATTTCGGCGATCGCCGCGTACGCGCCAAGCGGCCGGCGACATGGCACATGCTGCTCAACATCCTCGCGATGATCCTGTCGCTGCTGAACGCCTTCGTGCACAGCCGCGACGGATGGACGGCGGTGGTGCCGCAGGGGCTGATCCTGTCCGCCGTGGTCGTTGCGATCCTCGGCGTCAGCGGCTGGCTTGGCGGATCGCTGGTCTATCGGCATAGCGTAGGCGTAGCGGAATGAGGCGCAGCGCGGCGTTCGCCGCCACGCTGGTCTTGCTGAGCCTCGCGGCATGCGGCGATCCGCCGTTCGACGAGACGAAGCAGATCGGCCCCGATCCGCTGCTGCCGGAACCCAAGCAATATCTGCTGCCGCCCATCAACGTCTCGCCAGGCGAGGGCTGGAAAGCGGGACAGACGCCGGTCGTGGCGGCGGGGCTCAGGATCCAGCCGCTGGCGACCGGGCTGCTCCACCCGCGGATGGTCTATGTGCTGCCGAACGGCGACATCCTGGCGGTGCAGGCGAAGTCGCCGCCGCCGGAGCCGGTCAAGCGCCCCAAGGATCCGATCGTCGCGCTCGTCAAGAACAAGGCGACATCCTTCCCGGGCGGCCCTGAGGCCGCCAATCGCATCACCCTGATCCGCGACGCCGACGGCGATGGCCGGCCCGAGCTGCAGGTCACCCTGCTCGACAATCTCAACTCGCCGTTCGGCGTGGTCTGGGTCGACAATGCACTCTATGTCGCCAACACCGATGCGGTAGTCCGCTACCCGTTCGTGCCCGGCCAGACGCGGATGACCGCACCGGGCCAAGTCCTCACCGAACTGCCGGCTGGTCCGATCAACCATCACTGGACCAAGAGCCTGACCGTCAGCCCCGATGGCCAGCGTCTCTATGCGACCGTCGGATCGAACAGCAACATCACCGAAAATAGCATCGAGGCGGAAAAGGGCCGCGCGAGCGTCTGGGAGATCGATCGTGCCAGCGGCCGGGCGCGCGAGTTCGCGACCGGCCTGCGCAATCCCAACAGCCCGAATTTCTATCCCGGCACGAACACATTATGGGTGGTGGTGAACGAACGCGACGAACTCGGCCCCCATCTCGTCCCGGATTACCTCACATCGGTGCGCGACGGCGGCTTCTATGGATGGCCCTACAGCTATTACGGCCGGCATCTCGACCCGCGCGTCCGGCCGCAGCGCCCCGATCTCGTCGCCCGCGCGATCAAGCCCGATTATGCGCTGGGCAGCCATGTCGCCGCCCTCGGCCTGGTCTTCTACACCGGGATGGCCCTGCCCCCGCGCTATCGCGGCGGCGCCTTCATCGGCGAACATGGCAGCTGGGACCGCTATACGCCGTCCGGCTACAAGGTGACGTTCGTGCCGTTCCGCGACGGCCGCCCATCGGGCATGGCCGAGGATGTCGTCACCGGCTTCGTCGACCGGGAGCGCGGCAAGAGCTTTGGCCGGCCGGTCGGATTGGCGGTCGACCGCACCGGCGCGCTGCTGATCGCCGACGATGTCGGCAACACCATCTGGCGGGTCACCGCAGCGCGCTAGGCGATCGCCGAGAAGCCGCCGTACCGCATTGCAACGTAAACGCCGCTGTCGCATAGGCAGCGCTCGGCCTTCGGCGGCATGGAAGCGCAGTTTTGCGGATTGTGATCATCGACGACAGCGGACTGCGCGCCACCGTCCTGGAGGACGGGCTGCGCGAGGCTGGCTATGACGATATCCATGTCGTCCCGCCGCATGGCGCGTTCGTCGCCAAGCTCGAGCGCATGGCCCCGGATGTCGTGCTGATGGACCTGGGCAGCCCGAGCCGCGATACGCTGGAGGAAATGCTGGCGGTCAGCCGCGCGCTGGCGCGGCCGATCGCCATGTTCGTCGACCGCTCCGACGACCAGATGATCGGGGCGGCGATCGATGCCGGCGTGTCGGCCTATGTCGTCGATGGCCTGCGAAAGGAGCGGGTAAAGCCGATCCTCGACCTCGCCATCCGCCGCTTCAACGCTTTCGCCAAGATGCAGACGGAGCTGGACGAGGCGCGGTCCGCCCTGGCCGACCGCAAGACGATCGACCGCGCCAAGACGCTGCTGATGAAAAGCCGAAACCTGCCGGAGCCCGAAGCCTATGCGCTGCTGCGATCGACCGCGATGAACCAGGGCCGCAAGATCATCGAGGTCGCCGAGGCGCTGATCACGGCGCACAGCCTGCTCGGAGGCGGCGAATGACTCCGATCTCCATCGCCTTTCTTCCCCTGACCGACAGCGCGCCGCTGGTCGTCGCGCGCGAGAAGGGGTTTGCGGCCGAGGCCGGCATCGACCTGACCCTTCACAGGAACACGTCCTGGGCGACGGTGCGCGACCGGCTGGTCTATGGCCAGGTGCAGGCCGCCCATATGCTCGCGCCACTGGCAATCGCCGTAACGCTCGGTCTCAGCCAGCACCCTGCCGCACTGTCGGCGCCGTTCAAGCTGAACGTCAACGGCAACGCGCTGTCGATGTCGATCGAGTTCGCGGCGGCGCTCGACCCCGATCTCGCCAAGCGGATCGCCGATCCGGTGGCGGCGGCCCACGACTTCGCCGCGGCGATTGGCCTTCATCGCCGCAAGCCGATAATCGGCATCGTCCATCGCTACTCCAGCCATGCGCTGATGCTGCGCTACTGGTTGAGTTTCGCCGGGGTCGATCCCGACCGCGATCTTGCCCTGCGGGTGCTGCCGCCCTCGCTGATGGCGGAGGCGATGCGCAGCGGCGAAATCGACGGCTTCATTGCGGGCGAGCCCTGGAGCAGCGTCGCCGTCGCCGAAGGGCTGGCCGAGATCGTCGCGATCGGGTCGCGCATCTGGCAGCGCGGCGTCGAGAAGGTGCTCGCCTTCCGGACCGACTGGATGGAAGACAATGCCGAGACCACCGACCGGCTGCTCATCGCCATGGCGCGCGCCGCCGCCTGGTGCGACGACCCGGGCAACGCCGAGGAGCTCGCCGCGCTGCTAGGCCGTCCCGGCTATGTCGGCCAGCCGGCCTCGACGATTCTTCCGGCGCTGAGCGGACGCTTCGTGCTGCGTGCGGGCAGCCTACCGGTCGCGCTCGACGATTTCATGCTGTTCGCGCGCGAGGTCGCCAACTTTCCGTGGCGCAGCCAGGCGCTGTGGATCTATTCGCAGCTCGTCCGGTGGGGAATGGCAGAGGCAAGCCCCGCCAACGAACGACTCGCGGCGGACGTGTTCCGCTCCGACATCTTCCGCCGAGCCCTCGCAGACGCAGCATTGCCGATGCCCGGCGCCAGCATGAAGGTGGAAGGCGCGCTGTCGACTCCACTTGCGGTCGGTTCAAAGACCGGAACGCTGACTTTGGGGCCGGACAGATTCTTCGACGGGCGGATTTTCGACCCCTCGAAAATTCAGGAATATCTTTCCGGTTTCGATAGTTAGGAGCTTCTGGCGGCCGCAACATTCGCGATTGCAAAAATACTACTTGCGCCGCCGCCTCGAATCGCTTGTTATGTGTGCAGCGCACAACGAATGTGCGCCAAATATCCGGCAGCCTCCCCAATGACGGGTGAGACGCCTACATCGAACAGCAAAGCCGCTGTCGGCCCTCATCGGGGGTCCGATCGCGGCTTTTTTCATTTTTGCGCTTTGGGGGAAAACATGGCCGACGACATCGAAGACCGTAACGACGCAGCCATCACGATGGCGCGCCGCTCTTTCCTGAAGACCGGCGCCGCCGCAGCCGCCGGCATGGCCGCCGCCGGCCTGTCCAGCCCGCTGCTCGCCGCCGCGCCGGGCAAGCCCGAAGTGACCGGTGCGAAGCTCGGTTTCATCGCCCTGACCGACGCATCGCCGCTGATCATCGCCAAGGAACTCGGCCTGTTCGCCAAATATGGCATGCCGGACGTCGTGGTTGCCAAGCAGGCGAGCTGGGCGGGCACGCGCGACAATCTGGTGCTCGGCGCGGGCGGCGGCGGGATCGACGGCGCGCATATCCTGTCGCCGATGCCCTATCTGCTGACGCTCGGCGCCATCGGCAAGGCTACGCCGATGAGCATTCTTGCCCGGCTCAACGTCAATGGCCAGGCGATTTCGGTCGAGAAAGCCTATCTCGGCGCGCGCGCCGATATCAATTCGGCGCGAATGAAGCCGCTGATCGCGCAGCGCAAGGCCGCTGGGCGCAAGATCACCATGGCGATGACCTTCCCAGGCGGCACCCACGACCTTTGGATTCGCTACTGGCTGGCCGCGCAGGGCATCAATCCCGAGGTCGACGTCGAATTGATCACGATCCCGCCGGCTCAGATGGTCGCCAACATGAAGGCGAACACGATGGAGGCGTTCTGCGTCGGCGAGCCCTGGAACGACCAGCTGGTGGCGCAGGGGCTCGGCTACACCGCCGTGTCGACCGGCCAGATCTGGATGAACCACCCCGAAAAAGCCTTTGCGATGCGCTCGGACTGGGTCGCGGCCCACCCCAATGCGGCGATCGCGCTGACCGCCGCGATCATCGAGGCGCAGCGCTGGTGCGACGTCCCCGCCAACAATGCGAAGCTGGCCGAGATCGTCGGCGGACGCGATTGGCTCAAGGTGCCGGTCACCGACATCCAGGATCGTCTGCTCGGCAATTTCACCATGGGTGATGGTCGCGTCTTCAAGAACGCGCCGTTCAAGATGAAGTTCTGGGCGGCAAATGCCTCCTTCCCCTATAAAAGCCACGATCTCTGGTTCCTCACCGAGGATCAGCGCTGGGGCAAGCTGCCGGCCGACCTCAACACCAAGGCGGTGATCGCGAAGGTCAACCGCGCCGACATCTGGCGCAAGGCCGCGGGCCTCGCCAAGGTGCCAGCCGCGCAGATCCCGAAGTCGGACAGCCGCGGCGTCGAGCACTTCTTCGACGGCAAGGTCTTCGACCCCGCCAATCCGGCGGCCTATCTCGCCAGCCTGAAGATCAAGAAGGCCTGATCGGCCGCAAAGGAGCCTAGCGCATGTCGTCTCCTGTCCGCCTCGTCACTCCTTCGTCGGGCGCCTCCGAAAGCGGGGTTGCCCGCCCGGAGGCCGAGATCATCCCCTATCCGGGAGCCAGCCCCGCCGTGACAGACGCAAGCAAGCGCTTCGATTTCACGCCGCTGCTCGACAAGCTGCGCGGTGTCGCCCTCACCATCCTGCCGACGCTGCTGATGCTCGCCGCGCTGCTGATGGTGTGGGAAATCGCCTGCAGCGGCGAGGGCGCCACGCTGCCGAGCCCGTCCAAGGTGTGGACCGAGAGCCACGACGTCATCATGCACCCGCTCAAGGGCGTGGAGCTCGACGGCTTCGGGATCAAGATCCAGGACGGCGGCGACGTCGGCATCGCCGGGCATATCCTGACCAGCCTCGGCCGGGTCGCGATCGGTTTCAGTCTGTCGGCGACCTTCGGTATCGCGCTCGGCATCCTGATCGGCCAGAGCAAGTTCGCCTATCGCGCACTCGATCCGCTGTTCCAGATTTTGCGGACCGTGCCGCCGCTAGCCTGGCTGCCGATCAGCCTCGCCATCTTCCAGCAGGCGCAACCTTCGGCGATCTTCCTGATCTTCATCACCGCGATCTGGCCGGTGATCCTGAACACCGCCGCCGGCGTGCAGAACATTCCCGCCACCTACCGCAATGTCGGCCGGGTGCTGTCGCTCAACCCCTTCGAGTACTTTACCAAGATCATGCTGCCGGCCACCGTACCGCACATGTTCACCGGCCTGCGCATTGGCGTCGGCATGAGCTGGCTGGCAATCGTCGCGGCCGAGATGGTCCAAGGCGGCACCGGCATCGGCTTCTTCATCTGGGACAGCTACAACAGCTCGCTCCTCACCGACACGATCGTCGCACTCGTCTGGATCGGCCTGATCGGCTTCGCGCTCGACCGGATCGTCGGCTGGATCGGTCGCCGCATCGCGCGCGCCGCCTGAAGGAGGACATGGCATGAAGCATCGCAGCTATCTCGCGCTCGAGGGCATCGGCGTCACCTTTCCGACGCCCAAGGGTGCCTTCACCGCGCTCCGCGACATCGACCTGTCGATCGAGAAGGGCGAGTTCGTCGCGCTGATCGGCCATTCCGGCTGCGGCAAGTCGACCCTGCTCAACATCATTGCCGGACTGACCCGGCCAAGTCGCGGCGTCATCTTCCTCGATGGCGACGTGATCGACCAGCCGGGGCCCGATCGCGCGGTGATCTTCCAGGATCATTCGCTGCTGCCGTGGCTGACGGTGGAGGAGAATGTCCGCCTCGCCGTCGACAAGGTGATGGCGGGCAAGCCCCGCGCCGAGCGCCGCGACTGGGTAATGCACAACCTCGACCTGGTGCAGATGGCGCATGCCGCCGCGAAGCGCCCGGGCGAACTTTCGGGCGGCATGAAGCAGCGCGTCGGCATCGCCCGCGCCATTGCGATGAGCCCGCGCGTTCTGCTGATGGACGAGCCGTTCGGCGCGCTCGATGCGCTGACGCGCGCCAGCCTTCAGGACGCGGTGATGGCGATCCAGGCCAAGCTCAATAACACCGTGGTGATGATCACCCACGACGTCGACGAAGCCGTGCTGCTCGCCGACCGGGTGGTGATGATGACCAACGGCCCGGCCGCGACGATCGGCGAGGACCTGTCCGTCACGCTGGCGCGGCCGCGCAACCGGATCGCGATGGCCGACACGCCCGACTACAACCATGCCCGGCAGGAAATCCTGCAGTTCCTGCACCAGCGTTATTCCAATCCAGCCGACAAGGCAGCCTGAGTTGGCCGGGTAACAGCCCGGCCGGGGAGAGGATGCCTGCACCGGCATCGAACCAGATTACGATCTTATACGGGGGAAAGATCATGCGATTCCTGACATGCTGCCTGCTGTCTTCAGCAGTGCTGTTTCCGGCCGCCGCGCAAGCGGTCAAGCTGAAGCCGATCATCGATACGCGGCTTCGCTACGAGAATGTCGACCAGACCGGGTTTGGCAACAAGGCCGATGCGCTGACCGCACGCGCCCGGCTCGGCGTCGAAGCCGTCCAAGGTCCGTTCTCCTTCCTGGTCGAGGCCGAAGCGACGCTGGCGCTGGACGAGAACTATTCGAGCGGCGTCAACCGGAAGACTGCCCTTCCGGCCGCGATCGGTTATCCGGTCGTCGCCGATCCGGAAAATGTCGAGCTCAACCGCATCCAGGTGCAATATAAAGGACTGCCCGGCACCGTGCTGACTGCTGGCCGGCAACGTATCAACCTCGACGACCAGCGTTTCGTCGGATCGGTCGGCTGGCGCCAGAACGAACAGACCTTCGACGCCGTCCGCGCCGAATGGAGCGGCATCAAGAACCTCAAGGTCGATGTGACCTATAGCTGGTCGGATCGCACCATCTGGGGCATCGACGGCGGCCGCCACGCCTATTCGCTCGGCCGGCCCCAGGCGATCGGCGGCGACAATATCTTCGCCAATGTCTCCTACAAGACGCCCTATGGCAGCTTGACCGGCTTCTATTACCGGGTTGACGAGGACAAGCCGGTCGCGGCGCTTCTGCGCAACAGCTCGAGCAGCTTCGGGGGCCGCTTCTCTGGCAGCCGGCCGCTGACCAAGTCGGTCAAATGGACGTACACGCTGAGCTACGCACATCAGCAGGATATCGGCACCAACCCGATCAACTATTCGGCGGATTATTTCCTGGCCGAGGGCTCGCTGGATATCGCCGCGTTCAAGCTCGGCGCCGGCGTCGAGCAGCTCGGCGCCGACCGCAGCGTCACCACCAAGGCGACCGGCCTGCCCTTCCCCGGCGGCTTCGCCTTCCAGACGCCGTTCGCGACGCTCCACAAATTCCAGGGATGGGCGGACAAGTTCCTCACCACACCTGCACAGGGCATCACCGATTATTATGCCTCTGCCGGCTATGGCTGGAAGAAGGTCGGCCTATTCGACGTGATCTCGGCGACCGCGGTCTACCACCGTTTCGACAGCGACGTCGCCAGCATCCATTATGGCGACGAAATCGATGTCCAGCTCCAGGCGAAGGTGAAGAAATACACCTTCACCGCCAAATATGCCGATTATCAGCGCCAGGGCATCGCCAGCTTCGCCGGCGACGCCGACACCAAGAAGATCTGGCTACAGGTCGAATGGGCGCTGTAACGGTTGTGTAATGGCTCGCATCAATGTGCGTAGTCGACACGTTGCCTGATTCTTAGCCGTCATTCCCGCGAAAGCGGGAGTCCATAGACGCGGTGCATTCCACCTTTTGCACTCCGTGTCCGTGGATCCCCGCTTTCGCGGGGATGACGAGCGAAGGTTTACGCCCGCTTGCAAATGCTGCACCGCGCAAAAAGTCTCTTGCCATCGCGCGTGATCCGTGGGAATTCGTGCCTACCGAGGCAAGGACGCCTCGATTCCATAAAGCGGACCGATCCGACGTAGGAAAGGTCCACCGCCAAGGCCGCAAGGCCGAGGCCCAGGCAATGACGCCGCCCGAACCGATCGATTCGATCGTGCTTCGAGGCGGCTTTTTTCATGCCTGCGCCACTTCGGACGAAACTGGTTTGAGTTGAGGTTGAGCAATGAACAAGGGTTTCTGGGCAGCGGGCCACCGGCCGACACTGATCGCCGCCTTCCTCTATTTCGATGTCGCTTTCATGGTGTGGGTCCTGCTTGGTCCCCTGGCCCCGAGCATCGCGGCCGACCTGGGCCTGAGCCCCGCGCAGAAGGGCTTCATGGTCGCAGTGCCGACCTTGGCCGGGGCGATCCTGCGCCTCGTCAATGGCGTGCTGGTCGATCGGATCGGGCCGAAAATGACAGGCGCGCTGGGCCAGCTGGTCGTGATGGGAGGATTGCTCACCGCCTGGCTGGTGGGCGTCGACAGCTTCGCCGGCACGATTGCCGTCGGCGTGATCCTCGGCTTTGCCGGCGCGAGCTTCGCGGTGGCGCTGCCGCTCGCCAGCCGCTGGTATCCTGCCGAGCATCAGGGCACCGCACTGGGCATTGCCGGCATGGGCAATAGCGGTACCGTGCTCGCCGCGCTGTTCGCGCCCACCCTGGCCAAGCTGTTCGGCTGGAACAGCGTGTTCGGCATGGTGCTCGTTCCGCTGGCGGCTGTGTTCGTCATCTATATGATCTTCGCGAAGAACGCGCCCAATCCGCCGGCGCCCAAGCCGGTGACCGCCTATCTCGAGCCGCTGAAGAAGGCCGATGCCTGGTGGTTCATGCTGTTCTACGGCGTCAGCTTCGGCGGGTTCGTCGGCCTGAGCGCCTCGCTGACGATCTACTTCACCGACCAGTTCGCGCTGACCCCGGTCGTTGCCGGCTATTGCACCGCCGCCTGCGTGTTCGCCGGCTCGATGATCCGCCCATTCGGGGGCGCGGTGGCCGATCGCATCGGCGGCACCAAGGCGCTGACCATCGCCTATCTGCTCGCCGCGATCACGCTCAGCGCGATCAGCACCGGCCCGTCGACCGTCCCGCTGGCGCTCGGCCTGTTCCTGGTGGCGATGCTGGCGCTGGGCTTCGGCAATGGCGCGGTGTTCCAGCTAGTGCCGCAGCGCTTCAAGGAGGAGATCGGCGTGATGACCGGCCTGGTCGGTTTCGCGGGCGGCCTCGGCGGCTTCTATCTGGCCTCGTCGCTCGGCCTCGCCAAGCAGCTCACCGGCAGCCCGCAGTTCGGCTTCCTGATCTTCGCCGGTTTGGCGGTGATCGCGCTCGGCGGCATCAGCCTGGTCAAGGGCCGCTGGCGCTCGACCTGGCCGACCGCGCTGGCCGGCGCGCGCATCTGATGCGCGCCGGATCCGTCCCCTCCGCTATCGCAAATTGAAGGAAGCGCGATGCTGTCCCCCATCACCCGCGAACATCTGGTCGTCATCGGCAACGGCATGGCCGGCTGCCGGGCGGTCGAGGAGATCCTCGAGCGCGATCCGGCCCGATACTCGGTCACCATCTTCGGAGCCGAGCCCTATGTGAACTATAATCGCATCATGCTCTCGCCGGTGCTGGCCGGCGAGAAGAGCTTCGAAGACATCGTCATCAACGGCACCAAATGGTACCGCGACAATGGCATCGAGCTGGTCAGCGGCGATCCGGTGACGGCGATCGATCGTGCCGCGCGCACCATCACCTCGCAGTCCGGCCGCACCGTCGGCTACGACAAGCTGCTGATCGCGACCGGCTCGGATCCGTTCATCATCCCGGTGCCGGGCAAGGACCTGCCCGGCGTGATCAGCTTCCGCGACATGAAGGATGTCGATCATATGCTCGCGGCGGCCGAGGGCGGCGGCGATGCGGTGGTGATCGGCGGCGGCCTGCTCGGCCTCGAAGCGGCCCACGGGCTGACGCTGCGCGGCATGAAGGTCACCGTCATCCACCTGATGCCGACCCTGATGGAGCGCCAGCTCGACGAGGCAGCCGGCTGGCTGCTCAAGACCGAGCTCGAACGCCGCGGCCAGACGATCCTGCTCGGCGCGGACACCGCCGAGATCGTCGGCGACGGCAAGGTCGAGGGCGTCCTGCTCAAGGATGGACGGACCATCCCCGCCAGCCTGGTGGTGATGGCGGTCGGCATCCGCCCCTCCGTCGCGCTGGCCCGCGAGGCCGGCCTTGCGGTCGGGCGCGGCATTCAGGTCGACGATCACATGGTCACCAGCGATCCCGCGGTCCTGGCGGTGGGCGAATGCGTCGAGCATGACGGCATGGTCTATGGCCTCGTCGCGCCGCTGTGGGAGATGTGCCGCGCGCTGGCCGACGGGCTGGTCGAGCAGCATAGCGGCTATCGCGGTTCGGTGACCTCGACCAAGCTCAAGGTCTCCGGCATCGATGTCTTCTCGGCGGGCGATTTCGCCGGCGGCGAGGGCGCCGAGGACATCGTGCTGCGCGACGCCTCGCGCGGCGTGTATAAGCGCGTCGTAGTCCGCGACGATCGCATCGTCGGCGCGGTGCTCTATGGCGACACCGCCGATGGCGGCTGGTATTTCGATCTGCTCCGGAAGAGCGAGGACATCGCATCGATCCGCGACGTGCTGATCTTCGGCCAGGCCTTCGCCTCCGGAGGGGGGCAGACGGACCCTAAGGCGGCCGTTGCGGCGCTCTCGGACGATGCCGAGATCTGCGGCTGCAACGGCGTTTCAAAGGGCAAGGTCGTCGCGTCGATCACCGCGGGCGCCTGCACGCTCGATGCGGTGCGCGCGACCTGCAAGGCGTCGGCATCGTGCGGGTCCTGCACCGGGCTGGTCGAGCAGATCCTCGCCGTCACGCTGGGTGAAGACTATCATGGCGAGCGCACGGCGAAGACGATCTGCAAGTGCAGCAGCTTCACCCATGACGATGTCCGCCGCGAGATCGTCGCACAGGACATGAAATCGATCCCCGAAGTCATGCAGCAGCTCAGCTGGTCGACACCTGACGGCTGCTCGTCCTGCCGCCCGGCGCTCAACTATTATCTGCTGTGCGCGCATCCCGGCGACTATGTCGACGATCAGCAAAGCCGTTTCGTCAACGAGCGGCTCCACGCCAACATCCAGAAGGACGGCACCTATTCGGTGGTGCCGCGGATGTGGGGCGGCCTGACCAACCCGCGCGAGCTGCGCGCGATCGCCGACGTCGTCGAGAAGTACGACGCGCCGATGGTCAAGGTGACCGGCGGCCAGCGGCTCGACATCTTCGGCATCAAGAAGGAGGATCTGCCCGCCGTATGGGCCGATCTCAACGCCGCGGGGATGGTCTCGGGCCATGCCTATGGCAAGGCGCTGCGCACGGTGAAGACCTGCGTCGGATCCGAATGGTGCCGCTTCGGGACACAGGATTCGACCGGGCTGGGCGTCCAGCTCGAGCAAATGAGCTGGGGCTCATGGATGCCGCACAAGTTCAAGATCGCGGTGTCGGGCTGCCCGCGCAACTGCGCCGAAGCGACCATCAAGGACTTCGGCGTGATCTGCGTCGACTCGGGCTATGAACTCCATGTCGGCGGCAATGGCGGGATCAAGCTGCGCGGCACCGATCTCCTCTGCAAGGTTTCGACCGAGCAGCAGGCGATGGATTATTGCGCGGCCTTCATCCAGCTTTACCGCGAAGAAGCCTGGTATCTCGAGCGCACCGCGCCGTGGATCGAGCGGGTCGGCGTCGACTATGTCCGCCAGCGCATCGCCGACGACGAGGTCGGCCGCGAGGCGCTGACCAGCCGCTTCCTCTACTCGCAGAACTTCTCGCAGGACGATCCGTGGGCGGCGCGCGCCGCGGGAGCCGAGCGCGAGCAGCATGCGCATCTGGGCGAATTCCGCCCGCTCGCCCTCGAAGCCGCGGAGTAAGCGCGATGATTGGAGACTGGATCGACGTTGGCCCGATCGGGGAGATCCCCGTCCGCGGCGCCCGCACCATAAAGATGGGCATCAATGGTGCGGGGGGCGAGGAGATCGCCATCTTCCGCACCAGCGCAAACCGGGTCTATGCCCTCGTCAACCGCTGCCCGCACAAACATGGCCCACTCAGCCAGGGCATCGTCCATGGCGATGCGGTCGCCTGCCCGCTGCACAATTGGCGGATATCGCTGTCGACCGGCGAGGCGCTCGGCGAGGACAAGGGCTGCGTGCCGACCATCCCGGTGCGGATCGATGCGGGGCGCGTACTGATCTCGCGGCTCGCAATGCTGGCGAACGCGGCGGCGGCATGAACGAGGCGGCGCCCGTCAGGACGACCTGCCCCTATTGCGGCGTGGGATGCGGCGTCGTCGCCACCCCGGTCGACGGGCGCACCGTCCGGATCGCCGGCGATCCCGACCATCCCGCCAATCGCGGCAGGCTCTGCTCGAAGGGCACCCAGCTGGGCGAGACGGTCGGGCTGGAAGGGCGGCTGCTGCACCCGATGATCGGGGACCGGCGCGCCAGCTGGGACAAGGCGCTGGACCTCGTCGCCCGCCGCTTTCGCGACACCATTGCCAAACATGGCCCGGACAGCGTCGCCTTCTATGTTTCGGGCCAGTTGCTGACCGAAGATTATTATGTCGCCAACAAGCTGATGAAGGGATTCATCGGATCGGCGAATATCGACACCAATTCGCGGCTGTGCATGTCGAGCGCCGTCGCCGGCCATGTCCGCGCCTTTGGCGAGGATGTCGTTCCCGCCGGCTATGACGATCTCGACGAAGCCGACCTGATCGTGCTGGTCGGCTCGAACACCGCCTGGTGCCACCCGATCGTCTATCAGCGTATCCAGGCGGCCCGCGCGGCTCGCGGCACCAAGCTGGTCGTGGTCGATCCGCGCCGCACCGAAACCTGCGAGGACGCCGATCTCCACCTCGCTATCCGCCCGGGCAGCGATGTGGCGCTGATGAACGGGCTGCTCGCCTATTGTCGCCGCGAAGGGCTGCTCGACGAGGCATTTCTGGCGGCAAGCGTCGCCACGCCGGACGGCTTTTGGGACAATGTCGAGCATGACAACGACCTGTGGACGGTGGCGAAGACCTGCGATGTCGCGCCCGACCGGCTGCTGCGCTTCTTCGAGCTGTTCGCCGCCCATCCGCGCACCGTCACGATGTTCAGCCAAGGCATCAACCAGGCGCTGCGCGGCACCGACCAGGTCAACGCGATCGTCAACCTCCACCTCGCCACCGGACGGATCGGCAAGCCGGGCGCGGCGCCCTTCTCGATCACCGGCCAGCCAAATGCGATGGGCGGCCGCGAGGTGGGCGGACTGGCCTCGACGCTGGCCGCGCACATGGACTTCGCACCCGACAATGTCGCCCGGGTCGGCCGCTTCTGGGCGGCACCGAAGATGGCCGCCAAGCCCGGCCTCAAGGCGGTCGAGATGTTCCGCGCCGTCGGCGAGGGCCGGATCAAGGCGATCTGGGTGATGGGCACCAATCCGGCGGTGAGCATGCCCGACGCTGGCCGGGTCCGCGAGGCGCTCGCCGCCTGCCCATTCGTCGTCGTCTCGGACGTGATCGCCGATACCGATACCACCCGCTTCGCCCATGTCCGTCTTCCCGCCGCCGGCTGGGGCGAGAAGAGCGGCACCGTCACCAACAGCGAGCGCCTCGTCAGCCGCCAGCGGCAGTTCCTGCCCTTCGTGGAGGAGGCACGCCCCGACTGGTGGATCATGACCCAGGTCGCCCGCCGGATGGGATGGGCCAGCGCGTTCAGCTATGATCGGCCCGCAGACATCTATCGCGAGCATGCGCGGCTCACCAGCTATGGGAATGATGGCGCGCGGGTGCTCGATCTGCGCCATCACGCCGCGATCGGCAATCCTGGCTATGACGCGATGGAGCCCTATCGCTGGGGCGGAACGCCCTTCGCGGATGGCCGCTTCCCGAGCGCAGACGGCAAGGCGCGGATGGTTCCCACCGTCCAGGCGCCGCTGGCCGATCCGCTGCGCGACTGGCCGCTGACCCTCAACACCGGCCGCTATCGCGACCAGTGGCACACGATGACGCGCACCGGCCTGTCGCCCCGGCTAGCGCGCCACCGCGAGGAACCCCTCGTCGACATCAACCCGGAGGATTGCGATCGGCTCGGTCTGGCCGATGGTGACATCGCGCGGGTATCGACGCCGCAGGGCGCGAGCCTGTTCCGCGTGCGCTCCACCGAGGACCAGCGGCGCGGCGACATCTTCACGCCGATCCACTGGACCGATCGCCAGTCGACCGGCGGCCGCACCGGCCTGCTGCCGCGCCCGCTGACCGATCCGCATTCGGGACAACCCGGCTTCAAGTCGACGCCGGCCCAGGTCGAGAAGGTTGCGATCGAGTGGCGCGGGTTCCTGATCGTGCGCGGTGAGGCGAAGGCGCCGCCGCCCAGCCTCTGGGCGACGAGGATCACCGTGCCCGGTGGCGCGCTCTACGAACTCGCCGGCATAGGACCTTATGAGGCGCTCGAAGCCGGCTTGCCGGCCGGCGCCCGGATCGAGGCGGCCGATGCCGCGCTCGGCTCGCGCCGGATCGCGGTGCTGAACGACCGGCGTCTGTCGGCGGTGCTGTTCGTCACCCGGACCGGCCAGCTGCCGAGCCGCGACTGGCTGATCGCGCAGCTCGACGCGCCGGATGTCGCGCCCACGCTGCTCGCCGGCCGCGCGCCAGGCGCGCAGCCCGATCGCGGCGCGCTGATCTGCTCCTGTTTCGATGTCGGCCTCAAGACGATCGTCGCGGCGATCAGCGAGCAGCAGCTCGCCGATGTCGCAGCGATCGGCAAGGCGCTCGGCGCCGGCACCAATTGCGGATCCTGCCGCCCTGCCCTGGCCCGTATCCTGGCCGATATCGCACCTGCTCGGGAGACCATCTATGCAGCGGAATGACCCGATCGCGCGTGGAATCGAACCGGGCACGGTCTGGCTGGTCGGAGCCGGCCCCGGCGATCCCGACCTGCTGACCCGCAAGGCCGAGCGGCTGATTGCGGCGGCCGACATCGTCTTCTACGATGCGCTGGTGGGGCCGGGCGTTCTCGAGCTGGCGCGGCCGGATGCCGAGATGGTCAGCGTCGGCAAGCGCTCGGGGCGGCACAGCAAGGATCAGGGCTCGATCAACGACCTGCTGCTCGCAGCCGCGCGCGAAGGCCGGCGCGTCGTCCGGCTCAAGGGCGGCGACCCGTCGATCTTCGGCCGCTCGACCGAGGAGATCGACCATCTCGCCGCGCACGGCATCGCCGTGCAAGTCTGCCCGGGCATCACCGCCGCCAGCGCGGCCGCCGCCAGCGGAATGGCGTCGCTCACCCTGCGCGGACTTGCGCGCCGGCTGACCTTTGTCACCGCGCATGCGCGCGCCGGCGAGGCGATCGATCTAGACTGGCCTGCGCTCGCCGCGACCGACACGACGCTCGCCGTCTATATGGGCCGCGCCGCCGCGCCGCAGATCATGCGCAACCTGATCGCAGCCGGCCGTGCAGCAGACACGCCAGTGATGATCGCGGTGAACATCTCGCTGCCCGGCGAACGGCTGATCCGCGGCAAGCTCTCGGCGCTGCCGTTTCTCACCTCGACGATCAGCGACGACGATCCGACGCTGCTGATCATCGGCGAGGCAGTGCGGCGCGAACTGCCCGCTGTGGCGCGAGAGGCGGACCGCACGCGCTTCGCCGACCATGGCGCAGAGGACGCTGCTCTCCGATCATAACGGCTGATCAGGAACACCCCGTCCCAGTCAGACGCACCGCCCGCACATTCACCGAGCCGCCTCCAATTCCTGCCGCCGCTGCTCCTTCAGGACGAATCGCTGGATCTTGCCACTCGGCGTCTTGGGCAGCGCATCGACAAAATGCACCGCGCGTGGGTAGGCATCGGCGGCATAGCGGGTCTTTACCCATTGCTGGATGTCGCGCTCGAGCTCTGCCGCGGGGGAATGGCCTTCGCGCAGCACGACATAGGCCTCGATCACCTCGCCGCGGACTTCGTCCGGAACGGCGATAACCGCCGACTCCGCCACGGCCGGGTGGGTTGCCATTGCCGATTCCACCTCGAACGGGCCGATCCGGTATCCGGCCATGATGATCACGTCGTCGTCGCGCGCCGAGAAGTGGAAATAGCCGTCGTCGTCGACCAGCCCCGTATCGCCGGTCAGGTACCAGCGGCCGCCGGCGGCGAACTTCTCGGCTGTTTTGCGCGGATCGCCATCATAGCCCTTGAACCAGGCGAGCGGGCTTTCGGCGACCACCATCGCTACACGACCGATCTGGTTCGGCCCAACCTCCTGGTCATGCTCCCCATGGAGGATGACAGCCCTCCAGCCGGGCATCGCGTGACCCATCGATCCCGGCTTGACTGGGCGCCGGACTGCCTGGTGATGGTGGTTGTTGATCAGCATCCCGGCTTCGGTCTGACCGTAATGATCGTACACCGTGATTCCGAGCTGCTGTTCGGCCCAGCCGTTCACTTCCGGGGTCAGCGGCTCACCCGCGCTCGACGCGCACCGAAGGCGCAGCGGTGCCTGCGGTGCCAGGCCCGAGCTGCGCAGCGCGCGATACACGGTCGGAGCCGCGGCGAAGTTGGTCACGCCCTCGCTCGCCAGCACCGCCATCGTCGTTTCCGGAGAGAAGCCGCCCTCCAGCAGGATGCCGGGCGTGCCGGTGGCGAAGGTCGCGAGGACGCCGAAATAGAGGCCATAGGCCCAGCCTGGGTCCGCGGCGCACCAGAAGACGTCGTCCGATCTGAGGTCGAAGCCGAATTCGGCATAGGTGCGGAACGCGGCAAGCGCACGCATCGGCACGACCACGCCCTTCGGACTTCCGGTCGTGCCCGAGGTGTAGATGTGGATGAAAGGTGCATCGCCGCCCATCATAGCGGCGGGAAAACCCGGCTCTGCTTGAGCCATCAGCGCATCGAACGACAGCGCTCCATCGTCGGCCAATCCGGTGGTGATCACGCGCCACCGGGGATCGGCCGGCATCTCGTCGCCGGGTGCGAGCTTCGCCCGCTGTGCTGAATCGCAGACCACTGCCCGGGCATCGCTGCCGGTCAGGCGCAGCGCGATCGCCGAGGGAGCGAAGGCGGTGAACAGCGGCACATGCACCGCGCCCAGCCGCCAGATGCCCATCAGCGTGATGAGATACCGCCGACTCTTGCCCATCAACGTTCCCACCCGGTCGCCGGGTCCGATGCCGAGCGACCGCAGGGCAGCTGCGAATTTTTCAGACTCGTGCCGCAGTTCCCCGTAGCTCAGATCCTGCGCCGAAAGATCAGGGGCGATGATTCGATATGCGAGCGCGCCGGACTCATGCCGGTCGCACAGCAGCGCCGCCGCGCACGCATCTTCAGCGCGATAGAGTGCAAGAAGCTCTTCGACGCGCTGCCATGCCGATATTGCAGTCATGTGCCCATCCCAAATGACGCAGGCTCATCCCGTTCCGCCGGGGCGAGTATAGGGGCTCGCCCCGGCGTTGGTGGATGCTTTACATGCGGTAGTTCAGCGTCACACCTATCGTACGATAGGAGTTTGGGCCAAAATTATGCCAATAAACTCCCCCAAGCGCAGCGTCGGGAACACCCGCCGGGCCAGTGTAAACAGTCGCAACCGGATCTGCGATAATGTAAGTAGGAACGCGCTTATCGAAGAGGTTCCTCACAAAGGCAGTGAGGGTCAGATTATCATCGGCGGTGTGAGCTCCTAATGAGAGGCCTACAATCGCGTTGCCCTTGACCCGCGTTTGCGGATCGCGTGTCTGAGTAAAATATGCAGACGTGCGGTAATAGATATCGCCCTGGGCAAAGCCAACCCAATTTCCAGAGACGGGCCTTTCGTAGCGAACCGTGCTGTTCATTGACCAACGTGGCGCATTTGCGAGCTGATTTCCGCTCACATCGGTAGTGCCGCCTGGTCTGCAGACATTCGTCCCGCTCGTTCCCGTCGGTTGGCTATAGTAGCATGGCACGTTGGTGAGGTTTTTATATTCGGTATTGTTGTAGGTTACGCCACCGGACAGTTTTAGTCCTTCAGCCAGCAAAGCGCTGTATTCGACTTCAACACCCCGTGTCTTCAATTGGCCCGCATTGAGGGTAACGAAGCCAGCTGACAGGCCCGGCGCCTGAGCAAGGGTCTGGAAGCCGTCGTATTTGGTATCGAACAGCGCAATGTTCAATCGGAGGCGCCGGTCGAACAGAGTAGATTTTAAACCAACTTCGATGCTCTTTGGGATTTCGGGAGCGACCCGCGCGCCACTAAGCTGATCGAAGGTTGGGCCTTTGTATCCACGTGAGTAGGTTGCATATGCCAGCACGTCAGCCGCAACGTCGTAGTCAATACCGAACCGATACGAAAGGTTGTTTTCTTTCGTTGAAACATCGAAGTCGATGTTGGGATACAGCGGTAAGAGTGCCGACGGGTTGGTGATCTTGTCGCGCAAGGAAATGTCGTCATGGGTGTAACGAGCCCCGGCCGTGAGTCTTAGCGCGTCCGAAATTTCGAACTGCCCCTCAAAGAATCCGGCATAGCTCTTCGTCCCGGCTGTTTGGTCGAGAAAGCCGCCCGCAAAGGAGGAGAAGCCGGGCGGGACGGGAAGGCCGAGGTTCGCGCCCTGAAGCAGATTCTGATTGGCGCGAAGATCAAGGTAGAACAAGCCTACCTGGAAGCTGAAACGACCGGTCGCAGGCGAGGACAACCTAAGCTCTTCGGTCGTCTGGCGATAGTTGTAACCACCATGATTGGTATTAAAGATATCTGCCGTGGTTATGTCAATTGGTGACGCCATTCTTTGGCGATACTTTCGATGCGCCAGGATGTTGGTCAAGGTGAACCCACTGCCGACGTCGACTTCGGCCTTAAGCTGCCCGCCGTAGACCCTGGAGACGAGATAGCCGAGACCATCGGTCGCAACAAGATTATTGGTTGGTGACGCCGTGATGCCATTTGCGGCATTGATAGTCGCAATGAGTCCGCCAGGTGCGGTATAGCTATGGACGAAAACGCCGTCACCGCGTCCCTTACTGTGTTGATAATCCCCAGCCAAAGTCAGCCGGACCGCCTCGGTTGGCTCCCAGAGATATTTGATACGTCCGCCGTAAGACGTGTTGCCAAGATCCTGATCCTGAGTGAGATCCTTAACGAAAGCATCCTGTCTGGTTACAAACGCCGACAACCGAAGCGCAGAGTTCGCGCTCACGGGCAAATTGGCGGCCGCCTGCAATGAGGCGAGGTTTCCGGACCCGGGCGCTGTCGTGTTCCCATACTCGGCATTGACGAGCATTTCCGTGCGACCGATCTTCGGTTGCGTGGTTACAATGTTAATGACGCCCGCAGAGGCATTCTTGCCGAACAGCATACCCTGCGGCCCCCGCAGGACTTCGACTCGATCAAGGTCGAAGAATTGGATGTTCCCAAACTGAGGCCGCGCCATCGCAACGTCGTCGATGACGATACCGACGCTGGACTCGGTCTGCGGCCCGACGGGCGTCGTTCCGATGCCGCGGATCGTGAAGTTGACAGCGCCAGCCTCGAGCAGTCCCGACTGAACCTGCAGGCTCGGCGTCAGGTTGACAAGCTGGTACGCGTTTAGGACTTGATGTTCCTGGAGGGTCGCAGCGCTCGCCACACTTACCGCCACGGGCACCGTCTGGATGCTCTCAGTGCGACGGCGTGCGGTGACAATGATGTCCTGAATACCGCGTTCCGAGCGATCGCCGGACTGTGCAGCCGCGGCGTTTGATGGCGATGGAGCCTGCGCGCGCGCTGACCCCGGAAATGCCGCAGTGGCCGCAGCAAGAGCCGCGCCACTCAGCAGAACTACCTTGACCTTCATCCGAATCCTCCCTGGATACGCTCGCGCGCCCGCCCATTGTCCGGGCGGTACCGCGCCGCGTGTCGCGCCCCTTTTGCATAGAACATAAATTCGGTCAATATGTTATGTAGAACACTTTTTGCGGGCGGCCCGCCGCCGGCCACGAAAAGGGCCGGGCCGCATGGTCAAAAAGGACGAGCCGCATGGCACGGCCGGCTCGGCTTGCCGTGGCACAGCCCGACACTATGCATAACCCGAAATTCCATGACTACGCTGTTGGGCACAGGGCTGCTTGGAACATCTTTCCGAACACGCTACTCATTGCGCCGCTAGCCGGAACAAATGTTTTGCAACATGCTGTGGGAGGAAGTGATTGAGTATCCCCGAAACAACATCGCCACCCCGTGCCTTGGACGAGTTCCTCACTGCGATTCGTGATCGCTACGACGAGCTCAGCGACAGGCTGCAGCGGATCGCGCGCCATATCCTGGACGAACCCAACGACATGGCATTCGAAACGCTCGCGGTCATCGCTGAGCGAAGCAACGTCCAGCCGTCGGCGATCGTCCGTTTCGCTCAAGCCTTTGGCTTTTCCGGAGCGAGCCCGATGCAGCGGCTGATCCGCGATGGCCTGCTGCGGGAGGACCGCTCGCTCGGCTACGCCGAACGCATCCGCCAGCACCGCTACTCGGTTGCCGACGATATGGAGGGACCACGGCAGCTGCTTTCCGAGTTCGTCGAGGGCAACATCCTTGCGCTCGAAAACCTTAACCACGCGCTCGGTCTGCGCGAGCTCTCCGAAGCGATCGATCTGCTCGACCGCGCCGGCACGGTGTTCATCGTCGGCTTCCGCCGATCCTTCCCGGTCGCGAGCTACCTGGCCTATCTGCTGGCGCAGACCAACAAGCGCACCGTGCTCGTCGACGGCCTCGCCGGGCTCCATCTCCAGCAGACCCGCGGCCTCGACGCAAGCGACGTGATCGTCGCGATCAGCTTCGCGCCCTACAGCCCGGAGGCCGTGGCCGTCGTCGAAGCGGCCAAGGGACGCTGCCCCGTCGTCTCGATCACCGACAGCGTCATTGGGCCGATCGCCAAGGACGCGACCCTTGTGCTTCAGGTTCGGGAGTCGGAGGTACGCGGATTCCGTTCGCTCGCCGCCTCGATGTGCCTGGCGCAATCGCTCGCCATTGGCCTGGCAGCCCGCAAGGCCGAGCCGGCGTCGCCGGCCAGCTAGCGGCGGCTGGAAGCAGCGCAACCGCGCCACTTGCATCCTGCGTTCTGACGTTCTATAGAATGGAAAATACATTCCATTCGAGGAGCGTCTCGTGACATCAGCGATGGCCCATGGTCCCGAATCAGCCTTGCGGGAACGAGCTCGGTCAGCGCCACGGTGGCCTGCTGTTGACGCGCCAATTCAGGACGTGGTCGACCGCCGGCTGCTGAGCGGCGCGGTCACGGTCGCGTGGCATAAAGGCACGGTCGCACACGCCTCGGCGATCGGTCGGCGCGACGTAGCGATCGCCGAGCCGATGCAGACGAATAATATCTTCCGGCTCTTCTCGATGACCAAGCCGGTCACCGCGGTCGCGATGATGATATTGTGGGACGAGGGCAAATGGTCGCCCGCGGACCCGATCGCCAAGCACCTCCCCGAACTGGCCGACCTCCAGGTGCTGCGCGGGATCGGGCCCGACTGCGCCCCTCTGCTCGCCGCCCCGGAAGAGCCGCCGACGCTCGAGCATCTGATGACGCACCAGTCGGGCTTCTCCTATGGCTTTACGGACGAACCGGTCGACCGCGCCTTCCAAGCGGCCGGCGTTCCGGTCATCCCGCACGATATCACCGCTGAGGAGTATCTGGGACGGCTGGCCAAGGTTCCGCTGGCGTTCGAGCCGGGCGCAGGCTGGCGCTACAGCGTGGCCATGGACGTGCAGGGGATTATCGTCGAGCGCCTGAGCGGCATGCGCCTGCGCGACTTCATGCGGGAGCGCATCTTTGCGCCACTCGGCATGGGCGACACCGACTTCTTTGTACCGGCGGCCAAGCGCGACCGCTTCGCCGCCCTCTACGCGCTTGCGGACGACGCGCTGGTCGAAATGACCGCCCAATCCGACAGCCTCCACTATGACAACGTCGCCGCGCTGTCGCCGAGCGATCTGGTGCTTCCCTATGACCAGCCCCCCATCCTCGCCTCGGGCGGTGGCGGGCTGGTGTCGACTGCGCCCGATTATCTTCGCTTCGGCCGGATGCTGCTCGGGCGCGGCGAGCTTGATGGCCGGCGCATCCTCAGCCCCGAGGCCGTCTCGCTGATGACGCGCAGCCACACGCCACCCCATCTGCTGACAGGCGGCTTCGGCACGGCGCCACACTGGCTGCGCCCCGGCTACGAATATGCCTACAACGGCATTGCCGTCACCGACCCGCAAACCGCCGGCGTCGCCCTCGGTCGAGACACCTATTTCTGGGACGGCGCGGCGGGGTGCTGGTTTTGGGTCGACCCTACCAACGAACTGGTGTTCGTCTGCATGGTCCAACTCCTCGCCGATGCAGAAAGGCTTTCGCTACAGGCCCGCAGCTGGAGCGTGGTGGCTGATATCCTGGCCGGATCGGCGGACTGACGACGTGAGCGACGTCGAGTTAATCAAATGCGGATGTAACGCGGAGGCTATATGATGAACGCGTATATAACGCCACGATCGGAAAACGCCGACCCCCTGCGCAGCTATGTGCGGAATCTTCGAAATGCGGTGGCGACCACGACATGTGACAAGACGGTCACTGCCCTGCAGCAAATGCTGCGCGAGGCCGAAGCACGCCTCCAGAGCAGCACAGCATCGGATCGCGTCTAACTTGAAGCTGCTTGAGACGCGTGAACGTCCGCGGGCTGTGGCCCGCGGGCTAGGCTCGGGGACGGACATGAAAAGGGAAATGAAGTGACCAACAGGCATGGCGGCGAACATGCGCTGGATCTCATCACGCTCGGGCGGTCGAGCGTCGACCTGTATGGCGAGCAGACCGGCGGTCGGCTCGAGCGCATGGGGTCGTTTGCGAAATATGTTGGCGGCAGCCCGACGAATACCGCGATCGGAGCCGCGCGTCTCGGTCTGAAGGCCGGACTCGTCACGCGCGTCGGCGCTGATCACATGGGGCGCTTCATCCGCGAAGAGCTGATCCGTGAGGGTGTCGACGTGTCTGGCGTCATCAGCGATCCTGATCGGCTGACGGCGCTCGTCGTCCTCGGCATCCGCGATCCCGACAGCTTTCCCCTGATCTTCTACCGGGAAAACTGTGCGGACATGGCGCTGTGCGAAGACGATATCGACACGGAGTTCGTCGCTTCGGCTGGCGCGCTTCTCATCAATGGTACGCATTTGTCGCGTTCCGACGTCCATGCGGCGAGCCTCAAGGCCGCGCGGGCGATGAAGGCGGCTGGCGGGCAGGTCATCTTCGATATCGATTATCGGCCAGTCCTGTGGGGCTTGGCACAAAAGGAAAATGGCGAGGACCGCTTCATCGCGAGCGCGATCGTGACCGACCAGCTGCAAAGCGTGCTGCCGCTCTGCGATCTCATCGTCGGCACGGAGGAGGAGATCCACATCCTCGGCGGCACGACCGATACCATCGCGGCGCTCCGCACGATCCGCGCCGCGAGCGACGCGTTGCTGGTGTGCAAGCGTGGGGCCGAGGGCTGTGTCGCCTTTCCGGGCGCGGTGCCGGACAGCCTCGATGAGGGCGTCATCGGCCAAGGCTTCCCGATCGAAGTGTTCAACGTCCTCGGGGCGGGTGACGCATTCATGGCGGGCTTCCTGCGCGGCTGGCTCCGGGGCGAGTCGATCAAGCTTTGCTGCACCTACGCCAACGCGTGCGGCGCCATTGTCGTGTCACGGCACGGCTGCGCGCCTGCTGAGCCAAGCTGGGACGAGCTCCGGCAATTCCTGTCGCGCAGCGACTGGCCGCGGCGACTGCGGGACAGCGCAGCGCTCAAGCAGACGCACTGGGCGACGAACCGCAAGCCGGACTACAGCGAGTTGACCGTGCTCGCGATCGACCACCGCAGCCAGTTCGAGGACCTTGTGGCAACACTGGAAACGGCTGATCTCGACCGAGTGCCGCGCTTCAAGGAGTTGGCGCTACAAGCTATCGCGCGGGTGGCGGGCGATGATCCGAGCTTCGGACTCCTCGCCGATGGACGCTACGGCATGCGCGCGCTCGAGGCGGCAGCCGACACGCCGTACTGGATCGGCCGCCCGATCGAGCAGCCCGGATCGCGACCGCTCATGTTCGAGCAAGGGCTTGAGGCGGCGACGATTCTCGCTGATTGGCCGCTCGATCATGTTGTCAAATGCCTCGTTTTCTACCATCCCGACGATCCCGCCGAGCTGCGAGCGCAGCAGGACCGCCAGATCCTCCGCCTGTTCGAGGCCTGCCGGCACACGCGCCACGAGCTGCTGCTCGAGATCATCGCCTCGAATCACGGTCCGGTCGCCAACGACACGGTGGCGCGCGTCGTCGAGCACATCTATGATCTCGGGGTGTATCCGGACTGGTGGAAGCTCGAGCCCGCCGGCGAGCCCGCAGCTTGGGCGGCAATCGAGCGCGTAATCGACGCGCGCGACCCGCATTGCCGCGGCATCGTGCTGCTCGGCCTGGCGGCGACCGAATCCGCGCTGCTGGCAAGCTTCGCCGCCGCAGTGACGAGCCCGCTTGTCAAAGGCTTCGCGGTCGGGCGGACCATCTGGTCCGGGCCGGCCGCCCGCTGGCTCAAAGGCGAGATAGACGACGAAGACGCGATCACCGAGATGGCGGGCAATTTCGGCGTGCTCGTCGAAGGATGGCGCGCGGCGCGGCGGGAGCAGGCGGCATGAGCGGGCCAACCGTCCGGCTGACCATGGCGCAGGCCCTCGTCCGCTGGATGGCGGCACAGCGCGTCGTGGTCGATGGCCAGGAGCTACAATATTTCGCCGGCGTCTGGGCGATCTTTGGCCACGGCAATGTCGCGGGGCTGGGCGAGGCGCTCGCCGGCATCGGCGACACGATGCCGACCTTCCGTGCCCACAACGAGCAGGGCATGGCGCACGCAGCAATTGCCTTCGCCAAGGCCAACCGCCGCGAGCGCGCCATGGCGTGCACAACTTCAATCGGGCCCGGCGCGACGAACATGGTGACCGCCGCAGCGCTGGCTCACGTGAACCGATTGCCGGTGCTGTTCCTGCCCGGGGACATCTATGCCAGCCGGCGGCCAGATCCCGTTCTCCAGCAGATCGAGGACTTCGGTGATGCGACGGTGAGCGCCAACGACTGTTTCCGGCCAGTGAGCCGCTACTTCGATCGCATCACCCGGCCAGAACAGATCCTCGACGCCGCGCCGCGCGCCATGGCGGTTCTGACGGACCCGGCCACATGCGGCCCGGTAACGCTCGCTCTCTGCCAGGACGTGCAAGCAGAGGCGTTCGACTATCCGGCGAGCTTCTTCGAGCCGCGGCTCTGGCGGCAGCGGCGCATAGGCGCCGACGAAGCGGAGTTCGACGCGCTTGTCGAAGCGATCCGCGCCTCCCGGCGCCCGTTGATAATCGCTGGCGGCGGCGTACTCTACTCGCGTGCCGAGACAGCGCTGGCGTCATTCGCCGGTGCGGCAGGCATTCCGGTCGCCGAGACCCAGGCAGGAAAGGGCGCGCTCGTCTGGGATCACCCACAGGCACTCGGCTCGATCGGCGTCACCGGCACCAGCGCCGCCAATCGCGCAGCGCGCGAAGCCGATCTTGTCATCGGCATCGGCACACGGCTGCAGGACTTTACCACCGGCTCGCGCACGCTGTTCGGCGGGACATTGTTCCAGGTCAATGTCGCCTCTGCCGATGCTGCGAAGCATGGCGCGCGCTGCGTTGTCGGCGACGCCCGCAACGTGGTGACAGCGCTGGCGGAGAAGCTGCCCGGCTGGCAGGCGCCCCAGGCATGGCAGGAGGCCAATGCGGTGGCCGTCGCAGAGTGGAACCGGGCGTTCGACGCTGCGACGGCTCCAGGCGACGCGCCTCCCTCCGACGCGCAAGTGATAGGCGCCGTGTGGCGGCAGGCGGCCGACGATGCGGTGGTTGTCTGCGCCGCCGGCGGCCTTCCGGGTGAACTGCACAAGCTGTGGCGCACGAAGATGCCTGGCGGCTACCATGTCGAATATGGCTATTCGTGCATGGGCTACGAGATCGCCGGCGGACTCGGCGTCAAAATGGCCAACCCGGAGCGCGACGTGTTCGTCATGGTCGGCGATGGCAGTTACCTGATGCTCAATTCGGAGCTCGCCACCTCGGTGATGCTGGGCGCCAAGATCACCGTCGTGCTGCTTGATAATGGCGGCTATGGCTGCATCAACCGGCTGCAGCAGGCCACTGGCGGGCAGCCGTTCAACAACCTGCTCGCCGATACCCGGCACGAGGCGCTGCCTGCGATCGACTTCGCCGCCCACGCCCGCAGCCTTGGCGCCGACGCCGAGAAGGTCGCCGGCATCGCCGACCTGGAGGAGGCACTCGCCCGCGCTGCAGCTTCGACGAAGAGCTATGTCATCGTGATCGACACCGATCCGATGATCACGACCGCGGCTGGCGGCCACTGGTGGGACGTCGCAGTGCCCGAGGTCTCGACGCGAGCCGAGGTCGCGGCCGCCCGTGCCAGCTATGAAAAGATGAAGAAGGGACAATCGCGATGACAATCCGCTGGGGCGCCAGTCCGATCGCCTGGGCCAATGACGACCTGCCCGAGCTCGGCGGCGACACGACTCTCGACGCCCTGCTGACCGACGTGAAGGAGATCGGCTTCGACGGTGTCGAGCTCGGCAACAAATTCCCCCGCGATCCAGCCACGCTGAAGCCAATCATGGCGGGATACGGCCTCGACATCGTCGGTGGCTGGTACTCCTCGAACCTGTTGGTCCGCGACGCCGACGCCGAGATCGAAGCGATGGCGGATCATCTGGCACTCCTCGAAGCGATGGGGTCGAGCGTGTTCATCCTCGCCGAAACCTCCAACGCAGTGCATGGCGATCGATCAAGCCGGCTCGACACGCACCCGCACCTCGTCGACGACGACTGGGTGCGTTTCGGCAAGCGGCTGGACGCAGTGGCAGCCTATGTCAACAAACGCGGCTTGCGCTTCGCCTATCACCACCATCTCGGCACCGTCGTCGAAACCGGCGCAGAACTCCGCCGTTTCTTCGAGGTGACCGAAGACCATGTCGGGCTGGTGCTCGACACCGGTCACGCGCTCTACGGCGGCATCGACCCGCTCACGGTCGTCCACGAGCGGTTGGAACGCGTGAACCACATCCACTGCAAGGATGTGCGCGCCGCGCGCCACAAGGGCTTCCTTGCCGACGGCACCAGCTTTCTCGATGGGGTGGTCGGCGGCATGTTCACGACGCCCGGAGATGGCGACTATGACTATGCGCCGTTCATGCAAGCGCTTGCCCGAGCCGACTATACGGGCTGGATCGTCATCGAGGCGGAGCAGGATCCTGCGGTCGCCAACCCGCGTTCATATCAGCAACTCGGACTGGACACGCTAAAGCGTCTCGGCCGAGATGCTGGCCTGGTAGCATGAGCCTCCGCGTCCGCAGCCAAACGCCTGACGCAAGCGGCGTCGTGCTGGACATCACGCCGGAGAGTGCGGGCTGGCGTTACGTCGGTTTTCGAGTCGTAGGGCTGATGCCGGGCCAGACCTACGAGGGCATCGAGCATGACCGCGAGGCTTGTCTCGTCATTCTCTCGGGCACGATCAACCTGATCGGCGGCAATGAGCGCTTCACCGGGGTCGGTGGGCGCGCCGATGTTTTCGATGGTCCGGCCACCTCAATCTATGTGCCGGCTGGAACAGCCTATCGGATCGAGGCGGGAAGCGTTGCCGAGATCGCTATCTGCACCGCCCCCGCCACGGGCAAAAGCCAGCTGCGCCTGATCCCGCCAGAGGAGGTTGGCCTCGAAACGCGGGGGCAAGGCACAAACACACGCTTCGTACGCAACATCCTCGACGACAAGGCGGAGGCCGAGAGCTTGCTGGTTGTCGAGGTGATCACGCCCGGCGGTCACTGGTCGAGCTACCCGCCGCACAAGCATGATCGCGACGCCTATCCCGAGGAGACCTTCCTCGAGGAGACCTACTACCACCGGCTGTCGCCGTCGCAGGGGTTCGCATTCCAGCGCGTCTACACCGACGATCGCTCCATCGACGAGACGATCGCGGTCGAAGACGGCGATGTCGTCATGGTGCCGCGTGGCTACCATCCGGTCGGTGCCCCGCACGGCTACGATCTCTACTATTTGAACGTGATGGCAGGCCCTCGTCGGAACTGGGTTTTCGCAAATGATCCCGCGCACGACTGGATTGTGCGCCCGCAAACCTCAGGAGAGTGACGCCATGGCCCTTGATCCGGTCCTCCAGCAGATTCTTGACCAGCTTCCGATCGCTTCCGGGGAGATCGACTTCGCAGCGATGAGAAAGGAAACAGCGCCTATGGCACTGCTTCTTCATGGTCCGGAGGGGCCAATCGATGTCGGCGCCGTCGAGAACAGCGCGCTTTCCGGCGTAGGTGGCAGCGTGCCGATCCGCATCTTCCGTCCGGCCAGCCCGCCCCGGGGCACACTGCACTTGCTCCATGGTGGTGGTTGGGCAGTCGGCGACATCGATTTCATCGAACCGCTGGCTCGCCGCCTGACGCGCGATCTCTCGATGGTCGTCGTCGCGAGCGGGTATCGGCTGGCACCCGAGCATCCATTCCCGGCCGGCTTGGAGGATTCACTCACCGCCGCGCGCTGGGTCCTGGACCATGTCGGCGAACTGGGCGGCGCGGCGCACCCGGTCGTCATCGGAGGCGAGAGCGCCGGCGGCAATCTGGCCGCCGCCATCGCGCTGGAACTGCGCGATACCGCCAGCAGGAACTTCGACGCGCAGTTGCTCTTCAACCCTGCCGTCGATCTTCGCAGCGATGCGGATGGCTATCCGTCTCGCCTCGCCAACGCAGACCCGAGCTTGCGCACCGAGGCTTTCCCGCAGATCATGGGAGGATATTGCGGCGGGCAGGACCCTGCCGACCCGCGCATCTCGCCCCTTGCCGCGGAACGCCTCGACAACTTGCCGCCGGCTGTCGTCGTCGTGCTGGCGGTCGATCCGTTGCGCGACGAGGCTGTCGCCTATGCCGATCGGCTGCGGCAGGCGGGCGTGCCGGTCGACCTCGTCGAGTTCGACCACCTGACCCACGGCTTCCCCAATCTGTCGGCGCTCGTGCCGGCGGCGGCTGAAGCAACCGCTACGGTCGTCGATCGCCTCAAGGCGCTTCTCGCGAGGGAAGCGGCGAACGCATAGGCCGTCCGAGAGAAACGAGGGAGTATTAGAGCAAAGTCCGATCCGATCGCATCGGTTCGGCTGCTCTAATCTTTTGATCAAGTGATTACAGCGGCTTAGGAAATGCTCTAGCCGCGCACCCGGATGAAGATAGCGCACAGGCCCCCCGCGACGGCAACGATAGCCCCGAAAACGAACAGTACCGGATAGCCGCTGAACGCGATGAGCGAAGCCGCTACCGCGAACGAAAATACGCCCGGCGCAGAGCCGGCTGCCAGTAACAGCCCGAGATCTCGCCCTGCGGTGTCGGGAGATGGTAGAACAAGCGTCGCGAGTTTCAGGTCGAGGACGAAGTATGTGCCGAACATCAGGCCGGTGCCGAGACCGAACAGCAGCATGGCCGTCCAATCGTTCGACGCCGCCGGAAGCAGGGTCACCACACCGGCTCCGAAGGCCACTGTCGCCACTATGAATGCGGTTCGGCGGAACCGATCCGCGACGAAGCCGATAACTGGCGTGATCGCGAGCCAGGAGAGCGTCATGAGGCTCATGACGGTACTGACGCCGACGTTGACGCTGTGTGCAGGCAGTTGCGCTGCCCCCACATAATCTTGAAGCACGTAGAAGACGTAACCGTTGACGCTGAAGTAGCACAGGAACATCAGGAAGCGCGACACCAGGGCCAAGGCAAAATTGCGATCATTGAGGCTTGAGAACTGCTCGCGCATGCTTCGAAGCACAAGGCTCCGCCTGGGCGGCAGCGGCTCGCCGAACGACGACGGCTCGGGCTCCAGCAGAATGAGGCAAAAGGTGAGGATGGTGAACGGAACCGCAAGGAAAACATAGCCCAGCATGATGGTGGGGGCGAAGGCGCCGATGTTCACCCCGCCGAAAATGCCGACCGGCGCGCCGAGGCCGATCGCCGCCGAGGCGAAGCCGAGTTCATGTTTGGGGATGCGATCGGGCAACGCTGCCAGCAGAACCGACTGATAATAGTTCAGCGCAAACCACAGAATCGGCATCACGACGAGGAGTTGGGTGACCGACCCGGCCATGCCCATCAGCGGCAACAGCGTGACACTCGCCAGCCATGACAGGACCAGGGAAGGAGTCCGGCGGCCCCACCGGCTCCGTGTGCGGTCCGAGATCGCTCCTCCGGCGAACAGCGCTACAACGGTGGTGACGGAGGCGAGTGTCGCGAGAAGGGCGAGCGTACTGATCTTGGCGTCCGGTGCCAGCTTCTGCACCACCGGCGGCAACAGGATATTCTGAATGCCTTGGAAGATGGTAATGAGCGAGGCGTAGGCGAGGAACAGGAGGAGCGCCAAGCGCCGCGTCCTCTGCGGGCAACCTTGTTTCTCCAAGATTTCTGGCCCGACGATTGCCTGATCGGCCATTCCTAGCCTCCTCTTTCCATTGGCGCGGTATCTATCCAAAGATAAGTTCTGTCAATAATTCATATGGAATAAATATTCCACCGCCCCTCGGAGGAGCGCAGGCCTGCCAGAAAAAACGGCATAAGGTTTTCCGGCGAACTTGGGTCAACTGACGGGATGGTCCTCGACATCCACTATGGACACTTATAGAACCTATATTCTATGGATATGGAGTATCGGAACGGCACGTGAACGTGTGCGCCAGTATAATGCCCGCTTCCAGGTGAGGAAAAAAAGATGAACATGACGCGGTGCATGGCGCGCCTGCTTGTTGGCAACGCAATCTCGGTGTGTGCTTCGAGCTTCGGTGAAGTCCGCCGGTAGGCACATGGGTCAAGCGCCGATTCCGAGCCCGCCGTCAAGGCGGCGTTCCACCTGCTGGTGGACGCGCCGCCGGACAGCGACTGAATTCCATAAAAAGTTTGCCTTGGCCACCCGCGCGCTCCAGTTGCTGGCTGCTGTGGCTATCCGGGCCGCCCTGTTTTCGGAGCAAATCCTTTGCGACTTACGGTCCTTGAAACAACTGGTGCGCTATGAGCATCGATGAACTCAGCCATGTCGGCGGCGCCCCTGAGCCGCCGCTGCTCGAGCATACGATCGGCGAAGCGCTGGAGCTGGCGACACAGCGCTGGCCCGAAGTCGAGGCGCTCGTGTCGCGCCACCAGAATGTCCGCCTGTCCTGGGCTGGGCTCAAGGCGGCGGCCGATGCATTCGCGGCAGGACTGCTGTCGCTCGGACTTCGTCCCGGTGACCGGGTTGCTGTCTGGGCGCCGAACTGTGCCGAGTGGACCATCGCCCAGTTCGCCACCGCCCGCGCCGGCCTGGTCCAGGTCAACATCAATCCAGCCTACCGCCCCTCCGAGCTCGAATACACGCTGCGGAAAGTCGGCGCGAAGGCGCTCGTTTGCGCGGCTTCCTTCAAGACGAGCGACTATATCGCCATGGTGGAGGCGCTGGTCCCGGAGGTCGCGGGCGCGGCGGGCGCGGTTATGTCCGATCGCCTGCCGGCGCTTGCCCATATCATCAAGATCGGCGGCGATCATCGCCCCGGCTGGCTCGAGTTCGATGAGGTGTCAGCGCTTCGGACGGATGCGTCCGAGCAGGAACTCGCCACCATCGCCGCGGGTCTTCAGCCGAACGACCCGATCAATATCCAGTTCACCAGCGGGACCACCGGTTCACCCAAGGGCGCGACACTGTCGCACAGGAATGTGCTCAACAACGCCTATTTCTGCGGTCTTGCAATGGGCTTGCAGGAAGGCGATCGGCTGTGCATTCCGGTCCCGCTCTACCACTGCTTCGGCATGGTGATGAGCAACCTGGCCTGCCTCGTTCACGGCGCGACGATGGTCTACCCGTCGGCCGGCTTCGAGCCGCTCGCCGTCCTCAAGGCGGTTGAGGCCGAACGCTGCACCGCGCTGCACGGCGTGCCTACCATGTTCATCGCCGCCCTCGAGCACCCTGAGTTCGCCCGCTTCGACCTGTCGAGCCTGCGCACCGGGCTCATGGCCGGCTCGCCCTGCCCAGTCGAGGTGATGCGCAAGGTCATGACCCGCATGCACATGCGCGATGTCGGAATTGCCTACGGCATGACGGAAACCAGCCCGGTCAGCTTCCAGACCGCACTTGATGATCCGCTGGAGCGACGCGTCGGCACGATCGGGCGGGTCCAGAACCATCTCGAGGTCAAGATCGTCCATCCAGACACGGGCGAGACCGTGCCGCGCGGTCACTCGGGCGAGCTGTGCACGCGCGGCTATTCGGTCATGCTCGGCTACTGGGACGACCCCGAGAAGACCGCCGACGCGGTACGCGACGGCTGGATGCACACCGGCGACCTCGCCGTCATCGACGAGGCGGGGTACGGCCGCATTGTTGGGCGCATCAAGGACATGATCATCCGCGGTGGCGAGAACATCTACCCACGCGAGATCGAGGAGTTCATCTACACCCACCCGGCCGTCGAGGACGTGCAGGTGATCGGCGTCCCCGACGCAAAATTCGGCGAGGAGGTGCTCGCCTGCATCAAGCTCCGCGCCGGCGTGTCGGCTGATGCCGACGAGATCATTGCCTTCTGCCGTGGACAGATCGCCCACTACAAGGTGCCCCGCTACGTCCGTTTCGTCGAGGCCTTCCCGATGACCGTCTCCGGCAAGGTCCAGAAATACCTGCTGCGCGAGGCAATGATCGCCGATCTCGGGGAGAGATGACAGCTGCCCGTCACTAGGAGAGGGTGTTCGCCAGACCTGCGAACTCATCTCCAGCGGTCGCAGATCGGCCGGCAAAGTCGCCCCGGCCCATAGGCGGCTGCCTGCACACACCTGATTGACCCCAGCTTCCACGCTGAAAGGCTGTTCATGCTCAAGCTTTATCATTGCCGTGAGACGCGTTCGCTGCGGCCGCTTTGGGCACTGGAGGAGATGGGAATCCCGTATGAGCCGGTCATGCTTCCTTTCCCACCCCGAGCCTTGGCGAGGGAGTATCTCGACATAAATCCGATCGGCACCATTCCGTTTTTGGTGGACGGCGAGGTCCGGATGACGGAGTCGACTGCTATCTGCCTATACCTGACCACGCGCTACGGTCCGACACCTCTGGCATTATCTCCGGATGAAAGAGACTATCCGCTGTTCCTGAACTGGTTGTTCTACAGCGACGCGACGCTAACTTTCCCGCAGACCATCGTGTTGAGATACCGACAGCTCGAAGCGCCTGAGAACCGGGCCGAGCGGCCGGCCGCAGATTACGAAAAGTGGTTCAATGGCCGGCTCAGGGCCGTCGAGTCAGCACTGGCGGATCGGGAGTGGCTGTGCGCCGGGCGGTTCACAATCGCGGACATCGCGATTGCCTACGCATTGTATCTCGCGGACCGCGTTGTTGGTCTTGGCGCGAATTTCGGACCCAACGTCCGCGCCTACCTCGACAGGGCGTGCGCGCGAGCAGGTTTCAAGCGCGCGAGCATTGTGGACTCGCAGGCGCCCGCCTGGCGCTAAAGCGGCCGATCCATCGCACCGATCGGCCGCTCCAGGCGGTTGTTTTTGCGCGATCTCCGAGCAGTCAGATGGTTCATCTGACTGCAGATAGCTAAGCTTGGGCGATCCCCGATCCGGCGCCGCGCCCCTTGCCGGGCGACCGCGTCAGCACTGCGGAACGCGAAATGCCGTCCGGAATGCCTCGAGCGCCAAGGCGCTATCGCTTGTCGCCCATCCTTCGAGCCCCACCGGCCCACAATAGCCCATTGCCGACAATGCCTGCGCGACACGCGGATAATTGATTTCTCCTGTCCCGGGTTCACATCGGCCCGGCACGTCGGCTACCTGAATCTCCCCTATGTAGGGAAGTGCCTGACGGCACAACTCGATCAGGTTACCTTCGCCGATCTGCGCGTGGTAAAGGTCGAGCATGAGCCGGACCGCGGGCCGATCGACCGATGCCACCAACTCTATGCAGTCGATTGCTCGCCCGAACGGCACGCCCGGATGGTCGACCGCCGCGTTGAGGTTCTCAAGCACGAACATAACCCCTGCTTGTTCGCCTAGGTCGGCCAGACGCCGCAAAGTATCACGGGCGTGCAGCCACATGGCACCGGTCACCTCGGCGGCCGGCATCAGCGGCAACCCGTCGGGGCCAAGGCCCGTGCCGTGGAGGTTCAGGCGAGGCACGCCGAGCCTCTTGGCGACGGCGATCGACTCTTTTGCGGTCGCGATGAGCTCCTCGGAGCCGTCCCGATCCGCAAGTCGACCCCGCACATATCCGGTCATCGAGGAGAAGGTGACACCGCTGGCCGCCAAAACCTCGATATCGTGGCGCGTCCAATCCCAGATCTCCACTAAGAAGCCCTCCGCATCGATACGCTTCACACGCTCAAGCAGCGGGAGCTCGAGGAAAAGCATTTCACTCGAGGCGGCGAGCCGGAACGGCACGCCAGGAAAAATGCCCTTCGCGGCCGCCGACCGGGGCTCCGCCCGTTGCGCGGCCTGCGTCATCGTCTCCGACACCTGTTGCATCACGCCACATCACCTCGCAGCACGTTAACGACCTGGTTGCTTCGTGCGGATCGCTCGGCAGCCTCGGCTAGCACCAAGGCAGCGATTCCGTCACGTTGATCGGCAAGGGGCATCGCCTTGCGTTCGATAACATCGGCGAAATGGTCCATCTCGATAGCGTAGGCTTCGGCGTAGCGCTCCAGAAAGAAGTTCTGGAAAGAGTCCGCCGCTGCACCGCCTTCCGTCCATTTCTGTACGGTCGTCTCGATCTTGTTGTCGGCGCGGATCATCCCTCCGGACCCGAACGCTTCGATCCGCTGGTCATAGCCGTACCCGCTCCGACGGCTGTTAGAGATGATGCAAAGCTTACCGCTGATCGTGCGGAGCACGACCTTGGCTGTGTCGAAGTCGCCGGCTTCGCCGATCGCCGGGTCGATCAACACGGACGCGGATGCGAAAACGCTTTCGATCTCTTCGGCCAGCAGCCAGCGGGCCATGTCGAAATCGTGGATCGACATATCCTTGAAGATGCCACCCGAACTCTTGATGTACGTCGCCGGGGGCGGCGCGGGATCATGGCTTATGATATGAAGCGTCTCCAGCCGGCCGACCTCCCCCTGCGCCAGGCGGCGCTGGAGAGCCGCGAAGTTCGGATCAAAGCGCCTGTTAAAGCCCAACAGAACGCGCTGATCGCTACCGACGAGTGCCTCATTGACGCGGGCGGCGCGCGCGACATCCTGATCCAGCGGCTTTTCGCAGAAGACGTGCTTGCCCGCACGGATTGCCTCCAGCGTATAGTCGAGGTGGGTATCGGTCGAGCTTGCAATCACGACGCCGCTTATAGCGGGATCGGACCATACTCGCTCCACGTTCGCAGCCGTCGTATCAAAAGCGCGAGCCAAGTCCTCCGCACCACTGAACGGGTCGATGACGCAGGCCAGCGACAGGCGCCGGTTTGCGGCGATATTGGCAGCGTGGATCTTACCAATTCGACCCGCGCCGATCAAAGCAATCTGAAACATCAGCAAACCTCGTATATGGAATGTAAATTCCATTTCCTCCTATCATGGCACATATCGTTCGGGAAGAGGATTCGCGTCGAAGTACGCCGCTGGCTCTCAATGAGACCGGCGCGGTATGCCGCGACGCAAGCGGCCCACGCGGCGTGTGCCGAGTGGGCTATGTGTAATTGGTTCGATTTGGTTGCGGAAACATGCACAAGCCGAGCCCGACTCTGAACTTGCCCACCCAATGCCCTCAGTGCGAGGTGAAGCCGCCATCTATCACGAGCTCTGCGCCGGTCACAAAACTCGCGGCCGGGGAACAGAGATAGACGATCCCGCCAGCGATCTCTTCCGGCTTGCCCCAGCGGCCGAGCGGGTGCTGCGCCTCGACGCGCGTGCGCGCCGTCAGTTCATCAGGTGCGAGACCCAGCGAGACATAACGGCTGACGATCTCGTCCATCATCCACGTCTCTACCCCGCCGGGGTGAACCGAGTTCACGCGAATATTATATTTGAGCGCCGCAAACTCGCAGGCCGCGCTCTTGGAGAAGAGCCGTACTGCTCCTTTGCTGCTGCAATAGGCAGTCATCAATGGCGCGCCACCGATCCCGCCGACGGACGAGATATCGACCACCGACGCGCCTCCCGACCTGTCTCGCCGGATGTCCGGAGCAGCTGCAGTAAAGCACGCAGGCTGAGTAGCATGCTGTCGACATTGACTGCCATCAACCGTCGCCAATCTTCGAGGCTATTATCCTCGATCGTCGATACGCGCGCGACGCCGGCATTATTGACCAGGCAGTCGAGCCGGCCATAGCGGCCGCCAATTTGCTCGGCGAGCTTCCCTTCCATCCCGAGCGCGAACACCAATTTCCCGGTTTACATGACGGCGGAAAAGATCGCCGCGGCCATCGACGCCGAGGGTCACTGAGGCCTGCTGCCTAATCGGCGGCGCGAGCGGCCTTGCCTGGACAAGGCGTTGTTGTTGCTGTTGAATCGCGCCGATCAGCGGCCTTCGAAGCTGGCTGATCGGCGATCGCGGAACGCCGCCACGGCCTCGTCATGGTCGGCGGTCTGGTGCGCGAGCGCCTGCATGGCCGCCGACATTTCGAGCACCGCCGACAGGCTCGCCTCCTGCCCCTGACGCAGCAGGCGCTTGGTCATGCGCACGGCATGGGGCGGATTGACAGCGATGGCTTCAGCGATCGTCATCGCCACCGCGAGGAGTTCGTCCGCCGGCACGACACGCGATACCAGTTGGCATGCCAGCGCTTCGGCCGCGTCGATCGGCAGGCCGGTCAGCGCCATTTCCGTGGCCTTTGAAAACCCGACGATGCGCGGCAACAGCCACGCGCCGCCATCGCCCGGTACGATCCCCAGTTTGACGAAGCTCTCCGCAAAGCGCGCCTTGTCGGAGGCGATACGGATGTCGCACATGCACGCCAAATCACAGCCGGCACCGATTGCCGGCCCGTTGACCGCCGCAATCACTGGAACTTCGAGCGCCTGGAACAGCAACGGCAGGCGCTGGATACCCGTACGATAGTTGCGCCGTGTCTGCGCCGGCAGGGCATCCCGCAGTCCCCCGCCTGGCACCATCTTCGCGACGTCGCCTCCAGACGAGAATGCGCTCCCTGCGCCGGTCAAGATGACCACGCGAACCGCAATATCCTCGTCGGCGGCAATGAGCGCGCCGGTCAGGGCGTCGATCATGTCGGGGTCGGAAATCGGATTGCGCTTTTCGGGCCGGTTCAGCGTCAGGGTCAGGATCGAACCTACGCGCGCTTGCAGGATCAACGTCATGCTTCGTCCTTCACTTGCGGCCGGCGAGATAGTCGTCGCGGATGGCTGCGAACTCGCGCAGGCCGGCGATCTGCGCGTCAAGCGCGGTGGCTGGGAACCGCACATGAATATGCGTGGCCCCGATCGACTCGAGATAGGCAATGTCCTGCTTCACGCGGGTGGCATCCTTGTCTTCGGGATATACCGCGATCTCCAGGCCCATCGCATGCGGATAACGACCGTGGTCGCGCGCAACACGCGCGATCTCTTGCAAGGAGGCGATCGCATCGTCCTCCAGCCGTCCGCTGTCGTCATTGATGCAGAACAGGGGCATGAAGCCGTCAGCATAATTGGCGATCCGCTCGATCACCTTGGGCGGGGGCACCGGCTGGCCGGCCCGCCCCCATGCAGATCGGGATTGGCCGCTGCACCGGCAGAGGATTGACATTCACATGATCAAGCTGGTGCCACTTGCCTTCGAACGACACGATCGGCCGCGTCCAGAGCGCGCGCAAGACAGCGATCTGTTCCTCGACCCGCGCGCCGCGCGTCTTGAAGTGCTCGCCCATCGCGCCAGATTCAACGGCGTTATAGCCGATGCCCACACCCAGGATCAGGCGGCCATTCGACATGCAGTCGACCTGGGCGGCCTGCTTCGCCACCAGCGCCGTCTGCCGCTGCGGAAGACCCAGCACGCCGGTGATGAACCCGATCTTCAACGTCACCGCAGAGAGATAGGCCATGAAAGTGAACACCTCCTGGAACTCGCTCTTGCTGGTATAAGGCGTCGGCGGCAGTTCTGGATGGGCTTCCATCGCGATGCCGACGACATGATCGACGAGGCGAATATAGTCATAGCCAGCCCTTCCGCAGCCTGCGTGAACTGAAGCAGCGACTGGAAACCGCCATTTTGCGTGAAATGATTCCCGTTTACGGTGAAGTGTAATTTTCGTGGCATGATCACTCCTGCCCCAACGGCATCGGCGCGGTGCGCGGTTTCAGACAGCAGTGATCCGGATGCCGGCGATGATCGGCTGGTCGATCACGCAAATCCCCTCTTTTGCCATTATCGGATGTCTATACAACTCTTGCCTGGCCGCGCTGACTTTCGCGATCAGAACCCGGATCCATGCGCTCAGGCAATGCGGCTGGCAACGTTCGGAAAGCCTCCAATCATCTCCTGCGCGGAGGTATCGACGATCTTCTACGGTTGTTCGGCGAAGTCGGCGTCGCGCCACCGCTGCGCGATGAACGCGAGTCGGAAACATCGGTCGCGACAAGCTTCCTGGGCGAGCTGACGGCGGAAGGGGAGGCGGCTGTTGCAAACCTCCTCGAGCGCGGCAGAAACGGCAAAAGCCCCAGCCCGGGTTCCGGGTGGGGCTTTTATGCGTTCGTTGGTTGCGGGGACAGGATTTGAACCTGTGACCTTCAGGTTATGAGACCAAACGATGGTGTGCTATCTAGCTGTTCTTACATGATAATAACGTGCTCTTTCAGAAAACGTGTTAATTTATGTGCTAAGTTGCCGCAGTTTTGAAGGCCATTAAGAAGGCTGTTAAAGTGTGAAGCGGCAGGCATTTCGGCTCAAATGCGATGGACGGCTGCGAGGAGCCGGCGAAGGCCGCTGAATTATCGTGGCATGCCTCATCTAGGGTGCCTCGCGCACGCCGGACTTGGAGTAGATCGCGATGACTGTTTCGTGGACGTCTGACGGCTCATCGCCGGCTCTCGGCCAGCCCGGTCGGGGACTATGCGTCATGAAGCGACTGCACCTGGGCGCTTGGCCGGCCGGCAGCCTGTGCCGGAAAGTAGTCCAGCAGTTCGTGGGCTGTGTCCGGTCAGGGGGCTTTCGAGGTGCCCAGTGATATATCTGCCATTTCCTCAAGATCGTTTGAACGGCAGCTCACGACGCATTGTCAGTCATTCGACGACCTTTCGCGACATTCCCTGAAAGCAGCCGTTAGACGGACCTTGGCGGCATGGGATCAGCCTCAGTTATCGACCCAATGGCTTCTATGATGTGGGGTCGCGCATCATCCGAGATCGCGTGGAGAAACATGCCCGTCAGCATCCAGCGGAAGCGAGCATTTTTTCGTGCCTCAGCGACGACCCGGTCTATGATGTCGCGGCTTGGCTTGCGGAGTACATCTTCCAAAGACCCGGCAGCGACCAAAAAGAGAAAGTCTGCGTCGTCAGACATTGATGCGGACAATACCACTAAGGCGATGCCGCGTTCTGGGTCATCGTCTGTGAAATGGAAGGCTTCGATCGCGTCCGCGTGTTCGTTGAGGAAAGCCTCCTTCGCCTTCCCATAAGTGCGGTAATATTCGTGGTAGATTTCGACCGCCTTTCGGAGGTCGTCGGCATCTGGACGTGCTAAGGCGCGCATTAGCTCATCGTTATAGCTGGCACGTTTCATCGTTGGCCGTCCCACGGTTCAATTATTCGCGATCTAACACACTAGCTCTAACGGCCGCTTTCGCTGCCTTATTCGGCTTCTCCCACCCCTATGGCATAATCGGTTCGATCCGGAGGCCCACCAGATCGGGATAATAGATCAACCCCGCCTGATCGTCTTCCACCACAATGCCCGTGGGCCAATGCGCGCGTAGCGGGGATGGCGACGACGGTGGCGGGGTATCCGTCAACGAGATACTTCTCGCCAACCTTTAATTCCGTCATCATCTTCATTCTCCAGCGTGACAGCACGAAACAAAGTCCGCCATCGTAGCAATGACAACACTAAGCTGTCAGTCCGCAACCCACCCACCTCAGCCATACCTCACCAGAATGGATGGAACGGCAGGAGGCGACCAACTGCGGACATCCGGCGTCGATGAGCTTATCTAATATCGCGATCTGCTAAATACTGAACTAGCTGGGTGGTGCCTTTCATCCAGGTTGGAATGCGTAGCTTTTCGGCATCGTCAAAGACGATCACATATTCTGCTGTGAAAGCATTCGTGGTGCAGGAGCGGATTGCGGACCATGGCCATGACCTTGTCCGGCCCAGGCGGCGTTGAACGACAATCTGATCTGCGTTCCATTTTATGACACGGCCATATGCCGTCCATCCCGTCCAGACCGCGCCTGCGCCGAACCCGACAATCAAAAGGATGAGGGGGACAATCTGTTCACGCCAGTCGGATCGGCTTGTTATGTTCGCCAATGCGACGGAAAATAAGATGACGAAGATAGTGCACGCCCAAAACAGGGTATTGAGGACCCAGCCGGGCCGCAGGGTCCACCCGCCGTCATCGTCAGGCTGAACCGGCTTCATGCGACCGACGAGATATGAGACGACCAACACGGAGACGGCTCCGGCTAGAGCGGAAACAAAAGGGTTTGATCCCGCCACTGGCACCACCTTCGTCCAACTTATCGATCAGTGATGTTAGCGGCGGGCAAGTCGGCTTTCCATCACCGATCTCCGCGATATCGCACCAGAATGGATGAAACGGCAGGAGTCGATCCCATGGCAGCCGCGGCGGGCCGCGACGGACGTTACACCACCGTTAACCCGATGCTCATACGGTCCTACTGCTGGAATGGGGACAAGCGATGGTTTTCGAGGCACGGTTTAAGGCGAGCAGGGCGGCGGAGATGGCAGCCATCAACATGGTGCTAATCGCCGGCTGCTACTGGGCATTAGGACGGCCCATAGGTGATCCTCAGCATATGCATGGGGCGACTACTTTGGCTGCTCGGCTTGGTGTCAGCAGCGATACTATTGGTCGCACTGTCGCTTGGATATTTCTTTTTCTCGGCCTGGTTCGAGTTCCAATCGTGACGCGAAGGGCGTTCTTTAAGCGGCCTGCCCTCCGCATCGACCAGGACGGAGTCTATTGGCATAAGTGGTCACGCAGCCCGATACCATGGAGCAGTATAGTCGGATACCGTCCTTTTCACGTATCTCGTCACATCACCGTGATCCTTACTGTTGCCAAGCTTCGCCGCGGCCTCATCGAAAGCCGGCGAATTAACTTCAGATCTTGGGGCAAAGGCGCTGCCGCCAATCACGTTATGCTGTCGGCTGATGGAACCGACAAGACCGGCCAGGAAATGTTGGCCGCAATCCGTTATTATGCCGGAGCCGCTAAGGGGAAGGTCTGACCTCGACGCTGCGTGCCGATTCCCCCTTTCAGCCATACCGCGTCAGAATGATCGAACGGCCGGAGTCGACCATTGCGGTCGTAAGGCAAAGGTGTGTAATTTCCCGTTTGCGGACGTTCAGTCGGGCAGTGTCCAGCCGTAAATATCAAGGTCGAGAGGAAGGTTACGAAGCCCCAATTCCTTCATGGTTTCCGCCGACAGAGTCGTCCCCTCGTTACTTTCTTCCATGAACAGGCCACAGAAGATGTCTACCGTAAACCGGGCTGTCAAATCCGCCCATGCAGAAAGATCGTCGCTGCAAAGCGCAAGCAATTCTGCGACTTGAACATCAAGATCGCCCGGCTGTTGATCCTTAACCTCTAGTCGCCAAAATCCAGTGCGGGCTACTTTTTCGGTGCCGCCTGTCGTGAGCCATCCACCGCCCTTCTTAGCGCCCACTGTAGGTACGCAACGGAGCCGAGCGGTAATTTCATCCGGATCAAGGTCATCACCGAAGAGCCGAAGGGTCGTTACCGTTTTATGAAGTTCCGCCATTCGCATGTCCTATCTCGTTGAATGACCGATTACCATCGGATCGCAGCCGGAAGCTGACGGACCGCTTCCCACCTCCGAACAGACCCGCCGCACGCGAACGTTCACGACCCAGGCGTCGGCCAGCACATAAACCGGGCATTCTCGATGGAGTTCATTCCCCGAACTTGAAAGCTGGGGAGTAAACGCAGCCGTTCTAAAACCGCCTCCTCGCCGATGGCCATCTGCGGAAAGGTTGCCTTTGTCTGTCCGACCTTCTCGTTCAGCAGCCACCAAACGTCCGCGCCCTAAGTCCCACCGTGGCCTGTCTCGATATAGACTTCCTCAAGATCAGTCATCCTGATCCGTTGCTGTGCCCGTTTCGGCGCTCGGCAGACAATGTCATCATCCGCCGCTACTTCTACGACGTACCGGGCATCCAGGTGCTTCATTCCGCGAAGCTGCCGCTGGAGGGGCCCCGATGCAACGTCTCCTTGCCCCCCTTTCTGCCTAACTGATCCAAATTGGATGGAACGGCAGGAGCCGTCACAATGGCAGCCGATGCGGGTCGCGGCGGACGTTCCCGAAAGCCGCCGCTGGGCTATCGAAGCACCAGTTGCGGCGCAGACTGTGATGAGATCGCGATATGTCCCTCTATCAAGTAGATATGCGAGGTGCCTCCGCCTTCCGCCATGTGCCAGTGGTTTACGTTTCCTGCTGAGCGGTTGTTCGCCAGCGAAGTTAGGTCAGCGTTCAACGCTAACGACAGCACGCCCTCGAAAAGAATGGTAATAGGCACCCGCTGCGGTGCGTCAGTCTCTGGGTATGCCAGCAGGTGAACTGATGCCATTCTTTTCTCGGCATCGAACTCAACGCTGTCGAGGCGAGCATCGTGGCCTTGTTTATCGTCATAGAGCATCACGTTCATCCTTGCAGCTCGCCAGTCCGTCTCGCGACAACGCCGCTCCTGTCAACCTCCACATGGCCATCGCATCGATCGAAAGCGGACAGAGAGCTATCCCCCCCTTGCTGCCGCCATGCACCAGAATGGATCGAACGACAGCTCGCGACCCGTTGCAGACACATCGTAAATCGTGCAGCTTTCCCAAAGGGGACGGAGAAGTCATGCGCCGAGGTCGATTGGCAATTTTGGCGTGCGGGCTGGGAATGGCATCCTTAGCGCAAGCTCACAATCAGCGATGCAGCAGCGCGGTCGATTTGGTGCAGCCCGAACGCGGGGTCATCAGCAACGCACAGACTGCCAGTGCAGTCGCTTTCGCTTATCTCGTTCCGATTTATGGCGAAGCCCAAATCCGTCGCGAACTACCACTTCGCGCCACACTCCGTGACGAAGTTTGGACCGTCGAGGGTGTGCTGCCGCCCCGCTCAATCGGCGGCACCGCGTTCATAGCCCTCTGCCAACGTAACGGGACTGTGCTGCGGATTATCCATTCAAAGTAGCTCATGGCAGCTACCGACCCACGAGTCGTCTTTTGTTGGTCGGCAAAGCCCGCCTCAAAGCAGACATTGATCGCACGAGCCAAGCCCTTAGTGTGATCTGATGGACACGCCGATCGACCGCCGCCTTGGTGCAATAGTATCAAAATCGGCGGATCAGCCGCTCCTGTTTGGCGAGCGTTCTGATCCGGTCGAGGAAATGGATAGCGGATGGCAGTTCAGTTCCATGCCCTCTGGTGGTGGCGAGCAGGAGGCCGCCGAGATTTGGACACTGGAAGCAATCTTGAAGGATGATCCGTCGCTCAGCTTTTTTGTCGGGATGCCTCCCGGAACTATGATCAGAAGGGCATCCAATATCGACCGCTGGTCGATCGCCATCAATGATAGCGATGGCCAATAGAGCCTCCTTGCCGCCGAAAGCCGACCGTCGCAAAGCCACCCCACCTCAGCCATACCTCACCAGAATGGACGTAACGGCAGGAGGCGACCAAATCACGCCATTCCACATCGGCCAACGAAAGGTCCGCTTCCCCCGAAAGCAGCCCCAATCTTCGCATCATTAGCGGTGGATTTGCATTGAGTGCCGGGTCCCTAGCGAGCAGCCCGAAGGGCTCCCAATGGTTTCTGAAGCCCCGGTGGGAGTGTTTTTGCCAGCGCATTCACCTCATGCACTGTCAGGGCTTTGGCAACGCTGATGGCAATGGCAAAGAGGTATCCTGTGTGGTGGCTCCGCGGCCCCGCGAGCAACTCCAGCGCGCGCCGCAGAGCAGCTATCTCAAAGTGCGGATGGGTCAGCAGTGCGCCGATTACCGAATAGCGCCCGGGGTCGTAAGGATGCGAATCAAACCAAGCCTGCACGAGCGGGTCTAAATCGTAGTCTGGCTGCATCTCGATCAGCCTGGCAAGCAGGTCATGGCTACCGGCAAGCTCGATATTCTGTTCCAGCCATGCGAGCGCCCGATCGAGGTAGCGCCGCGCGCCTTGGACCTTGAGAAGCTGGGCATAGACACTGCTCAGCGCGGGCGATGGATGAGCCTGACCGAGCCAGCGATCGATTAGTCCGACCTCGTTCCCCTCTATCGGCTGGAGGGCCAAAGTCCGGACGAGGTCGCTCAGTCCAGAGTCCCTAGGATGGGCGCCGGCCAGACGCGCCGCCATCGATCGATACTCGGCGGCGTGCGGTCCGCCCGTGCGGATCGCACTCGCCAGAACGGGTGCAATCTGAAGCGAGCGCTGGTGCCGCCTTAGCCAATTGCGAACGAACACCTGATCCCCGGAATTGCCTCGGCCCGCGAGCTTCTTGTAATATTCGACGACCGCAGGTTCATCGACGACGCCAGCCAAATAGCCGCGCGCTACTTCACGAGTACTGGTGTCCGCCTCCCGCTCGGGCGGCCCGCTGGCAAGCTGCAGCGCGATCTGTGCCTTGTAGATTGACGCTACGACGTCTTCCTTGAGCAGTGAGATCGCGCGGGCTTCGAGGTTATGCATGAACGCCCCGTTGGCCGCGCGCTGTGCGGCAAGCCATAACCGCATCAGTGGTGCCATCGCCGAGTCGTCGTTCTCCGCACTGACCACAGAAAAGGCCGCGTTGAGGAGGTCCGGGGCCAAGTGAGGGTCCCTATATCCCAAGTGGTCCAGGCGCTTGCGCAGGGCGCGCATATCGATCACCTGACCGAGCAGTGTCCGTGCCAGTCTTACGTCGCCGTTTCGAAGGGCGACGGATATGATGGCGCCGATGTCACGCCCCCATATTTGCGGAAAATCCGAGCCGCCGGCCCATCGAAGATAGAGCGGTTCGAGATATTCGGCGTGGCCAAGCTCGATGCCGCCGTCGCGCTGGTTGGCGCGCAGAGTCACGCCGGCACCTTCGAAGGTGAAAGTCTCCAAGTCGACAGCTTGGTCTGGCAATACGGCAGCGGGAACGCCGAACAGATTGGCCGCTATGACATGGCGGGCTAATGGCCAGAGGCCATCACGGCGCAATTTCTGTTGGAATTGATCCGCCAACGGCGCTTCGCGTGCAACAGTGCGCCCCAGGTCGACGAGCATCGTCGTGAGCGATTGGCGCGGCTCGAACGGTGGGGCAGCGCTGGTGCCGGCCCAGTGGCTGAACAATTTCTGATCCTTTGCCGTGGGCGGTGGCATGGCGAAAAAGTCAAACTGGATGTTGGATGCTTTCGGCAGACTTTCCGTGATCCCGCACGTGAGCAAGGCAGCGGGCCGTGAAGCGAACGCATAACATTCTTCAATCAGCCGATCGAACGAACTAGCGTCGACGCGACGCGGAAGATCGTCGATATAGGCAAGTTCAACCCCACGGATCGGTTCGCCAGGCTGGATTTTCGGACGCGATTGCAGCCAGACCTGCAAATCGCTGAACGAGGCGAGACCCGTCACCGCGGATACGGCGCGGCGCTCAATTAACGCTGCCACCAGTTGTAGGAGCAGGACCGACTTGCCGTCACCGGATCGCCCGCGGATACAGAATACCGGTATCTTCTGCAGGTGAGCCGCCACGTGGGCGTCCAGCCCGGTATCCCAGTCCAGGGCCGCCGTGACGACCTCGTCGAGCAGACGTGTGCGTTCGAGGAACCGCCCCAGCTTCAGGTCGAGCATGCGCGGGCTGGCGTCGACAAGGATTGTGCCGCTTGCAGGACCTGCGGCTTTTGCAAGATCACCTGGCACGAAGACATGCCCAGCTTGCGGACGGATGATTCGGATATCGTTTTTAGCGCGGTCGAGCGCCTGGATAAGCGCGACCTGGACGCCAGCCCGATTTCTACCATCAAAAGCAGCAAAGATACCGCCCAGCATGGCGTCCATCGTCGCGCCGGGATTCTCGACGCCCGCGTTCCACAGCACCAACCGAAGCGCTTGTGCCGGATCAGCTGTGGTGCGGATCGGCGCCTTGCTGTCAAACATCGCCAGCGTGCGTTGCAGAAGTCCTTCGTCAATGGCGGTTCGTTCCCGCAGCGCATGTCGGGCAAGGGCGATATCAAGCGTCGCTCCGGTCTCCCGCTTCATCGTAACAATCTGGAATTGCAGCTGGTCCTGCAGCGCGGTCGAGCAGAGCGACGCGATGTCGTAGGCTTCGGCAAAGGCGGCTGCGAGCGTCGATTTGGTAAGGGTTCGCTTGATCTGGACGAGGGATATCTTGTCTTCGTTGAGGATGGCGTCGCTGACCGCTTCGATATCGACCTCGCCTCGAGGCTTTTTATCGATCAGCTCGCTTTTGAGCATTCGCGCCAGCGCCGCCATAGTCTGCAACGAAAAGCCGCTGAGAGCCCACCAGCCACCATGCGCGCGCTTGGTGAAGGCGGTAGCCCATGCCGCTTTCAGTTCTACAAGGGTGTTGGCGGGCATAGTCTGTTCCTGTCGAGCGCCCGCTCTGCAACCGCGCATCGAGCCATGATCGAAATATTCAATAGACCTACCGCTCCGCTTCGGACAACCGACGTCAACTCCAGACCGCAGTAGCCGGAATACCTTATAAAGCTCGCGACAAAGCGCGCACGCTCGACCAAGTTCGACAGCTCTCGACCACTTTCCGTCATTAAGGACGAGGCCATGAAGGACCGCTAATGCCGTAATCCGCTACTCGCACTATGCTAAACCGCCCGACCCCCGCTTTATTTTGCTAAGGGGTCGTTATGGTCGTGCCCGCATCGAGAATTGGAAAACTTCGAGGTTTACGGACCAAATTGTCGAAACTCCTATCGGCAGCCGACGATATCGTATTTTTGCGCATGCTCTGGACATTGAACGCGCTGCAAACCGGTCGAGCTGCCGAGGCCGAGCGCTTCCTCAACGGCTATCCCGCGCCGAGGAAGTCAGGTTCCGCGCAAGGTCCGATCGATCCATAGATCGAGATCATCGCGGTCGACCTTGCCGAGAACGTGGCGATCGCGCTCGACGCGATCGAGCGCGCCGCGAGTCAGGTAGGAAGTCGTCACGATGAAAGCCTTGGTGGCATCGTGCTCCAGGCGCGTATCGGCTAGTTCGCGCACCAGCGACAGGCCGATCTTACGATCCACGCGGTTTCGCTTGGCCTGCCAAATCGCCTTGAACATGCCGGCGATGCCGAGATCCTTGACCGCGATTACGTCCACGCCGCCATCCTTGGAGCCGCGCGTCAACTCGACGTTGTATCCATCGGTCTCCAGCATGCGCGCGATGAGCACCTCAAGCTCACGCCAAGAAAGGTCGTCTAGACCGACGAGCCGCTGCTGAACGCGCTCGATAAGCCCGATGCTCGGCGAAAGCGTGAGGAGGCTCGACCGCGTCTCGGGCTTCGCGAGGACCTCGGCCGTGAAGAATTCCATCCCGAAGGCGAACTTTACATCGACCGCGAGCGGAGGCGGTTGGGATGCGATGAACAGCACACGCGAGCCTGGAAAACGCAGCAAGGCATCAGCCGCCAACGGTTCGACATCCATACCCAGCCAGTCGACATCTTCGAAGATCACCAGCCATCGCGCTCCCCGCGGTGCTTCGCGCCAAACCGCTTCGGGATCGTGGCTCAGCCGCGCATAGGTGATCGCCTGGGCGGCATTGGCCGGCAGAGGTTCGGCAATCTTGGCGGAAGTCGCTTGCGCAAAATATTCGCTCCACCGCTCGGTGGATGCCCGAGTGCCGGAGACCATCAAGACGCGATCGACCTGACCGTCGTCGTAGAGCCTGCGCGCTGCGAACAGCGCGACGGTCGACTTGCCAAGGCCGGGCGCAGCGACCAGTAGGCTACGCGCGTCGTTTCGTTCGGCGAAATGCTCCAGAAATTGGCGCTGTTCGGGATGCAGCGTGGAGATCGGGTCGGTCGGCATTGCACCGGACTAGCAGACGGCCGCCTCGTCGCGAACAGGCAGTGTCCACAGACGGACTCGCCGCTTGAACATGCCGCAGCCCTCTGGTGCAGAGCTTTGCACCGCGCGCTGCTCCATCAAACCATAACGCGGTTCTGTGGCAGTGGGTGGCGGACCTATCACTGAACTTCACAGTATATGATGCGAACGGACGGCTGCCAAAGAACCAGCTCTCGTGGTCCTAGTTGGGATCGCTACCACGCTCATCGTCCGAACAGATGCGCCTCAGATGCCGACCAACATACGTCTTTCCGACGCAGTCGCGGGAATGTCGGCTTGCGCGGGACCGCCTGTTCCGCGGCCTTCGTCCGCAGTAGGGCGCCCGGTCATTAGTTTTCGACCGTGCCGGTTCCAAAACCTGCCGCTCGATCGCTTCAGATCGGAACCAACAGGTTTTTTTGTTCTGCCGGAATCGGCTATCGTCGTTGAGGGTTAGGAGCTGGGATGCACGACTTAGAGGCGATGGCTGAACTATTGCGCGCGAGCGGTGAATACCGCGTTCAACGCCTCCTTCAACCGCGCTTCCGAATCCACGATTCTCGGGGCGCGCCAACCCGGTTGAGACTATTCGTTGACGTTGAAACGACGGGCCTCGATCCTCAAAGCCACGAGGTCATCGAGCTCGCGATGATCCCATTCAGCTATCTTCCTGATGGACTGATTTGCGATATCGGTCCGGCCTTGGAGCAGTTTAACGAACCATCTTCGCCGATCCCACCCGCGATAACGCGGTTGACCGGGATAACGGACGATGGTGGCAGGACATCAGATTGATCTTGATGAGGTGCGCGCACTTGTCGATCGAGCGGCGCTGTTGATTGCGCACCATGCTGGCTTTGACCGGCCGCTTCTTGAACGGCTCAGCGAGGCGTTCGTTTTGAAACCCTGGGCGTGCTCGATGTCGCAGGTCGATTGGGTCGAGGAGGGGCACGAAGGCGTGAAGCTCGCCTATCTCGCAGCGAGCGCCGGCTTCTTCTGCAGTCGGCATCGCGCCGCGCACGACTGCCGCGCGGCGATCGAACTGTTAGCGGCACCGTTGCCGACCAGCGGCGTTCCGGCGATGCGCCGCCTGCTCGAAAAGGCGCGCCGGCCGAGCTGGCGCATCTGGGCCGAAAATTCGCCGTTCGATCTGAAGGGCGTGGAAACATGGTCGGGGAGCATGACAGCCGCTCTAAGGGGTGTGAACCATAGCGGCGGAACCGTCGAATCCGCCGGCATGGGTATCTCTGAAAAAGCGAGGAAGGTCCTTCAGGCTGAGGATATCAGGGCAATCGGTGACGGTCGCCAAATCCTGAAGGTGGCCGCAATCCCGAGCCTGATCGTCGGTGAGAGGCTTCCTTATTTCGTTGTCGATCCGTGGAAGGATCAGCTCAAAGATGTGAGGAAGCTGCACACGGGAGAGGTAAAATGATGCAGGCGGCCTGAGGAAAGCTGTCGCTACTGTCGATCTCACCCCGTGCACCAAAAACGACCGTTTCTAGTGCAATGAGGCGAGGGGTCTCAAGCCACGAGGACTTTACCCGATGGGGGGCTCCTTCTCTAATCTTCGAAAGACTGAGGCCTCCGGTAAACCCGACGTACGTGGTCCACATTAGCGGAAACCTACAGCTGTCGAAGAGGGAAGTCCTAGAATGCGGCTGATATAACTCTTTTGTTCTTAATTCTAATGCGGCTTAAATACGATCTCGATCCTTCTGGAATATCAACAGCTGTTTGCAAGAGCCCTTGTTGGCTCGCACATCGAGATAGATCAACCGGCATCTCCAAGAGGTCTAGCTGCCCTTTCGACACGTCATTTGATATAAGTTCTCCAGATATAATGAATGTTCTATCTTGTTCCGATAACACCTCAGCCAATCGCTTTTTTGCACCATCGTTTGGCGAGAGATTTCCATCTACTATCACTGGAATCTTAAAGGGAGCAGAGGCTTGAACTTTATAGGAACTTAGCCTTGCTAAGATTCTTTTTCCTGCTGGAACCGCAAACGATCCTGACCCCGTTATTGTATATCCCCCAGAAGAACCCGAGGTTGTCGTTGTTGCTTGTGTTCTACCTTGCGAAAGCGTCAGCTGTGCAGAAATTTCCTGGCCAAACAGACTGGCTTTGGTAGAGACCATCCCAGTGATCGTGGTGGTAATAGAGTCGTTTATCGCGATGGACTGCGATTTGTTGGCTGTTAGCGTGAAGTTAACAGAGGCATTGATTACGCTTTGGCTACAATTGATATTGTCCAACGAGTTTTCAATAAGATCGTTAGGAAAGGAATGAGTGACTACGGCGGAAAACACGGCATCTTTATTCGACGATATTTCAGCATCTGAAACGGTTAGATTTCTCTGCTCTAATCTAGTTTTTGAAACAATGCGCTTTTTGTCATCGCATTGTACTGTGGGTTCACCGCCCCCCTCCCGTGAGTGTGATCCTATTGAAGGACGGCATTCCTTATACGTCTCTTCCACTTGAAAAGGCATTGTCACGCTGACCGGACCGAGAGCGGCAAGACGTTGGTTCAAGACCGTGATAGCATCAGTATAAGTTTCTGCCATTACGGCATGGCTCGGAACTAGCAAAGATGATGTGGCGAGCAGGGATGAAATTACCCTGTGGGCATTGACGTTCTTCATACGGTCACGCAGTGATCGAAATTCTCATGGTCTTCATCCCAAGATCGCAGGAGGTTTCCTCCGCTCCACTCCTCATAGTGGCGCGTTTCGATTTTGTACACGGCGCTATTAGGAACTCCGAGGTCATTAAACCCGCATTCGGGAGCAGAACGAACGTCATCTCTTGTTGATGTCACGGTATACTGAATGCCGTCACGAGGCCCTATCTTGTTCTCGCCCATGCTCATGTTCCCATAGAAGGCATATGATAAGGTGTTTTCCAAGGTTATCGCGTAGTCATTCTGGTTTCAACAGCTAAATCGGGAGGCAAGTTACCCCCTTTGATCGACCTCACTGCACCATAAATGTCCGTTTATGGTGCATAACCTCGGCTGCTACAAAATCAGAAGCTTGCCCGCACCAAAACTATGCACCAAAATGCCGGGATGAAAATCGTCGGATATGCCAGGGTCTCAGCACGCGATCAGAAGCTCGAAACGCAGCGCCATGCTCTTGCGGAGGGCATAGCGTGAAAAGTACGCCAAACAACGCTAAGGGCGAACAATCAGTGAACGCTTAGGCGACGCGGGCATTTTGCGGCAGGTTCAGGGCCTTGCGGCCAGCGGAAGCAGCAGCCCTATCCCAGAGAAAGTCTCCGGAAAAGGCGATATGTTCCCAGCCTACCGGCGATGTATGGGTTGTCGCTGTTGAACCGCTCGCGCCATCGACCGGTGCCGGGAAAATCAAGCCGGTAGCGAAATGCGTCGTCTCGCTGAAGCCGGCGCGATCACAACATCTGCGGCGGCCCCTCGGGACGTAGGGCAAATCCGAAGTTCGCTGTACGCATTCGGCCCGGTCTTTCTTATTCTCCATCGCTGAAGAGCAAACGCTGGACGGCAACTCCCGACAAGACCTGCCGTTCACCAGATCACTTAGGAACGGCAGATTTGTCCCACCAACTGCCGGCAGCCATCGACCAGATGCGGTCGTTCGCCTCCGTACGCCGAAACGACGGAAGTTGGGGAGACGCGCCGTTCGCTATGAAACGCATTCAGAGCGGGAACTGTGTTGGCCGGAGGGTTCGGCGGGTGGCCGCGAGGAGCCGACGAAAACGGCGATCTTGGGTGGCTGACGGTCTAGCCGCTTTCGAACGGGCGCTATTGTAAAGCCGCCAGTCTTCCATAGGATGATGCCTTGCGCGGCAATTGCCGTTTCGCACAGCCGGAGTGCCCTAACGATGGGATTGAGAACGGTGGTTGCCCTGGGTATCGCTAACCTATTTTTGGGCACGTGCGGTCAGGCGATTGCGGCACCGGTTGTGGCGACTGGCGATGATGCCGATCGAGGTGCGATAGCGCACATTCTCGATGACGAGGGGGCGGCTTGGGCGGCGGGCGATGCAGACGCATTCGCGGCTCACGTTCTCCCGGACGTCTCATTTGCCAACTCAGTCGGTATGTTCTCTGTCGGCAAGGCACCGTTCGTCGCTCAGCACAAAACCATCTTTTCGACGATCTACAAAGGCAGCCAGATGCGCCAGTTCATCGCGGCGATCACGTTCGTGAAGCCCGACGTCGCCATTGTCGATACCGTCACGAAATTGTCGGGAGCCCAGCAATTGCCGACCGGCACGGCGGCGGTAGATGGTGTGCTCTACACGCGCCTCGAACAGGTAATGGTGAAGCGAGGCGGAAGTTGGTCCGTGGCGGCCTTTCACAATGTCCCGATTCAACCGAAGTTCGTAACCGACGAAGTGCGCACGGTCACGTCCGGGCAGGCACACTGATCGCGGAAGAAGGGCGGCTTCCAGGATCGTGGCGGGAGATGGCGGCCGCCAATCGTGAGTCGACACCCGCGGGCCGAAATAGGGCCGGCGTTCGGCAGCGGTCGGGTGCCCATCGCCCCTGCTGGGGGGCCCAGAAGCACTCCTGCGATCGCCACTCTCCCGCGGCAACGCCCGACCAAAACGCGTCGTTCACCGGCTGGGTTTGAATGGCAGCTTCTGGTGGAAGCTGTCGTCGGAGTGGCGTGGCGTGGCACCGTCCGGCAGTAACGCGCCCCAACATCGGCCGTTCGACTGATTATGCGCCAATGCCGACAGCTGCCGTCTGATCATTTGGTCTTCGGATTGCCGATCGAGCGGGAAGCCATCCCAAATGATCGCTTTAATTTCGGTATTACCTATGCTGTACCGCTCAGTGGCTTATGTTCCGGCGATGCCCGAACTCGATCCAATTACCCGCGCGAAGCTAAGGCTGCATGTTGCAGTGAATGGCCTGCACCTCACACCGCCAGAGGTGCCGGCGAGCCTAAAGCGCTTCTGCCGCCCGCTGGCGTTCTACAATGTCGGGTCCCCCTTTGAACTTTCCTTTTCCGGAACTTGCCTCCTGGCGCGCCATCACGGTCACAACCTGCTGCTCTGCACCCGCCACCAGTTGGTAAATGCGAAGCGGCGACCAGACGAGGTCGTGATTGTTGTCGAGAACATCGAGGGTGGCAGCGTCGGCATCAATCCGAACCAAGTGAGCCAGGTCGTCCTAGATCCGGCGATGGATCCGTCGCTCGAACATCTCGCCGATATCATGCTCGCAGAATATAGTTCGAACCCCGAAGGTCGCGACCTGAACCCCTACTTTCTGCCCCTCGACCTGGAGGCTATACCCGACCTCAGGAGCGTGCCGAGCGAAACGATCATGGCGATCTTCTCGATCGCCTATCCTACCAGTGATACCGACTACGACCCGGAGATGGACGCTGACGGCAATTTCTGCGGGCTGCATATCGTATCGCGTTGGAAGAAGCTTTATTTCAAATGCGCCGAACCCGACGGGTGGGATCAAAAGGGGCTGGTTCCGCTTGTCCCCGCTCGTGATGACGATCCTGTTCTACCCAATCCCGACGGGATCAGTGGCGCACCCGTATTCTTCATTCATCGGTCACCCGGTGGGGATGCGGCACTCGGCTTTGCGGGCATTATCTCTCATGCCAACAAGCGCGGCCGGGCCAACATGATCGAAGCCACCCATATCCGGCAGGCAGTGGAGAAGCATCTTGATTGACGCAGGCCCCACCGACGAACGTGGCGTGTTCCTCGTAGAGGACCCGCACCTGCGGGCGTCGATCATGCCACTGTTCGCGATCGACAAGCGCGATCTTGCGATGCGCCCCAAGGGATGCGGGACCCTGTTCCGGATCAACCCATGGGGAGCGTGCGTGACCGCTTATCATGTGATCGAAGACCTGATCGAGCTTAAGGGTAGCGAGCCCGCGCTGAGGGAGCATGCCCGTCTGATCGCCCTTGAGCTGGAAGGCATCGCCTACGGCGCGCCTCGCATCCGGCCGGAGCAATGGCGCAATTTCGAGGGCATGTTCGTCCTGGCCGGCCGCAAGAGCACGTTTGGTCAGCCCGACACGCTCACGAACGTAACCGAACTGGCCTCGCTGGTGGTGCAGCGCTCGCAGAACGTCACTGGAGCGGCTGCTTTTCTGGGCATGGACCTGCGGCGGTGGAAACCTAGTGTAGGAGAACAGGTTACCGCTCTCGGCTTTGCGGATCTAGATCTGGGCAACGAAGATGCCGCGGCGGATCGACCGATCTCGCAGTATCTCTACGGATCGCGCGCCACCATTACCGATATCGAACCGTTCGATCCAAACCGCGGCCGCCCATGGCCGTTCTTCCGCGTCGACAAAGACTGGCCGGGCGGCATGAGCGGTGGCCCGGTTATCAATGCTGCGGGCCATGTTATTGGCGTGGTGAGCACGGGGATGTCGTTCGCCGCAGCGGGGTCCGCAGTTTTCTTCGCCGGCAATCATCACGCAGAAGGGATGTTTCGCGCGGTCGATCCAGGCGCACCCGGCCACATCTTCTGCTACGGGGGCTTTGATGCTGGCGGAAAAGTGGCCATGATTGCGCCGACACGAGAGGCGTTCGAGGCCATGTCCGGCGCGGCGCAGCTCCTCGACCCTGGCACGATGTCGTTTGACCCCGCGACCGGCAACTATATCTGCGTGTGACGCCGCGCCCGCGTTGGTCCGGCTATTTCCTCGGACCAAGATCGTCGAGTTGCTCGAATCGAGCCATTTGCCCAGGCTGCCGCCGTGCGCTCCAATACCGATAACGGCAATCCATGGCATCGCTGGTCCGTTACGGGATATGGAGGTGGTCGGTCCGCACGGACTCCCCGAACAGTCGCTCGTCCTTCAAGAGCATGGCCTGGCGACGATCTTCGTCGCTCCAACGGGAGCTGTCGAATACCCGCATGATCACGACGTTCTCGCTCGCCGCACCATTCGGGACCGCGATCGCGATCACGCGATCCGGCTTGAATTCACCGGCGATCACGAGTGTCTGATGTTGGAGCTGCGCATCGACCAAGCGCGCGAACTCGTCTGGGTCCGTCCCTTCTGGAGGATCTGGATAGATAAGCCAGAGATAGCGAATAGTCGGATCGCGCGGTGAGGGAACCGTTGCCGTCCAAGGCACCGACTGATCCTCCTCGCTAAGGATGTCGTAGAGCGGGGTGACAATCATCCTTCGCGCGAACCGGCTTTCCGCCGCAATCAATCGCAGCGCCTGTTCATGCGCCAAGATCTCGGGTGGCTTGTTCCGCAAGAAGGAACCCGCCTCGTAGGCCTGGTGGAAGTGCTCGATGAGTCTGTCAATCGTGCGGCTGCGCTTGTTAAGTGACGCGCTTCGAATGGCGCCGTCGCTTCCCACATAGCGCGGCCAGTAGCCCCGGGCCACGCTCGCAAATGGCGGAACCTCCGGTGACAGACCCGAGCCGCTGCCCCAGTTGCGGATCGAACCCGCAAGCAGGTCCAGGTCCTCCAAGCTGTATGCGCCGCCGCCGGCGAGCTGCCGCGCTCGTCCGTCAAGATAGGCGATGAAATCGGGCGCGGTATCGAGATGCTCGAGGAGAATGTCCATTGTGACGCCGTCGAACACGTGCACCGGGAGATCGCCAACGGCGAGCTGTTCGACCTCGAAAGGTCGGCCGGTCGGCTCGGCAACGCATGTCAGTGCTCGCCAGCCCAGCGGCGTGGCTTCAGGATCGTGGCTCGGTCGCGCGATGGCGACCAGATGGAATCTGCGGCGTTCGCTGGGCGGGAGCGGAAAGGGCAGCGACGTCCTTCCCTTTGCATCGACGAAGATGGCCGCGGCGTCCTCGGACAGCCGCCGCAATGCCCCGGCCAGCTGCCGAACGCTGCCGTCAATCGCTACGCGCCGCCAGCGATCCCAGCCGGTCTGAAGGTCAGGTTCGGTGGAGAATTCGCAGGCCTTGTCTGAAAAGATCACGATGTCGTCCCCGAACACGATGATCAGGTCGGAGATCTCTTTGCCGGGCGCGCGATATGCGTTCGGCACCGACCATAATTTCAGGAAGGTCCGCTCGGCTAGACTGTGCAGAAAGGCTTCGGACGCGCTGACAGCCATCGCAGGTCTCCAAAGGCCCTGATATAGGTGTGTCGCTGGATTGGGGAAACTGCAAGGCGTCAGCTACCTCATGGATCAGCCCGAAGGTTGCTCGCCTGCATTCGGCCGGTTCCTGTCAGTCTATGACGTGGTTAGGCGCGGGCTAAACGCCCCCTTCTGACAGAAGCCGCCGTTCGGCATGTCGCGTGCGAATGACAGCTTCGCCCCATAGCCGGCCGTTCAGACCGCCCGCCAGCGAGATAAACGCACGGCCGGTTTTGGGGTCGCCTATTGGTGCGTTGTTCGACGATAATTGGACGCGAATCGGACATTGAGCATGGACGTACTTGGCTGCGTCGAGCTGCCGCGCATACGGTGCTCCACAGTTGCAAAAGCTCACATTTCTGCCAAAAAAGACATCTGATGCTATCCCCCGATGCAGTGCCTAGTGACTGACGGAGGTCCTAGAACATGCCCGATGATGATCGCCTCTACCGAGTTGGCAGGCTGCTCTCAGAATATGTCCAGAGCCCCTCGATACGACACATCCGCGATGATAGCTCTGTGCGCCGGCTAGCCGCTGCGATCGTCAAGGAGGTGGGAAGCTTCAACCCCATCTGGACGAAGTGGAGCCACGACCGCGAGGCCGTGGCTCGGCCGGCTGCATATTGCTGGATTCCACCTGAGGATTTGCGCGAACATCTGAACCAGATGGCTGGTCCAACCCTCTCTCTAACCGACGTGGTCCAACGTTTGCGCGCGTTCAACGAAGAGGCCTATGAACCGTGGCCCGATGACGAACAGAAGGAGAATTGCGTCGCGATATATCGCCGGGAGAGAGTCTGCGGAACCGACATGCCCGCGATCATCGGTGCAATTCAGCAATTCGTGGAAGAAGATAAGGCGAAGCGCCAGCGCGCCCAGCAAGAGGCCTACCGGGAACGCGCTGAAGCGGAGCGCCTCGCCGCCGAAGAGCGCCTGCTCTCGGGCGCCGATTGCAGATGGACGTCCATCGCCGGTTCGAAGACCCTCCATTGTCGGGTCAACGGGCGAATCTATCGGTTAGAGCCGCAGCCGGATAAGCGCGTGCACTTACTCCGCGTGAATGAGATCGACGATGCCAACGGTTATCTCATAGGCCGCTACTCACGACGAACGGAAGCGACGAAGGTCGTAACCGAAATGGCTTATAAACCGGAGCCACGCTGGAGCTGAGGCCGCCCTGGCGCTCGTCAATACCAGCGCGTTCATTACGCGTCGGCTTGTATCGATGGAGATTCTCACCTGCTAAACTTGTGTGATGCAGCTAACATCAACCATCTTCCGGCCGATAATTCACCTGACACCTTGGCCTAGCGCTCCATCCCCCGGTCCCGGCTGCGCCTCACTTCGATCCGTAGCACCCGGTCGGCCTGCGTCATCTCGCGCTCAGGCACCTGTCGTGCTTGCAATGCGGCCGCCAGGGCGGGATCGCCTTTCAGCTCCTGCCGCATCGTCGCCAGCGCCTTGTTCACCGCACTACTGTCCGCACCGACTTCCTCCAGCGCTTGCCTTCGATCGTAGAGCCCGCGCCAGCTCTGCTCGAACCGCGCGGCGCGGAGCTCCGGATCCTGCCGGACGTTCGCTTCCCGGGCCATTCCGGCAAGCGCCGCTCCGGCATCACCGTTCAACGCGCCCCGCAACGCTGCCTCATCCCGCGCGAAAGCCTGAGCGAGGTCCACACCGCCATGCTCGCGCATCTGCTCAATGCGCTGGAAACTGGCCCCCAGCGCCTGACGCAGGGCGGCCGGCAACGTGCCGCCCCGCCGCTCGGCATCACGTGCCTGCTCGAACGCCTTGGCGAAATCCTGGATCGCGCGAACGTGGTTCGGCTGGCCTGCTGCTCCATCCGCGCCTTGTCCGAGCTCCCGCCGCTGGGCGAAACGCTTCGCGACCTCGCCATCGTCACCCCCATAATCGAGCGTCACGTCCTTCGCGCGTTCGCGCGACAGAGTCCGAACCAGCTTGCGCCGGTCGTCGAAATCGTCGCGCCCATAATGGAGCCGAACAGTGTCGCGGTGGCGCGATAGCCCAACATAGCTCGCATGCCGGTCCAGTCCCGGCGTCGCGAGGATATGGACATGATCAACCGTCACGCCCTGCGACTTGTGGATCGTCGCAGCATAGCCATGGTCGATGTCGGCATAGTCCTTGAGGTCGAACCGCACCTCGCGTGGGCCTGCGGCATCCTCAACCTTTACGAGCAGCCGATTGCGGCTGGCGTCGATGACCTCACCCGTCGTCCCGTTCTTGACGCCGAGGTCCCGCTCGTTGCTCAGAAACATGATCTGGTCACCCGGGGCCATGCCGCGTGGCCCGCGACTGGTCTGGACGACGACCTCGTCCGCCAGCGCACCGTCGGCCTTCAGTCGCTCGCGCACGCCGTCATTGAGCGATGCAACGTCAGCACGGGTGTGGGCGAGAATGAGCTGCCGGGCCTGCGGCTCGGCACTGCGGGTCGCCATCCAGCCTTCGATCAGCTGATCCCGCGCCATATCGCGATCGGCATGCTCCGATACCATCCCCGCTTGCGCATAGGCGGCAACTGCCTCGCCCGTGCGCCCCGTCGCCAGTGATCGGGTCGCCTCGCGCTGCCAGGGTTCGTGCTGGCGGCGAATGGTGTTGATCTCGGCAGCGCCATAACGCTCGCTCAGGTGACGGAAGGCAGCCCCCGCCTCGATCGCCTGGAGCTGCTCGGCATCGCCGACCAGCACTACCTTGGCCCCGGCGGTATCGGCCGCCGACAGCAGCCGCTCCATCTGGTGCGAGCCGACCATGCCTGCTTCATCGACGACGAGGATATCGTTCCGCGTCAGTATTTCGCGACCGCGCGCCCAGCCAAGTTCGAGACTCGCGATCGTCCGAGACCCTATCCCCGATCCGCTCTCAAGATTCTCGGCCGCGATCCCGGATAATGCCGCACCGCGCACGCTATAGCCTTCCGCCTCCCATCGCTCGCGCGCTACGCTCAGCATAGCCGATTTTCCGGTCCCGGCATATCCGACCACGATGGTAAGATCGCCCTCGCCACCAATATGCCGGACGGCGGCTTGCTGCTGGGTCCCAAGCTCAAGGCCGTCGCTTCCGGCCGTCAGTGACGTTGTCGAAAGGCGATGCCCCGATCTGCCGGCCAGCCGATCGGCCGCTCGCTCGAGCCGCTGCTCGACGGCAAGCATGTCGCGGCTGGTGAAGCGCTCCTCCCCCTTCCCGTCCCTGCCCAGCGCGATCAGATCGGGGCTTTGTCGCATTGCCGACAACACTCGGCCGAACTGTTCCTGGCCGTCGGAATGGCGGTGCGCGAACCGTGCCATATCGCGCACGGTGAAGGTCGACTGACCATAAGTGATCGCATCTAGGCCCGTGCTCGGCTGGGCAATGATCCTGGCACCATTTTCGCGCGCGATGCGGCGATGGTCCTCGGCCCGCTCGGCATCCTCCGCACGCTCGAACCTGCGACTGCCGGCCGGCCCAATCTTGTGCTGGGGCTCAAGAGCAATCCCCTGCGCTTCCAGCGTCCGGTGATCGACCGCGGCATCGATCCCGAGTTCGGCGAGCCTCGCGTTAACGTGGGTGCTCCAGTCCTCGCGCCACTGCTCGAGCAGCGCGGTCGCATTCCATTCGCGCGCCTTGGCGCCGAAGCCCACCGCGCCCGCCTCCCCTTCGACGATCTCGCGCATGGTCAGCATGACATGCGCATGCGGCTTGGGGTTGCCATCCTCGGCGACATCCCAGTGGACGTTGAGGTCGGCGACCATGCCCTTCTCGACGAAGGTCCGCTGAACAAAGTCGCGAGCGAGCGCGATCCCGTCGCCGTCGCGCATCTCGCAGGGGATCGCGAACTCGACCTCGCGGGCGAGCTGCGCGTCTTTGCGCCGCTCATGTGCCTCGACCGCGTTCCAAAGGGTTGCGCGGTCGTGCCAGCGCTCGGGCACACCCTCGGGCAGCATTACCTCGCTATGGATGACGTCGGCCTTGTTCGAGAAGTCGTGATCGCGGTCGAGGCGCTCGTCATGGAGCCGCGACGCCGAGCGGTAGGCGGCGGCCGCAACCGCGCTTGAGCCGCGGGCTCGCGAGATGACCTTTGCCGAGAAATGGTAGATCGCCATCCAGCGCCTCCACGTCGACCCTCTGAGCAGCGACGTCGGCCACGACGTATAAGCGCGCACTCACGATCTTCGATCTTCTCGTGACATTCGTGGCGGATTTGCGTGAGTCCGGAATTATCCGGGGATGCGAACGGGCACGTCGCGGGGCATGCTCTGCCCTGTCATGGCGGAGACCGCAATGCGCAAGCTACGTGACTATGATGCCGAACTGCGCGTGCTCGGCGCCCGATCGCGAGCGCTCAAAGCGAAGTGGCACAGCCAGCTCGGCGAACTCGTGGTCGCCAGCGGGGCCGCGCAACTCGACGCCGAGATCCTGGCGGGCGCGCTCCTGGCTGCAGCCAGTGGCAGTGACGAGATGAAGGAGGCGTGGCGCAAGGACGGCGCCAGCTTCTTTCAAGAGCGGCGCGTCAAGGCTCGCAAGGGCACTCGCCACGTGCCGACGCGGACAGGCGAAGCTCCACGCGATGGAGCTGCGGGTTGAGGCAGCACAACGCCGAAATGATACCAGGGCCTGGGTAGTGCAACGACGCGCCCGCACCCGGCAGCTGATCGAGCTGGGCGGCCTCGTCCACAAGGCTGGGCTGGTCGATCTCACGAACGATGATCGCGCCATGCTCTATGGCGCATTGCTCAGTCTTGCAGCCCAGGTCGCCGAGGCTTCACCGGGTGACCCCCGCCCCTTGTGGAAGCGCCGCGGCCACCGTGCCTTCGAAGCCGAAGAGCAGGCCGCGCAAGAGAATGCCGCAAACGAGGCCGGCGAGGCACAGGCCGGCAGGGTTGGGCCGGGGTCCGCCGGCTGATGGCAGAGCGGTTGCCAGGGCGCGCGCCCGGGCCGGGCATGGGCGTCATCATCCTGCTGCTGAGTCTCTCCTGGGGGACGGTGTTCGGGATCGATCATGTCACTGGCCTTACCCGCCGCTGGACCAGTGGCACCGACGCAATGCTGCTTGGCTACTCCGTCATCGGCATCGTCTTTCTCATCCTATATCTTCTCGTTGCCCGGCTCTACCGCACCGCGCCGGCCTCGACCTTGCTGGGCTCCGCACGCTTCGGCGACCGGCGTGAGGTCCGCGCCCTCGAGGACAATCAAGGCGATCTGCTGATCGGTCGCTCGAGCCGGAGCGGCCGGTTGCTGCGCTATAATGGTCCCGCCCATCTGATCACGATCGCGCCAACCAGGGGCGGCAAGGGTGTCGGCACGATTATCCCCAACCTGCTCACCGCCGATCGCTCGATCCTGTGCATCGATCCCAAGGGCGAGAACGCCCGCATCACTTCTGAGGCACGGAGCCGGTTCGGGCCGGTCTGGTGTCTGGATCCCTTTGGGGTGTCGGGGTGTAAGGCCGCCTCTTACAACCCGCTTGATGCGCTCGATCCCGCTAGCCCCGATGTCGGCGACGATGCCGCAACGCTTGCCGATGCGATCGTGCAGGACGAGGTTACAGGCGGCGACAATGTTCATTGGAATGAGGAAGCTCGGGCTCTCATCGAAGGGTTGATCCTCCACGCGTGTGACGATCCTCTAGGGCGACGCACGCTTGCTACGGTGCGCGACTTTCTGACCCGTTCGCCCGAAGCCTTTATCGACCTGATCGCGCGCATGCAGGGGAGCAGCGGCGCGCATGGCCTGGTCGCGCGAGCGGCCAATCGCTTTGCCGGCAAATCCGATCGCGAGGCGTCGGGCGTATTATCGGCAGCACAGCGGCATACCCACTTCCTGGACTCGCCGCGCATTGCGGCGAGCGTATCGGGATCGGACTTCGCCTTTGCCGATTTGAAGCACGACGTCGGCACTGTATTCGTGTGCCTGCCGCCCGACCGGATCGACGCCTATAGCCGCTGGATGCGACTGATCGTGGCGCAGGCGCTTGCCGAGCTGGCGCGCTCGACGACGGCAACCAGCCGGCCGGTCCTGTTCCTGCTCGATGAGTTCGCGGCACTCGGGCGGCTCGAGCCTGTTGCGCGCGCGATGGGGTTGATGGCGGGCTATGGCGTCCAGCTCTGGCCGATCCTGCAGGACGTCCACCAACTGCGGCATCTCTATGCGAGGCGCGCGGGCACGTTCCTCGCCAATGCCGGCGTCCTCCAGGCGTTCGGGGTCAACGACCATGACACCGCCGAGATGCTGTCGAAGATGATGGGGCAGGAGACAATCGAATATGTGACGCAAGGGAGCAGCGTTACCCGGGGGCACTCGATCCTGGAACCCGACACGCGCGGCGAAAGCACGAGCGAGCATGTCGCGCCGCGCAATCTGCTTAATCCCGACGAGATCATGCGGTTGCCGGGCGATCGCCAACTGTTGCTCATGCAAGGACAGGCGCCGCTGGTGACTGGGCGCATTCGCTATTATGCGGATGCGGAGTTTGCGGGGCTGTTCACGAAGTAGGTGAACCTGGTCATCGGTGCTGGGCTTTAGTCTTTGAAGAACCTGGCTGCCGATATGCCAAGCGCGTTGGCAAGCCGCAGGACCGTGACCAACGAAGGGCTACCCCTGCCGCCTTCAAACGCGGAGATCGCACCCTGTGTCATCGACGCCCGCTTGGCGAACTCGGCCTGCGACAGCCCCGCCTCCTTGCGGCGGAGTTGAACCCGCCGCGCGAAGGCGGCGCACTCCTCGTCTATTCGAGCTGGGTCGATCATCCTGACAGACTATGTGGCGGCGGCAGGATGTAAACCCGAATATTAACGAGCTCCGGGCAAAGGAGCGCGCTGACGCCAACGCGTGAGATCTGCGCTCTCGGAAGCGCGAATCAGGATCGTGGTCGTGAAATGCGTTTACACGCGTCGAGAGCCGTGACGCTGACCCTCAGATAAATCGGGCTTTGCCATCTGTCCCGGCGTCAGGCTGCTTGGCCAGTGCAGCGCACAGATCTTGTTGCCATTGGGGTCACGCAAGTAAGCAAGATAGATCTGTCCCATGGCGGTTTCGACGTCTTGGGAAGCCTCTATCGAGGTGCCTCGGATGCCGCTCCTGCATCGTGCCATGCAAGCAGCTGTTCTGGGAAGAGCAGGAAAATGCGACAGTTCCACCGTTGGAAAAAGTGGCGGCCTTCCATCACGGCAGCGAAACGGCAAGCATTCCAGTCGGCGAACGCCAGAAAGACCTGGTACGTCGATCAAGTTCCCCGTTTCCCGCGCGCAGTTGGCCGTGCCTTCACCGCGCCGGTCCGCGAACTCACCGCCGATCGGGTACCGCTGAGCGGGATTATTGAGCATCTGCTGGCCGTCTACGAGCATGTGCTTGCCGAGCAAGCCAAGCTTGATAAGAAAGTACGTGATCTCGCGCGCGCCGATGCTGCCGTGCAGCGCTTCATGACCGTCCCGGGGGTCGGTGCCGTCACCGCGCTCGCTTATCGTCACACAATCGACGATCCCGGTCGCTTTGGGTCCGCCCAGACGGTTGGCGCCTATCTCGGCCTCACCCCGCGCCGGCACGAGTCTGGAGATACAGACGTTCAACGCGGCGTCTCCAAATGGGGCGATCGTGCGCTGCGAAGCTATCTTTATGAAGCCGCGGTCGTCCTGCTGTACCGAACGAAGCGCTGGTCGAAACTGAAGGCGTGGGGCGAACAGCTCGTTCGGCGCGTCGGGATGAAGAAAGCCCACGTCGCGGTCGCGCGCAAGCTTGCTGTCATCCTGCACTGCATCTGGTCCGATGGCACAGAGTTCGAATGGGGTAAGGAGGACACCACGCTTCTCGCCTGAGCCGTTACCCGATCGCCGTCGCGTCAAGCGCCGGTGGTGTCGCCGCCAGGGACGGTGGTGTCAGCGATCTCGCTCAATCGGCTGACGCGGAGATATCCGACGTCGTTCCGCACATCGAGACGCCCGCCCCGAATACCATCATGAGGCCATGACCGCAATTCAAGGGCCGATTGACAGATTTTCCGGGTAATGAGAATCCGGACGACGACTTTGACACCATCGAGACACCTTTCTGGTTACCTCCAGCGCCCAACCCACGGCACTACGCTCTGGAGCCCGCCCTTCGGGTCTGCAGCATCGCCGCAAATTCCTTTCATCGGCTGGCGCCTACGGTCGACCCCTGACAGCGCTCACGGGGTTTGTAGTTCATGAATTGTAGCCGAGAAGCGGAGGAGAATTTGGCGTCCATTTGCTGACCCTCGCTGCCTGCTCGCGATGGTCTAGATGCTTTCGATCGGCAGGAGGAACTGCCCGTCGGCGTCGGCATGGAGACTGGCCCGGATGCTGATCGGCCCGAGGCTCCTCATTGCGTGTAAGGTTTCCTCGCGAGCGATACGTCTGGTGAGCCAGCGTCGACGCCAGGCGGCGGCAATATCGGCACTGGACGCGGCGAGATGCCCACCGCCCCCCAGACCGAGGAGGGCCGCCCGAGACCCGGGGCTAAGTTCGCAGCCGTAAAAGATGCGCGGGGTCGCATGGTGGAGGATAGTATCGCTTTTCAGACCCAGTGCATCGAGTCCCTCACGAATCTGGCGGAGACGCGGGCTAGTGCCTTCGCCGAAGCGGTTGTTGACGCGGCGTGCGTCGTGTCGCGCGAAGGCCATGCTGCGCAAGGCGTGTGCGGTCTCGGCGCCGAGGTGAAGCGTTCCGAAGCCACCTGTCAGGCTCTTGCCGATCGTGCCCCACTTGAGATCGAAGGGCAGTCCGGGATGCTCGCTGGCGCGTAGGAATAGGCGATTATATTGGCTGGAACCGACGCCGTAGAGGCTCGTGGTCGTGACGATCCGCAGGTTCGCCGGTTTGATGATTGGCCGGCCTGCCATTTGAGAGGCAATGACGCTGATCTGGCCGCCATAGCGACGTTCATAGGCATCGCGAACTTCCTGCGATGCCAACAAAAGCGCGACCAGCTTTCCGGACAGCAACTCGTTGTACGGTTGGACCGCACCGCAAATACTCACGTCAGCCACTTCGCTCGAAAGTCCCGCTTTGCGAAACTCGGTCAGGACAATGTCGAGAGCGCGGCGGCCATCTCGCGAAGCAAACAGCAATGGCAGCGCAATGGCAGGCGACCGCCGAAGCCGGGCCGTGCGAAACACTTGTTTGGCAAACAGCAGCTTCGCCATGCCCTCGGCGCGCTTGCGGACGAACAGGAGGTCTTCCGAAGCGGCTTGCCAATCGGCCTCGGCGTTGGCGGTCTTGAACGTGCCGCGATGGGGGCGCATGTCGTCGCCTTCCTCGCGGTAGGTCTCGAAATGGGTGCGAAGCTCGACCTCGCGGGCGAAGGCGGCGCCTGCGGCACATTGCTCAAGCCGCATCGCGACCGCTTCGGTAGGATTGAGGATTTCCGTAGGGGTGACCAAGTCATCCCAGCGAATGTCAGCGATCGACGCCTCAATGCGCTGCCAGATCGCCTTGGCAAAGGCCTTAGGGCACCATTCGCCCGAGACAATGCGTTCCTCGGCGGATTCACGTAGCCAGCCGATCCAGTTATCGCGGGCCGTAAGGCGCATCACCGGGCTCGCGAGCATGCCGATACCCATGACGGGGCGGTTGGGCCGCGCGGCATTGCGGATGAGCACCATCATCTGCCGCCCGGGGATCGAGCGATACTCGTGCGCCCATGTGTGGCGGAAGTAACGCCAGACATCGATCAGCGGGAGGCCGGTGTCGGTGCAGCGAAGGCCAGCCTCGCAAACCTCAATGACCGGATCCACGACGCCTGCCAGAGCGGCATCGCGCATTTCAACTGGAAGCGCGTTGATGCGCGCGAGTTCGGCCGCAAGTTGACTGCCATCATCGATCAGATCGACAATGGAGGACGGGCGCCCATGCACCCGGATACGGCGGCGTTCGCATCGCTCGAAAAATTTGCGGACTGACGGCTCGGCCAGTTGGCGGCGCCGCGCGGCTTGAAGCGCCTGGCGGACGCGCGACTTAATGTCATCGACGGATTCGGTGTCCGCGCGAACCAGCCCGGGCGGCGCAAAGGCTATGTTGCCGCCCTTGGTGGTGACCTGCCAACCCTGCTCGAATAGGTCGGCGACCAACAGGCAGATCGCCCTCAGCTTTAGGCTGTCGCCATCATCGACGTAACGACGGGCGAGCGAGCGCAGTTCTTCGGCAAATCCAGGAACTGGCTGGCTCCCGAATCCGATAAACTCTTGCAATCTCTTGTGTTCGTCTGGCGCCAGATAGGGCGAAAACGCGCGCGATCGATCGGTATCAACTGGCTTTTCGTTCGCGGACACCCTGCCTCCAGATCGATTAGGCCGCTTCGCGCGCCCCCGACCCTTATCGCAAAACTGGCCCGCTTCCGCTAGCCGCCATCGTTCGAATCATCGGGCTCGGGATCGGTTTCATCGCCCGCCGCCAGATGCGAGGCCATCATGCCCAGCGCTTGCTCGAGCCGGCGAGACCATTTGATAATCTGGCGTTCCTGATCGGAAGCACTGCGTCCATCATCATTGAGCAAGACATCGCCAAAACTGAACAGCAATAGTTCGAGCGCGGCGCGCGTCTCCGCGGATGAATTTGCGCCGGCATAGATGTCCTCATAAAATACATGCGCGGCATTGATGTGAAGGGTTCGCGCGCCATCCTGAAGGTCGATGCGGAAGAACGGTGCGCTGGACAGATGCTCGATACGAAGGCGATACGGTGATAGCCGCAGCCCGAGCGCCAATTGACGTTCGGTATGATCGGACGGCATCAACCCCGCGCTTCCGCTCATTGCGCGCTCGGAAAGCAGGCGCTCACCAGGCCTGGGCGTAAAGGCCGCGACCCGTCTGGCAAGCTTGGCTTCCTTGACCTTTATCCGCAGTTGCTCGATCGCCTTCGGCAGCCCGGCTTCCCGCAACTTGTCCCAGATAAACTGCGATATGGTGACCTGCTGCTTCGACGTGGTGACGCCAAAGGGCTCATCGAGCGTTGCCGCGAACTCGACCTCGACTTTGATGTAGCGATCGTTGTTGATGAAGCTGGTCCAGGGGGTGCGTGTCTGGACGTCGATCAGCCGGCCATTCCGGCTGAACAAGATGCCGTGATAATCCTTGAGGATCGCGAACCGGGGATTGGCGTTAAGCCCGACCGCATCGCGGGCCTTGTCAACGGAGCCGAAGCTGGGCGGAAGCCAAGCGTAGCGGAGCGTCATGGCGCCCTTGTAAGTGCCGGTTTCGGGATCGCGAACCTCGATCCGCACCGGGTCGAGCGGACGCGCGCGGTCGTCGTCGAGCTCGTGAAGGTGAAATTCGGGGGTCAGGAACAGTGGGTCGATCGGCTCGACATATTCATTGTCGACGAACAGCGCGGCCTCGCCGCGCAGCTTATGATAGGTGACCCCGAACTGGCGGCACAGATTTTCACGCAGTCCCTGCGTGGTCGCCCATTCGAGCCGGTCGAGCTTCTCGATGAGAATGACCGTACCCGAGATCCAGCCGCGCGGATGGGCCGTTGCGATCTGCTCGGCTACGAAGGGCGGCAGGTCTGCTTCAACGGGCTCGGGGACGATGATATCGCCGATGCGGTCGGTATAGGCACCGGCAGCCAAGGCATCGAGATCGAGCGAGACGGCGTGGACCGTGCCATCGGCGACTTTCGACAGCACCGTGAAGCGACGGCCAAGGCTGACGGAAGCGCAGGGAAGGCCATAGCCGTAGCGGCCAAGCCCGCTCCGGTCGTTTTCGCGGTGTGTGCCGCCCCACATCACGGCCATGCGGATCATCGCCGGCTCCATTCCGTGACCGTTGTCGATCACCGCCAGTTGGAGGGGCTTTTTGAGCGAGGTGGTGCCATCATAGCCGAAGGCGACATCGATGCGATCGGCGAAGGCCTGGAGCGCATTGTCGATTAGTTCAGCGATGGCATCGCCGTTGCTGCGATAGCCCAAGTCGCGGATGCCCCGAACGAAGGCTTCGGGCACAACCAGCCCGAACTTCGCCCGTTCGCCGCGATCCTCGGCATAGGCGCGTTGCGCGGCGAGGACCGACCCGATCCCCGCCCCGCGTAGTGTGTCCGGTCCGGAGGCCATGCGATCAGGCGGCGGCCAGGGCCGACGAGAGCGCAGCCACTTCCCGGTAGAGCTTGAAGCGATCGAGCCCGACCGCCTGCGCCGCCATGTCGACGCGGACGCCGTCGAGGCAGATCAGGCGCAGCGCCGAGGCAACGTTCAGCGGGGCGCGGCGGAGCGCCCAGTCTCCGTCGATGCGATCTTCGACCCGCTTTATCGCTGCCGCGGCGGCAGGGCTCTGGAACTGGTCGAAGTCGATATAGGGCGTGTTATCGGTGCCGATGACAGTGGCGCGCTGCAGGTGGTCGCCCTCGGCGATCCAGCCGATATCCTCCGCGGCAACGCGCTCGGGCGGCGCGCCGTCACGGGCCTTACGGGTGCGGCGGCCGGGGGGCGCGTAATCGGCGCGCACGACGCGGATCGCAACAAAGATAGCGCGGCGGAACAGCGCCAGCCCGCTCAGGCGCTCGAGGGCACCCGCGCCGATACGGAAGAGTTCGACGAAAGCCTGCTGGAAGATGTCGTCGTGCAGATCCTCGGGCAGATCACTGCAGATCTTGCCGGAGATGACGCCGCAATAACGCTTGGCCTGGAGGCCGAGGCGCTGGTGATTATAGGGCTGTTCAGTGACAGCTGCTTCGATAAGTGTGTTCAACGAGACACCGCGCATGACGGAGTCCTCCTTTCGCTGCTAGGGCCTTCAAAAATCAGCTTGAAGGCCGTTGCAGCGTCCCGGGGACATGACGGCTCATGGCCGCACCTACACTGGTCTCGAACTGATACTCACACATACGCCACGATGTCGGCCCGATGTACGCGGGCATTAACAAAATGGGCGGGAGTTCTGGTGCACCCCCGCCCGAACACTCATTCCGCTGCCTCCAATTCCGCGATGTCGCCATCGATCTGCTGCTCGGCCTCGGCGGTCTCCTCGTCGAGAGGGGCCAGCTTCTGCTGCAGCGAGCGATACGCGTCGGTGAGAAATTCGCTCCACTTGCGCTCACGCTGAGTGAGATAGAAATTCGCGGTCTCTTCGTTCTCGACCGCGAGTTCGGCGCGCGCCAGCGCGATCAGCAGCACGTCGAGCGCTTGCTTGGCCTGTCCGCCCGCCGGGAGATTGAGAAGCGGGCTGTAGAGCGTCTGGAAGAACGGATGCTCGCGATTGATGATGACGCCGATCTGCGAACCGTTGAGCCATTCGGGCTTGAAGAACGGACCACGCGGCTCGTCGTAGAAGTCGATGACGTATGGCCGCTTGCTGGCCTCGGCCTCTAGCGCGACGCGAGCGGCATCGACCGATGATGCATCGACCTTGGCGCGCTCGGCGACCTTCTCTTCGAACTTTTCGCGAACCTCAGCTTTCACACGCTCGGTGATACGAGGCTTGTGGCCGGTCATCGTGTCGGCGGCAGCCGCGGCGCTCTCGGCGGCGGTCGGCTCGGGCGACCGCTGGGCTTTCGCCTGGCGCAGCTTTTCGCGAGCGGCCTTGCGGACGTTGCGCTGTTCGGATTGCTCGCGGCCAAGCTGCTCGTCGATTTTCTCGGATGCGAACAACCGCCAGAGGTCCTCAATGGGCCGCACCGTCTGCTTGTCGTTGGTGATGCCGAACACTTCGTCAAGATCGGGATCGAACTTGACCTCGACGCCCCAGTGATAGGCATAGGACTGGAGCAGTGGCCAGTTGCCGAGGCCCTTGGCCTGGTCCTTCACCGACTTCGGAAAGACGTCGACCGTCTCGATCTCGCGGCCAGCGCGGACAAAGGACATGCCGCGACGGGTCTTTCGGATTTCGAACCGGCGATTGGCGTCGGTCGCCGCCTTCTGCCCCTTTGGTGCGGCTTCGGCGAAGCCATATGGAAAGCGCGAGACTCGGACATAAATCGCGCCTGCGGCTTCCAGGCCGGGGTCGGCTCGATCGATCTCCGAGAGATCCTCAATCTTGGTTAGGGCCATCTGCCCGGTCTCGGGGTCGCGCGCATATTTGACCGCGATGTTATAGTCGGCACTCTGCTTGGCGCCGCCCTTGGTCTCGTCGAGAAAATAGCGGGCGTGGTCGGTCAGGAACAGCGGATCGACCGCGGCGACCCGGGTCTTGTCGATATGGAGTTCGACCTTGTCGAGGAGGTATCGATAGGTGACGCCGAAATCGTCGAGCAGATGCTCCTTCATCAGCGCAGGCGTGCGGTAGGTCAGGCGGTCCGGATCGACCCACACGACGACGGTTCCGTGATCGAACGCTAGGCCGGCTTTGTCGAGGTAGGTCTGGACGAAATCAGGCAGGTCGGCATCAACCGGTTCCTCGATCGAGTGCAGCCCGTGGGTTTTTACCTTGCGCGCATCGAGCATCGCCTTGGTGATGGTCGGCGAGTCGGCCGTCTTTGTATAAACCTCGACAAGGCGGGTTTGATTGATCGAAGCGTTCGGGAGGCCAAAGCCGAACTTGCCGATGAATCCAGGATCGTCGAAATGGGTGCCCGATCCCCAGGACAGAGCGTAACGCGCCATCTTAGGCAGCATGCCTGACCCGTTGTCGATAAACGCCATAGCGAAGATCGTGTCGGCACGCTGGTGCGCCTTCAACTGCTTGGGGCGTTCGAAACAGATGTCGATGCGCGTCGCCTTCGCTTCGATCGCGTTGTCTACGATCTCGCGGGCGGCTGCGGCGGTGTTGCGATAACCGCTGCGACGTTGGGATTCGAGAGCCTGCGCGGCGTTGAAGAGCGGAAACTGATAGTCGTCAGGCAGCCGTGCAAGATACTTCTGCTGGCGCTCAACCTCGGTAAGCAAGCGGTCGCTTGCGGTATCGTCGATAGACATGATGTCCTCCGTTGATCACGGCGCATGGCCGCTGGTGGCATCCCTACTATGGCCAAGCACTATGCCTGATGTGCGCCGAACCGCAATTATTTTGTCGTCGTGGTCCGGACCGATGGTCGGGTCTGCGAAATCTCCTAGACAATTGCATCGCATACCGGGTCTTGAGGTGCTCGATGGGTTGCGGCGGCGCGGAATCGAATGGTCCCTGCAAAACCGCGGATTCTTCATGAGACGAGAACGTTTCTGCTCGACAGTGCGTGATCGCACGGGGATCATAGCGACGAGGGGAAGCATCTGTATGATGGTTGAGGGGGGATGTTGAGTTTAGGGGAGATCGACGAGCTTGAGCGTGCGCTTAAGGCGTCGATTGTCGGGCTTAATAAGAAACGGACAGTCGCTGTTACGTTGATCGAAGCAGTTGACGACGCAATGCTTTGGCCAGAATCCTTTGATGACATGGCGCCAATCGCGTTTTCACACAGCCTTGATAATCTCATCTCACGCGCGCCACTGCTGATTTGCGCTGTTGCTGCAGAAATCGGATTCCGCTTCGAAGGGGTCGGCACGGTGTTCTGGGCGAAGTTCAGCGACGCACTTGGGCTTGGCGTCACGATGGCGCAACGTCAGCGCATTGCCGAAATCTTCGAAACGCAGGCCAAGCGCTACGATCTGTCGCGGCCGAGCGATAGTGCATTCAGTAGCCATTTCTCGATTATTGCCTGGCCGATCGCCAACGCCTTGCTACCCCTCGATCTGGTCGGGCCGGTCAGCCGGCTCATGGCGCGCGCGCCGGTCGCCGCGCTGCCCGGACCGGGACGGACGACCAATTTTCCGAGCTTGCGTGCGTGGGCGAGCGCCGCCGAAGGAGCCAGGCTCACCGACTGGCTGCGCTTTGAAGCGCCAAGCGCGCGCGTGCTGAGCGCGCTCCTTACGGACAATCGCGGGAATTTGCTGTCGTCAGCGACATACACTCGTCTGCGCGACGCTGTCGCAACCGATCCTGAAGCCTTTTTTGCAGCGCGGGCGGCCCGGCTGCGCGGACGGACCGCAAAGCCGCCAACTGCCGCCCAACAGACGTTGGGACGCCTCGCGCTGCTCGCCGATGCCACCGGCGTGCATGTTTTCGTGAACTGGCCCGCATTGCCCCCGGCGCTGTATGACGAGGCGCGCGGTATCGCCCGTTCCGCTGGGTGGAAGCCGCGCCTGTGGAACGCGGGTAGCTTTCTTCACCCAGACACCGCGCTTGGCACTGGTCCATTTGCGATCGCGCTCTGTTCCGCACCGAGCGAAGAGGATGCCGCCTATGCTGACGCCGCGAGCGTCTTTGGCGCGGGCACGGACATTGCAGCGACACTCGCCAGCAGGACCATCGACTGGACGGCTACGCTCCTGTTCGATGTCAACGCCGATCGCAGCCAGGCGGAACAGCGCTTCGGCGTCTTGAACGATGTGTCAGGCTATGCATGGCTTGGGCGAAGGCTAGACACGGCCTCCCTCGCCGGACTCAAGCTACTGGGCACCGCCGGGGGCTATCGCTTCTACGAGGCCAATCTGGCCACCGCGGCCGACCGAGCGATCCTGATCAAAGAAGACCTGCTCGCTAACCAGCGCCGGGCGTTGCTTGCGCGCCATCCAATCGATGCGATCGGTGCCCCCCAAGGCGTGGTCCGACCCGATCGACCTTTTCTAATCTACAGCGACGGCACGGACAACGAGTCCAACGCAATGCCGCAGCGTTTGTCCGCCAATGGTCGCATCGCTGCGGTTTCCGGGCTCGCCGGCCGGCCCGGGCTTCGCGCCGAAGCCGCCCCGAGTGCTGAGGACGGCATTGCGGACATCATAATGTTCGAACGCGACAGCGCCTTCGAAGCGCTAGTCGAACGCCGCTTGCAGTTGCGGGTCGAAAGCCCAGTACCTCTCATCGGCGTGAGCGTGACCGCTGATCTTGAAATCGACGGACGCCTGATCGCGCGTGGACGCGAGCGGCTCGCCACTCTGCCGATGACGATTGCAGCCAGTTCGAAGCTCTTGGCGCCCCTCTATGACGATGCAATTCGCGCCAAACTGCTCGAAGCAGGCAAGGGTATGCTCCGTCTGGCGCTTGGACGCTCGCGTTCGCTCGCGATGCCGCTCGAGCGGCCCGCGGCCTCCGTCGAATGGACTGAGAACGGGCCCCAATTGGTTGGTGCTGACCTCAGCACCACGTTGGTTGAGGCAAGCGCGCAGGCGCCGCATCGGTTCGTGGCATCCGATACCATCGCCCCGCCAAGCCGAGGTGCCAAGGCCTACGGCTTGTTGCTCTCGGATGGCCGTATCGCCGACCCGTTGCAGATCCTGAGTTCCAACATTTTCGATTATGGCGATTTCACCGCGCAATTTGGCTCCGACGTCGGTTCGCGCCGGATGTTCGACCATGGCAAGGGCGTCGGCGATATCGCACGTGCCCGCATCGCCTGGGCGCGGGCGCGGTGCACGACGCTACCGGCGATCGGCGCCAAGGGGCGCATCGTTCGCCATTTCGAAGACCCATTGGTGATCGATCTATGCGGCCGCGCCTGGTCCCTTGCCGAGCAGGACAGCAAGGACAGCCCGACCGATCCGCACGCCTCGCTCTGGCACATCGCAGTCGCGCGGGGCATGGCAACCGTTCCGGCCGAAGCGGGCCCGGATGAGGCCGCGCTATTCGCGCGGGCGTTTGTTCAGCACGCTCGCTCGCTTGACCCCGACTGGCCGATCGCCAGCACGGTGCCTGCAGACGGCGCGATGGACGACGCACTCAACGCGGCATTCTCGGAAGCGATTATCAAACTGCATGATGCAGGGGCGCTTCTAGACGTCGAGGATGATTTCGATTTCGGTGCGCCGCCCGATGATTGGGAAAGCGCGGCCAAGGAAGCGCTGCGTGCAATTCGCCGCCCCGCTCTGGTGCGACAATTGGCGCCGACCGAAGGCGGCCGCTTGCTCGCTAAGCGCAGCTATACCGACCTCAGCATCGCTGAACTGGCGGAGGACCTCGCGGCCTGGACCCGGAATTACGCTTTACCGCGCGGCTATCTCTCGCCCGAAGCGGCCGCCGGCGCGCTGCAGCTCTGGTTGTCGCCCGCCGCTTGCGACGACGTCGATGCCGCCGTTCATATCCTCGCCAATGATCCTTTCGTGTCGCGCGCCACGCGCTACGCTGCGCTCCGGTTGGGTCCCGCCGTCGTGGGGGTGCCGGCATGAGCGAGTTCCATCGAGTGCTGCTCGGTATCCACGCTGCGGCGCGGCGCCTCGACCGTGATCAGGCGCTGCTCGGCGCTCTGGGCGTCGGCGCATTTGCCTATACCCACCAGATTGATAGCGTGCATCGCATGGTGACCGGCACTGCATGCCGTTGGCTTCTCGCCGACGAGGTCGGTCTCGGGAAGACCATCCAGGCAATAATGGTCATGCGCGCGCTCGCCGCGCAAAGCCCGCGCCCTCTCACGGCGGCGCTCGTCGTGCCTGACGATCTGGTGTCGCAATGGGAAGAGGAATTGCTGTGCCGCGGCCACGTCCTCGCACTCGAGAGTGGCGACGAAGGGGGAGTCCATGGCAATCTGGTGATGCGGCTGGTCCGGCCGAGCAGATTGCTGGCTGGTGGTCGCATTGTCGCGGATCGCATCGACCTGCTGCTTGTAGACGAATTCACCAAGCTGCAGGTCCAGGTCCGCGAAGACCTGATCCTTGCCGCGCGAACCATCCCCAATGTTATCGCTCTAACTGCGACTCCAGCGCTTCACCAGGCGCGCACGCGCCGCGAACTTATGGCCCTGCTAGAGCCAGAGGCCGATCGCATTGCCCGCGCCGAAGACCGCGACATCCTCCAGATCCTGGCCGAGCGCGAAGCGCACGCACGCGACGAATGGGGCGGCGAGCTTCAAGACGCCGGCAGACGCCGCGCGGTCGAAGAGGCGTTCGGCCTGTACCGTCGGCTCATCCGCACGGCACGAACCGACTATCCCGATGCCCTGCCCAAGCGAAATTACCAGCCGATCAAGCTTGCTCCGACCGACGGCGATGTCGATCGCGCGCGAGCGACGCGATCCTATCTCGACGCTGCGCGTGGTGCCAATCTGGATATCCGCCGCGAAGCGCTGCTCCAAGTCGCGGGACGCAGCCCGCAATCGTTACGCGAACGCCTCAGCACGCTCCGGCGCACGACTCCCGACCTCCAGACTGCGTGGCGACAGATCGACACGTGCCTGCGTGACGAGCCGGGCGACGCCAAGCTCGACGCACTGATCGATCATCTGCGCATCTTCCACGCCAAGAATCCGGGTGGCCGCGCCGTTGTCGTCGCCGAGGACAATCCCACCACTGATTATCTGCGCGACGCGATTGAGAAACTCACCGACATGCAGGTAGCGCGGAAGCGCCGGACCGTCGGCGCCGCGGAAGAGCTCGAAGTGCAGGTCGCGCTGCTCAAGGAAGCGCTCGACGATTTCATCAGCGGCGAGGCCAAGATCCTGGTCGCTGCCGACGCCGCGCGCGAAGGCCATAATCTGCAGTTCGCCGACGAGATCATCTTCTTTGCGCTGCCCTGGTCTCCGCCTGATATCCAGCAGTGGATCGGTCGCATCGACCGGCTCGGCACCAAGGGACTACCAGCCAATCGCCGGATCGCCATCACCCCGATCGTCGTAGAAAATTCGATCGAGAACAGCATCCTTACCGTCCTCGAAGGAACAGGCGTCTTCCTGCGCAGCGAGGTGTTTGACGAGTCCGAGTGGAAGGAGATCAGCGACGCGATCGCGAGCGCCGCCAATGGCTTAACTGGCGCAACGTGGGGAGACGCTGCAAAGCAGGCGCGGACTCTTGGCGAAGCCTATGACGCGTGGCTTGAAGCAACCACCTTGCCCCCGACACCGCGCACCGCGTTGGCGACGCGGTGCGAAATAAGGTTTCGCAGCCGACAGTACGCAGGACCACTCAAACCTGTCGAAGGCTTTGACTGGAATTGGTATCTCATGCGCGAACGTGCCGCCGAGATGATGATCAAGCTCGCACGCGAAGATTTTCTCGACGTTCGCAGCGGGCAGGATGGCGAGCAGCGTTTCAAAACGATGTGGTACAAGACCAAGCCCGATGCCAATGATCTGATCATTCCCGACATCGATACGCGCAACAGTTGGTATCGTCAGGCTTTCATTGTTCGCCGCACCGCGATCGAATGCCCGCCGCGCACAAATGTCGTCCAGAGTGACGAGGCCAAGCGTCGCCTCAACTTCTTCGACCATGGTTGCGGCATTCATGACGGCGCCATCGTCGCTTTCGAAAAGCAGGCACCTGCGGCGGACCTCAACACTGAGTTCATAGTCGAATATCCCAACGATCATCCGATTTTGCGCTGGGCCAATCGCCGGTTGCTGATTGCGGTGAGCGAAGTTGATTTGCGCGACGCGCTCGCCTTTGACCCCGATGCGATGCGGGGAGTGAGCGATACCCAGGTATCGAAAGCCGAACAGGATGCGCGCGCTGCCATGGCGCGGATCGCGCTGGCGCAGTTCCAGGCTGATCGCCGCTGGATGATCGACCTGAGTCCACCTGAGCTGCTGTTCGCGACCTTGGTCGAAGATGGCGAGGAAATGGTAGTGGCAGAGGCTGAGACCGCTGCGTTCGACGGCATTGGTGCGCACCAACTCGCGCGTCGCCGCACGATGTTGTCCGAGGCGCGGCAGCGCGCCGCGCGGACCGCGGCGATGCGCCGGTTGACGGCTATTGGCGGTGAATGTCTCGGCCGCGCGCAGCATGCGATCCGTCGCGAGGTACCGGCCCGCTTGTTTGCCGCCCAAGCGGATGCCGACAATCTCACTGCAGCAGCCCGGGCCGAGATCAAGGTGGCGGCGGCGCTCGATTCCAAGCTTGAGTTCAATCGTGCAGCCGTCCGCGGCGCGGAACTGATGCTGACACTGTCCGAGCAAGCATGGCAGGCGAGGCTTGCCCGGCTCGAAGGGCTCGAGTCAACGCTTGGCGAGGTTGCCAAGCTGAAGCCGCCTCGGTTCTTCTGGCTTGTGCCAAAAGCCCCTAGCGCGGAGACCCCATGAGCGTGGCTATGACGGCATAGGCGCTGGTGTCGAGCCTCCACGACCAAGGTTTGAGCTGTTCGCCTGTGATCAGCGCTGCGCGCTCTGCCTGGCGCGGTGGCGGCGTCAGGAAGTCGAGTACCCCATTCGCCCGATCGTAGCGCATCACTGGGTCGCCGTGCGCCAGCGTCTGGCCAACGACAATCCATCGCCAGATGTCGCGCGACGGCGGTTGCCACAGCGTCGTATCCTTGCCGGCGACATGAAGCACGACGTTCTTGAGCGTGTATCCCGTACGGATTGCGGCCGGATAGAAGCCCTCCGCTTCAACCCGGCTCCAGCGTCCTGATGGGGCGGGGTCGGCGCGCCCGAAAAATTCTGCGCGGCCACTTACAACTGCAACGGCGTTCGGCTCGTCGAGCGAATAGCGGTCCCCGCTTGCCGCCAGCGCCTGAGAGAATGCAAATAGCGTGCGCGCATCGCTCTCGGGCGCATCAGCACCGCCAAGTTCAACCAGCGCATTACGCCATTCAGGGCGGCCGAGTTCATCGTTTAGTGCGATCGTGACGCCATCGCTCGGCGACGTTTCTGCGGCAAACTGGCGGACCGTGCCTGTCCCGAGGCGGCTTGAACCTAGCAAGCTGACGCGGTCGCCGTCCCAATCGATCAGTCTGGGAGGCGTTCCCGCATAGCCCCGACCTGCACTGGTCGCATATTCCTCAAGGTCGCCGCTCAGCAGCATCAGATCGATCGCCTCATCGATCTTCTCACGTATCACGGCCTCGTCCAAATCAAACGGGCGATAGGCTTCCTTCAAGCCGCTGGTGATCCGGCCGCGACTGACAAAACCCGCCTCGACGACAGCGCTGCGGATGTGCTCGACAACCGCGGGAAGCGACGGCGAATCAGCGTCATCCACCGCGTATCCAATCGCCTCACTCCAGGCGTCCAACATGGTCATTCGCCGGCACCCGTTGCTATCGCAGCCGCAAGTGCGACATCGAGGCTCTCCTTGGCCACACGATCATGCGCCACGATGACCAGATGCGAGCGCGCACGAGTCAGCGCGACATAGAGATCGCTGACGGTGAACAAGCTGCCCAAGCCGGAAAAATCGCACAGGATCACTACATCCGCCTCGAGCCCTTTGAAACTGCGCGCAGTGCTGCACAAAATCCCCTTGCCGTCGCGCCACTGCGACGCGTCGTCGATGAGCGGTACCCCGTCGATCGCGCTGACGGTGGCCAGCGGCCCCTTCGCTTTACTTGCTGGACCGAGGATCGCGATCTGGCGCGGTTCGAGCCGATGGTCTTTGAGCAGCGAGCGCACTTCTTGCTGCACAAGGCCACTGATCGCGGTCGGCGTCTGCGGTACGATCAGCTTGGGCGGTCGCCCGAGTGGCGCCAGTTCGAACGGCTCGCTGGCGACGTCGGTCGCGGCATTGGCGCAGGCAACGATCCGCCGCGTATTGCGGCAATTGACATCGAGCGCGAAGCGGAAAGCGCCATCGAGCGGTGGACCGACGGGATCGCGGCGCAGGCTCTGCGCCTTGTCGAGGAACGCCCAGACCGCGCCCTTGCGGTCGCACAGATACTCGAGGGCGTCCCACCAGGAGGGGGAGAAGTCCTGCGCTTCGTCAACGACCATCGCGTCGAACGGCGGATCGCCACCATAAAGATCGAGGGCGGCTTCGGCGAGCAGGTCGGGCGCCTTTTCATCCCACCAGCGCGCGGCGTCCTGCTGGTTGACGGTGAAGTCGACTTCCGCCGCTTTGCACAAGTCCGATGCCAGCCGATGGAAGTTCTGTACCGTGATCTTGCCCCCATTCTCTGCAAGATCGGCGGCCATTTCCTCGCGTATCCATTTGGCCAGTTCGGCGTTGAAGCAGGTGAACAGAACCGCCTTGTGCGTCGTGGCCATTGAGCGTGCGCGCTGCATCGCCAGCAACGTCTTGCCTGAACCTGCAACCCCCTCAATGATCGCTCGAGCATTGGCGTCGAAGCCCCGCAGCACCTGCAATTGCTGACGAGTCAGGCGGGCGAGCGTCTCGCCAGCAGCATCTACACTGACGCGCAGTGGCTCATAGACGCGAAACTCGGGCGCAAGCGCGCATCGCACCGCATCGAATTCCTGGGGCGACAGTTCGCGCTTGCCGCCACCGCCAGCCTTGTAGGCGCGCAAAATCGCAGGCTCTACATGTGCTAGATCGTCCATCGTCAAGATCGCATCTGCCGGCAGGTCGGTCGGTGGATTATCCTTGAACAGGCAATGCGGGAAGGCGACCGCTACCGAGATGATCGTCTGATCGGCGACGGCCTTGCCGCAGACAAGCTCAATGCGCTTCTTCAAGGCCCACAAGCTGCGCCGTGCCTGGCGAACCGGGTCCTTGATTTCCTTGAGGCCGGCCTTGACGTGGCGATACCAAGTCCGCCCCTTGAGCGTGATTTCGCCGCCCTTCACTTCGATGATGAGCAATCCAAATTGGCGGTGCAGTACCAGGAAGTCCGCCTCGCCTTCGCGGGAAGGCGCGTCGATGTCGTCGCGCGCGGGGAAGACCCAGGGCAGTGAATGCATCACCAGAAACCCTTCGCCCAACTGCTTCTGCATTGCCCGCGCAAAGTCGGCTTCGGAGCCGAACTCCATCGTCTCCGGGTCGATCGAGGGAATGAACTGCGCCATCAATGCACCGCCTTGATGAATTGGCCGACGGCGACCAGCGCGCTGGAGGGCTGCACTAATTGGCTCGAACATTCCATATGATGCGACGCCGCCCGGTAACGGACGCGCGTCTGGTCCTTGTCGAGAGCCTGGAGCATGCCGACCGTCCAACTCGCACGGGTCGCGCCGAACGCCTCGCCGTCGCTTCGCCGGATCAAATAAATGTCTGTCTTAGTCGGCTCGCCAGCGAAAGGCCGAAACAGGCACATCGTGCCCTTGGCGACGTCCGCCTTGCCCGACAACGTATTGGCGTCGAGCTTGAATAGGAAATCGCCGACCTCAGCCTCGGTGACTGCATAGCGGGGCGCTTGCGCGTCGGCCGTAGTCTGGCCGGCCACGATCTGCGCGACGCTCAACTCCGGAATCCCATTGGCGTCGGGCTTGAGGCCCGCGTTCAAATCCACATTCCGGACTGACAGCGCCTCGCTCGATGCGATCGGAAGCGCGCGCAGGACGAGAAGGATGTCGATCGCCACCGCGTCCTTGTCCTCAATCAGTGCGCGCGCCCGCGGCGAGCAGGGCCAATTCTCGACAAAAGGATGAGCGAGGCAGATGACCTTTCCCTGCGGGTCGATAAGGCCACCATCGAGCCGCTTGGTCGCGGCACCGCTCTCCTCCAGGTCGGCTGCTAGCCGATCGAGCGCATGATCCTCCCGGTCAGGTTCAATTCCCAACGGCGCGCCCTTGAAGCAGGCACGCAGCAGGTCGGCGCCGATCCGCCGGTCAAACAGCGCGTGGTCGTAACGGTTCTTGTACGAGCGCAGGCACTGGTAGCAGCTGTCGTCGCAGTCGCAGCCGTCGAGTAACGCCAGCGCCGCATCGACGAGCTTGTGCGGTTCGCGCGCGGCTGCCTTCACAAAGCCGGCGCCGCCGGCCGCCTGGTCATAGAGATAGAGATCCATGAACTGATGATCGGCGCTTCTCGGCGCGAAGCGGAAATCTCCGTCGATATCGTTGGGTTCAAGGTCTTCCATCGCGCAGGCCGCCCGGCGCAATGCCTCGACTGCCGAGCGTGCAGCAATGGTGGTTGCCGCGCGATCGGGGTCGAGCGACCAGTCGCGCGGCAAGCCCAGCCGTAACACCACGACGTCGGTGTCGAACTCGTTGCCCAGCACGATCTTGGTGAACGTCCCGTCGCATTCCTCCTGCTCCTTCGGCCGGTTGGGCCGGGGCCGTGGATGGGTTTGGCCGGAGCGCAGCCGGCGCATCGCCGGATCGAAGTCGCCCGGTTCGATGCGCCCGCACTTGCCGCAGTAATTGAAGGCATAATTGGTCGCGTCGAGCGATCCGCGGTTAGTTACGACCAACGTCTTGGTGTCGCCCCAGCCTTCCCAGCGCGTGCCGATCGGCCAGCTTTCGCCGCCGATGCGCGCTGCGTCGGGAAATTGCAGCGAATCGAGCGTGGCGCGGGTCGGGCGCGTGCGCGTACCCGCATCGAAATCGGGTGGTAGCGCCGTGATCGAGGGCGGATGCGCGAAGCCGGTCGGCCTGACCCAGCGCCGGGCGGGGCCCAGGGTCGCGCGGCCATTGCATGCCGGGCAGTCGCGGGTCTGCTCGGGATAGCCGTCCTTCAGATCCTTAAGGTCCGCATAGTTGCAGAGCTGGCACTGATAATAGAGCCGCCGCGCTTTGTAAGCGCCGATCCGCTCCGCATCGCGCTCGGAATAGAGACCGAGGGAGAGGTAGCGTTTGCCGTCCACCCAGACTTCGTGTCCGGGCGCGTATTGGCTGAGCGCAGCATTGAGGCCCTGTTGCGGCGAGTAGCGGCGCTTCGGATTCCAGGGATCGGTCGTTTCCTCGAACACGCTGAAGGTCGCGACATCGGTTGGGAAGGCATATTTGGGGAGCAGGCCAGCGTCGAACAGACGGTCGAGCAGCTTTCCATTATCGGCGACACCGTGATCGTCGTCGGCGCTATCCTCCATTTCCTCGTCTTCGATATCGTCGTCATCGAGATCGTCGGCCTTGGCCGGCGGCGGTGGCGGTGGCGGTGGTGCGCTCTCGCCAGGTACGATCAGATGCGCCTCGAGGACGGCAGGCATGGTATCGAGCAGGTCATCCGCATTGAGCGCCGGGCAGGATTCGGTGAACAGCCGCTCGAGGTCGAAGTGAAGATCGTCGCGATTGTCCGCGATCCACTGCGTCAGGCCTTGGAGCGAGAAGACATCGGCAGCGCCGCCGAGGAAGTCCGCCACACTGCCGAGGGACGAAAAGACGTCCGCCGATCCCCCAACGGTATCGATCCGGTCCTGCTGGAACCGGCCGATCAGATAGGCGAATGCCTGGCGGCGCGCGATCACCGGATTGTCGAGATTGAGGATCGGATCGGGCGCGGGACCTGCGACGATCGGCGCGGGATCGCGAAAGAAGCTCTGGTCGTGGCTGTCGGCGCCGCAGAACATGACGACTGTCGAGAGACCGGCGCCGCGGCGGCCGGCGCGCCCCGCGCGCTGCTGATAATTGGCCCGTCCTGGCGGCACGTTGCGAAGCGCGACAGCGGTCAGACCGCCGATATCAATGCCGACTTCCATCGTCGTCGTGCAGCTTAAGATGTCGATCGGCGAGCCGATCTGGCCGTCCTGCTCGATCGGGATATCCTGAAAGCGCAACTCATAGGCTTCATTGCGCGACATCGCATTGGCGAGACCGCTGTCGTTGAGGGCCGCCGAATGCTCCTCGGCGATAAGCTGATGCGGCGCATAGGCATCGTCGGGATCGCTGAGCCGTTCCCACAGACGCCGGTAGAAGCTCTTGCGGCTACGAAACACCGCGTCATGCGCGGGATCGATCATCTTGGCGCCACCGCCGCAATAGCCGCACTGATCACCGAGCAGCGCGTTGCGCGGCGAGACGCTGGTGCACCGCTCGCACCGGAGCCACTCGGATGTCTCGCCGGGATCAAGCGCGACCTTGCTGGCGAGCAGGAAATAATCGCCCGGCTCGCCATCCGAGAATATCGACCGCAGCGCAGGCTCGCAGACGCTGGCATAGTCGCCCTTGATCCACGCCTTGAGGCCCCGCTCGCCCAACTGCTTGGCGATCACCTGGCTGAACCGGCCATTCCACGGTCGAATCCCCGACGAGCCCTTGGCGCCTTCGATGTTCTTGAAGCTGCTCTGGAGCTTGATCGCATGCTTGCGCATCGCCTGCCACAGCCAGAGCTCGACCAAAGCAGTCCGCGCCACGTCCTCGCCGAGTCCCGCGACCAGTGGCAGGACGAGCGACTCCTTGAGCTGCTTTTCCTCGGTCTTGGTGAGCTTGGGGCGCAGCATCGCCAGCGCGAGCGGGAAGAGGCCGGTATGATCGTCCTGCAGCACCGCGTAGATGCTCTGGAACACCGAGAGGGGGGTTCGGTCAGAGGTCTGGGCGGTCAGCGACCGGAAGTCTTCCGCCTCGGCATCCTCGTTTCCGACGAGACTGTTGGCGCGCCTGCCGGCATGGTCCATCGCGCCTTCGTCATCCCCTGAGGGCCTCAATCGTACGCCGAATTTGGCGGCGCCCAGCGAGATCGCCAGCGGTGCGTCGTTCAGCGATGGCGTGAACACGGGCGAGCGCAGTGCCTGCATGCCCGTCAGCAGCAAAGGTCGAAGGCTGTCGCGGAACGAGAAAGTCTTCATTTCGCCGGCAAGCCGCGACGCGGTCTGCCGTCCATCGGAGAAGACCAACGCCTTGCGGCCTTGAAGCGGCGCAGTGCTCTCGGGGCGTGGCGGCTGCTCGAGCACCTGGACTGAAATCAGTTCCTTGAACGGCTGCTCGCCCTTGGTCTGCAGGTCAGAAATTCCTCCCGGCGACGTATCGGCACACGATGCTTCGCAACGTGGGCATTTCTCGAACAATTTGGCGCCCATCAACGGAGGTAACCAAACCTCTCGGCTCATACCGCCGCTACCGCCGATCCGCCCGGACTTGAGATCGAGAAAGGCAGGACGGATCATATTGGGCTTTTGCGGAAGCGGATCCTCGAGACAGACGTGGATCGGCTCGATGACGCCGGTATCACCGGCATAGGCACGGCCATTGTCCTGCCAAAGATGCTCGACCCCGGTCGGTGCACCGACGTTCGCGCGTGCGACCGACAGTCCGCAGTCGCGGCAGCTATGCAGTTCATAGACCTGAGCGCCGCAATCGCAGCTCTGGCGCGCCTCGGCGTAGAGTGCGCCGGTCGGCCCCCCACGTTCGTCTTCGGCGATCCTGCTGCAGTCCGGATTCGCGCAGGCCCACAAGCCAGGAAGCCCGCGAAATAGCATATGGACGCGCGCCGGAAGTAGCGGCGGTGCGCCCGGATTTGGTCGGGCGAGCGAGGCGAGTTCGAGCAGCGCATCGACTGCCGCCGCGCCGGACTCGGCATCGGCGTTGGGAAAAAGGGCGACCGGAAGCGCGGTCAGCGCCCAGGCTGCGCCCGGTGAGGCGACCGGGTCGGTTTGCGACTGCGCACCGGAGGTGACGTTGCGCAGGCGGCCGAGCACCGGCAATTCGCCCAGCAATTCGGCGAGCGCTGCCGGCAGGTCGTCTTCCTTCCAGTCGCACGCTTCCGCCTTCGCGGTCCCGAGTTCAAAGCGCCGGGTAAACGACACCCCGCCTTCCGAACACCGCACATCGTCAACGACCAGAAAGACTTGCTCCGTCTCAGCGATCTCGCCCGCAGCCAGCAGCACCTCTTCCTCGATTGCCTCGCCGCGACCGTCGAAACCATGGACGGTCGCGACGATATCTTGGGCCGCGCCGTCGATGCGTTTGAGCGTCACGGGCGCGCCGAGTTGCTTTTTCGAATGCTTTGCGAGCGCTACCAAGACTGCGGCGCGGTCGCGTGGCGACGAGGATTGCAGCATGTTGAGCGGTACCGCGGCGAGCGCGCTGGCGAGGTCGGTAGAACCCGCCGCTGACGGCTCGAACGCACGCTTCTCGCCGGTCAGTGTGGTGATCGCGTCGGGCTCCAGACCCGTCAGCCGCGCGACGAACTTGGCTGCAGCGTCGCTATTCGAGAAAGAGGCACTGGTCGCGATGAAGGTCACGCGCGAAGCGGGCAGGCCGAGCCGGTCTAGGAGACGACGGATGAGATAGGCAACTTCGGTGCCGTTCGCACCGCGGTATAGATGCGCCTCGTCGAGGATCAGAAAGAACGTCTCTTGCGGGTGCGCCTCGAAATAGGCGCGCGTGTCGGCAAAGATATCGCGCTCGATGGGGCGCAGCAGCATATACTCGAGCATCGAATAGTTGGTGACAAGGAGATCTGGACACGCTGCCTGGATCTCATGGCGTGTGAGCAGTTCGGGATCTTCGAGTCGCTCGATCGCGCGCAGCGGATCGCCATTGGAGTCCACCCAATGGGCGCCTGGCTTCCCGTACCAATTGCGCAGGCCGTCAAAGGCACCGAGAAAACTGTCCGGCTTACCGGGCCAGCGACCCTTCTCCCGCAAGATCTGCAAGAGCGCCTGATCCTTGACGTTACCGGCACGCGCGCCGTCCTCGATTTTGAGATAATATTCGAGCGTCTTTAGTCGCTTCTGATCGCGGTCGCCGTCGCGCATGCCGGGATAGAGCGTGCGGCCAGTATACCGACCGAACTTGGGGGGTCGGTTAGCTGCAGAGGTGAACCATTTGCGCACCGCGCTCGCGCCAAACAGCGTGCGCAGCCGGCCCAACTGATCGTTGACCAGCGCGTTCATCGGATAGAGCAGCAGCGCGCGTACCGCGCGCGTCGAGAAATGCTCGGGCCGGTGCGTGGCTTCACCCGCCAGGCGGGCAAGCACAGGCAGGAGAAAGGCCTCCGTTTTGCCCGATCCGGTGCCGGTCGTGACGACGATGCCCGTGCCGCCAGCATCGGACTTCGCTGCGAGTTCGAGTGCTTGCGCCTGATGCTCATAGGGCGGATCGAACAGGAGTTGCTCGGATTCCCGCGACGCCATACTGGTTAGGAAGGCGCGCACCTGCGGATCGATCGCTAGCGTCGCGAACTTGCGGTCGCCGACGTATGCGGGCGTGCTCTCTATAAACGGGGTTTGGGCAACCCCGCCCTGGGTCAGCAGATTGCGCCTGAGGTTGACGACCTTGGGATTTGAAAGATGGTAGGTCGCTTCGATATAAGAGGCGAGCGCTTCCCGCATATGTTCAATTTCGGTGCGCACGCTACCCCCTCAAAAACAAATATGTCGCTTGATATCGGCGCCAGGAGAGCCATCATTACCCCGGAGCAACGATAGCCGGTTCCTCACTTCGTTCAACCGCCGGAACTTGGGCGCGGGTAGCGCTGGGAAGTTTTTAGGGCGCGAACAAATTGATCGTCGCATCGTGGATGCAGTCGATCCGCTTCAGATCCTTCCGTTGGACGATAGAGGTGATCTCACCGCCGCATCGGTCATCGGGGTGCAATCAAGGCTTTCGGATAGTGGGGAAGATCGCTGCGGCGCCAGCCAATGCACCGAGAGCTATTACCGCGGCGACCGCACCCGCGTTCAACTTTCCCGCAGCGTTGATAGCGATCATGCTGGGTCCGGCGGTCGCGATGCCGATCAGGATCGCTCTAATGATCGCCCAGAAGATTGATCCGCGGAAGATGAGCGACAGGGTGATGTCCTGCTGATAGTCGGTCGAACTTTCGTCCAGGCCTTCAGTCAGGAAGAGCCGGATCCCGCTGACGCGCCGGACGACGTCTGGCTCGGCCTCGAATAGAAAGCGCTTCACATCGTACCGAGAGTCAATGATGCTGCGCTTGGCGGAGCCGAAGTGAACCCAGCTGTCATTAGCCTCGGCACCCAGCGACGGTTTGGGAGACGTGCTCGCGATGGTAGTGAAAACGAACCCGGGGTTCGGCTCAATCGGAACTGCCTTGGGCGGCTCATATAGCCTCAGGCAGTAGACTTCGCATTCGTACCGTTTTCCGGCCCTCAGATCGAAGGCGCCCTGATTGAGCCTGCGAGGCTGCGGCCAAGTGCCGAACCAACTACGGGCGCGAACTTCGCTGACACGCACCACGGTGAAAAACGCCGACTTGGCTGCGTTGAAGGTGGTGTGAGCGGCCAGGCGCTCCGCTGTGGCTTCGAACGTGTCGAGCGAGAGCGATTTGTGCTCGCGCCAGGCCTCCGTGCCGCCGAAAGCAAAGATCTCGCCAGCAGTGGGCGAGGCGCCAGGAGGCGCTGGAAGGCGCTGCTGGTCGGTGGAACTCGCTGCTGCGCGTATCTCCGCATCTGTGAGCGCGGTGACAAAGGCGTCGGCTGCGACCGTAAAGATGTAGGAGGTGCCGACCTTTTCGGCGCGAATGATGGTCACAAAGCGAACAGGGACCAAGGCAAAAGGCGTTGACGCGTTCGCGTCGGCGACAAAGCAGATGAGCGCGGCTTCTCCGGCCAGTTGTTCGCGGGGCACACAACCTTGAACACCGGCGGTTAGAAGCGAGGCGCCATAGCGCAGTTGCAGTTGCCCGCCTCGGGGCAGGGCCAAGATGCGGATGATGTCGTCGGAATAGCGCGGCCGGAAGTCGGACGAGAGCAGAACGATCATCGGGCGTCGGTCGCGGGTCGCTCTCGGGCAGGCCGGTCTAGCCGCTCAGCGAACGAAATTGGGCTGACCGGGCTTTGCCTCCCAGGACAGATGGAGCCAGCCGGCGGGAATATAGTGCGACCGGTTTTGGGCATCGAAAATGCGGTGGCCACCGCTGTCGCTGACGTTGAGCTTGAGGGGGTTATCGATCCGGACGGTCGATCCGTCGGCAAAGCGATACTCGCGCCAGGCTTCGCTCGAGATGTCGGTAAACTCGAGGTCACTTCCGTTATTGAATTCCGGGGCAATTGCGGCAGCCTGGTTCATAGTGTCGGTCCGATCTCACTCTGTTCCGTATCTATACCGTGAGTGCGGCCGCGATGCAGCCCTTTCTTTCGAGGCGAACAAACCCGCGCCTCCCCTTGGTCCGGTACCGGCGGGATCGGCGTGTCGAACAGGTCGTCTCGCATCGATACCATGGGTCTCAGCGCCCGCCTTCGACGCCGCCACGTGCGCGCAGCACGACGCCCAGCGGCCTGCCGCGCAAGGTGCAAATCCCTAGGACCCGGTCGTAACTATGCCGCGCCGCGCGATAGGTGGTTAATATTACAATCAAAATGGATCGAACAAAAGCCCCGCCCGGTCGTTCCAGGCGGGGCTTGATCGGTCAGCTCAGTCGCCGTTGCGGCGAGTCGGGCGCGACCAGATCAGGTTGTAGGTCTCGCCATCCTCGTCTTCGAACAGGTTGGCGTAGATCGGAGCGGTGAAGCTCGGATCGTCGAGCTTGATGCCGAGATATGCGCGGCCTTCGTTGGACTCGTTGGTCCAGGCAGCGCCGATTTCGGCCCGACCGACGAAGACCCGGTGCGAGGGCGCATTCTCGTTGGCGCCGTTGCTGTCGGGAATGACGCGGACGCCCTTGGCCTGGACGCTGAGGGTGACGATGTCCCCGACGAACTCGTTGTTAGCGGTCTTCTTGAAGGTGCCGATGGTAGCCATGTTAGGTCTCCAGTCTTGATCCACGAGCCCGTGCCCATCACGGCCTCGATGGCGTTGAAGGTGACCGGGGCTGCCGCGGATGCAGTCGAAGACCCGCAAGCGCAGCTGGAGGACGGCGGCGGGGCGCTTTTTTGTCCCCGCGAGGAATGACGGCGAAGCCGGCAGGGGAAAAAAGTGACCCAAAGCCGTTGCGGCCCCGAGCGGCAGAGGCGAAGCCGGTTTCGGTCATCAAGCCATGAAGAGAGGCTGTTTGGCCACCGGCCTGGATCCGCCGACAGGAGACGTGGCCACAGCATCGCGGCCCGTCTAGAAGCCCGACGCCGTGACCGTGCCGCCGGATAGGCCCGCCTGCGAACAGGCGGTGTCTGTTTGGTCTCGATCCCCGCCTCACGACCAGAAGCCCGTGGCCGGAAGGATTCGGACCGCGCGGAGTCGCGCTCCTGAAAACCGGGTGCGAAGATGACGGCAGCACAGCCGACCGCTGGCTCGCCATCTGCACGCCGCAACCATCGAGCCCCTCTTCGGCGGCAGGCGGCGACCCACCTCATTCCATCGCCCTTTCCAATCAATGGCAGGATGGGCTGGCAAAAAGCCCCGCCAGGAACGGGCGGGCGGGGCGATATGAGGAGAAATGACGGGCGGGTAGTGCGATCAGGCGATCGGACGAGCGAGTCCGTACGCGGCGACAGCGCTGCTCAAGCCACCCGCGACAAGCGCAACGGCGAAGCTGCCGCAGCCCGCAAGCGACGCGAAAGCGTTTGCGACTGAGAAGCCGCCAATCGCGGCTGGGATCGCGAAAAAGCCGATCAGCATGCCGCGTGCGGGACGGTTCGACAGCGATAGCGCCGCGAAGCGACCGAGCGCGACGATGCCCATGAACGTGGCGATGCCGGTGATTATCGACGGCAGCGGAGCGATGCCGAGCGCGGCGCTGCGGAAGCCGGCCGCCAGGCCGGCCGATCGGCAGCGCCAGAGTCGCGCCCGGGAACAGAATAAGTGATTGATATATAATGAACAAGCTAGAGCGGGCGAAGGGATTCGAACCCTCGACCCCAACCTTGGCAAGGTTACGCTGATCGGTGCCGTTCCAATGGCAGCGATACCTTCGTACAGGTTGCAAGCTAGCGGCCGAGTTCCAGCCAGACTCCATTGTGTACGTCCTGAGGCAGTGCCGGCCCAGCGGCCCACATGGATTCGGTCTTCGGATCTCACGCGTCATTTGCTCAGTGCGATGGCGGCGGCCCGTCCGGGTCGCTTGTCGCCAGCGGTCCCGCTCGTGCGAGCGTCCCTTCGCTAGTCCTCGTGCATGGCCTGCGCGTGCGCTCCGGCCTTTGCCGAGGGTTTTTTCGGCCGGCGCACATTGATCGACGCTGCGTCGAGCATCGTCTTGATGTGGGCTGCGTAGAATTTCTCGATCATTTCGACGCTGGTGCGGCAGTTCTTGGCAATCTGGTAGATGTCGGCGCCCTCCATGAGACGCATGCAGATATAGGTGTGGCGCAGACTGTAGGCGGTGCGCCGCTTGCCATCCCGATCGACCTTGAGCTTAGCGCGGTCGAGGATGCCATTGAGCAGCGCGACATGATTGCCTGGGAAGACCTTGTCGGTCGGCTCCGGATAAACGAGCGCTAGCTTTTCGGGCTCCGGCAAGCCCGCACGACGGCGCCGCTGCGCCTCGCGGCGGGTTTCATGCTGACCGGGCTTGGGACGAGCCAGCAGGCGCTCATAGGGGCGGACGGCGCCGGCCATGCTCTTGCAATAGCCGACCCCGCGCTTGCCGCGCACCTCGATCTCGAGGATCCGCTCGCCGGTGGCATCGTCCTCGACGATCTCGACATCGCGGTGCTCGAGATTACGCGCCTCGTCGGGGCGTAGCCCGGTGTTGGCGAGGAACAGGATATAGTCATGCACCTGCTCGGCGTTCCACGCATAATGGCCGTGGAAGGGCTCGCGCGCATAGGCACGACTCGCCTCATAGAGCTGCTTATATTCGGCCGGGCTGAACCAGGGCCGATGCACGACCTTGCCCTGCGTCCGATATGGCGGCGACAGATCGGGCAGATAGGCAAGCCAGCCATGGCGGACCGCGGTCTTGAGCACCTGGCGCAAGGTCACGATCTCATTGTGAAGGGTGCTACGTGCCGGCGGCTTGCCGCTCGGCGGTCTGTTCGATTTGGAATGGGGATTGATTTCGTCGCGGCTGCCCATGCGGTGCACGCGATATTCCTGGACCTTGCCGGGCGTCACCTGCGACAGGCCGAGCGCGCCGAAGAAGGGCAACAGATGCACCCGCAAGCGGATCCCATGCCCCTCGGTCCAGCGCTCACTGCGGTCACCCTCGGTGATCACCGCATATTCCTTCAGGAAGAGCTCGGCTGCCTTGGCGAATGTGTTCTCGGAGATCAGCATGCCGGCGCGGGCCTTGCCGCGCAGATCGAGATACCAGTCTTCGGCCGCCTGCTTGGCAAGCGCGAGATCCTGCTCCCTGGTGGTGGCACGCCGCTGCCTGCCGTCGACCGAAGCCGAGCAATGCCAGGTGCGACCATCGCCGCGCCTGTAGAGCTGCACCGAACCGCCGAGTATCGCGTGGTTGACCATCACATCACCTGCGCCAGAACATCGTCCGGGCGGCAGATTAGCGCAGATGCGCTTTTGTGTTAGCTCTGTGATAGTACGGATACGCAAACGGCCCCGTGAGGGGCCATTGCTAAGTCTCTGATTTTGCTTGTGATTTGGTTGCGGGGACAGGATTTGAACCTGTGACCTTCAGGTTATGAGCCTGACGAGCTACCGGGCTGCTCCACC